>CAZWUX010000242.1:0-6867 GCA_964637665.1 uncultured Anaerolineae bacterium
GCCACGAGCCGGGCCAGTTCGTCGAGATGTCCGTGTTCGGCGTCGGCGAGGCGCCCATCAGCATCTCGTCGTCGCCCAGCCGCTCGAACGGCACGTTCGAGCTTTGCGTCCGGCAGGTCGGCGACCTGACCAGAGTGCTGCACTCGATGGGCCCCGGCGACAAGGTCGGGATTCGCGGCCCATTTGGCCGCCCCTTCCCCCTGAAATCCTTTCAGGGCAAGGACATTCTGTTCGCGGTCGGCGGGTTGGGCCTCGCCCCGGCGCGCTCCGTGATCAACCAGATGCTCGACGAGCGCGGCAAGTATGGCCGCCTGACCGTGCTGTACGGCGCGCGCACGCCCGGCGATCTGCTGTTCAAGAACGAGCTGGACGAGTGGCAGGAGCGGGACGACATCGAACTGCTCACCAGCGTCGATCACCCCGCCGAGGGCTGGGATGGCAACGTCGGCGTGATCACGACGCTGTTCCCGAAGACGCAGGTCTACGCCCGCAACACGGTTTCGATCGTGGTCGGCCCGCCCGTGATGTACCGCTTCGTGCTGATGGAGCTGCTCGGCAAGGGCATCCCGGAGGGCAACATCTGGTTCAGCTTCGAGCGCCGGATGAAGTGCGGCGTCGGCAAGTGCGGCCACTGCCAGATCAACCACATGTACGCTTGCAAGGACGGCCCTTCGTTCGCCTATAACGAGATCAAACACCTTGAGGAGGCGCTCTGATGACGGAACAGAACGGAAACGGAGCCGTCAAACCAAAGGTCGCGTTCTTCGACTTCACCTGTTGCGAGGGCTGCCAGCTAACGGTCGTCGACGCGCTGCAAACCCACCTCGATCTGCTCAACGCGGTCGAGATCGTCAACTTCCGCGAGGCCATCAGCCGCCGCGATGACGACTATGTGGTGGCCTTCATCGAAGGATCGTGCTCCCGCCCGGCGGACGAGGAACGGCTGCGCAAGATTCGCGCGCAGGCCGCGCTCGTCGTCGCGCTCGGCGCGTGCGCCCACCTGGGCGGCATCAACGCGATCAAGAATCGCCAGCCGCTCGCCGACGTGCGCGAGTACGTCTACGGCGACAAGGCCGAGTGGTACGACACCTACGCGGTGCGCCCCATCGGCGAGGTGATCCAGGTGGACGCGGTCGTGCCCGGCTGCCCCATCGACCCGGACGAGTTCGTCTCGATCGTGAAGAAGCTGCTTCAGGGCCGGACGCCGGGGCTTTCCGAAGTGCCGATGTGCGTCGAGTGCAAGATGCTCGAAAACGAGTGTGTGTATAAGAAGGGCATGGTCTGTCTGGGGCCGATCGTCCGGGCCGGGTGCGGGGCGCGCTGCCCCAGCTACGGGTCCGAGTGCGAGGGCTGCCGGGGCCTGCTCACCAACCCGAACATGGAATCGCTGTACGAGGTGATGGCCGAGCACGGCCTTCAGGGCGCGGACATCGAGCAGAAGATGACGCTGTTCCTGAACCACCAGATGGACGTTCTCAAGCGCGAGCTTGTTGAGAGTGAGGGCTAGCTTATGGCACAGGTAGTTGCAGACCGGAATCTAAAAGTCGACGTTCACCACGTCACCCGCGTCGAGGGGCACGGCAACATCGTCGTCGACGTGGAGAGCGGCGAGCTGAAAAAGTGCGAGCTTCAGATCGTCGAAGCCCCGCGCTTTTTCGAGGCGATGCTGCTGGGCCGCCCCTATCAACAGGCTTCCCACCTCACGTCACGCATCTGCGGCATCTGCGCGGTCGGCCACGCGACGGCCTCCCTGCGCGCCGTGGAAAACGCGCTCGGCGTCGAGCTCAGCGAGCAGACGAAGCTCCTGCGCCAGTTGAACTTCTACGGCGAAATCCTCGACAGCCACATCCTGCACGCCTACATGCTCGTCGCGCCTGACTTTCTGGGCGTGGGCAGCGTGATCCCGCTCGCGACGAGCGCGCCCGATGTCGTGCTGCGCGCGCTGCGCATGAAGCAGCTTGCCGGTGACCTCTGCCGGGCGATCTGCGGGCGGCACACGCACCCCGTCGCGATGGTCGTGGGCGGTTTCAACCACTTCCCGACGACCGACGAGCTTTACGCGCTGCGCGAGCGCCTTGAGGCGATGCGCGCCGACGTGGATGCGACCGTCGAGCTGTTCTCGACGCTCGACGTGCCCGCCTTCGAGCGCGAAACCGAGCACGTTGCGCTCCACAAGCCGGACGAGTACGCCTGGATCGACGGCGTGATCGCCAGCACGGACGGCGGCCAGTGGCCGCTGTCGGACTACCGCGCCGTCACGAACGAGTACCTCGTGCCCCATTCCTCCGCCAAGCGGACGAAGAACCAGCGCGAGTCGTACGCGGTCGGCGCGCTGGCGCGCTTCAACGTCAACTACGACCTCCTGCACCCGAGGGCGAAGGAAGCCGCAGCCGTGATGGGGCTTCAGCCCGTGTGCCACAACCCGTACATGATCACGGTGGCGCAGGTCGTCGAGATCGTCCACGCCGTCGAGGACTCGATTGCGCTGGCCGACACGCTGCTCGAACGCGGCATCGAATGGGAGGAGCCCGCGCCGCCCGCCCGCCTGACGGGTGAGGGCGTCGGCTCGTGCGAGGTCCCGCGCGGCATCCTGTTCCACCATTACAAAATCGAGGACGGCCTGATGGCGGGTGCGAACTGCATCATCCCCACCGGCCAGAACCTCCAGAACATCGAGCACGACATGCACGCGCTCGTCCCGTCGATCCTCGACCGCTCGCAGGACGACATCACGCTGGCGCTTGAGATGCTCGTGCGGGCCTACGACCCCTGCATCTCGTGCTCGGCGCACATGCTCGACGTGAAGTTCGTCTGAGATTCGCAAAGATACCGGGGGATGCGGTCTCCGCGTCCCCCGCGATCGGTGATATGATGATAGACAGCCGGACCACCGCCAACGCGCCGACCGTCCGCCCCGCCGAAACGCTCGTGCTCGCGCTCGGAAATCCGCTGCGGGGGGATGACGGAATCGGTGCGGCGGTCGTGGAGTCGCTGCTGGCGGCGGGCGCTCCGCCGGGGGTCGATGTGCTGGAAGGCGGCACGCCGGGGCTGGAGACGGTGCTGCTGCTCCAGGGCTACCGGCGGGCCGTCGTGGTCGACGCGGCGGACATGGGCCGTGAGCCCGGTACGTGGGTGCGCTTCACGCCGGAGGAAGTCCGGCTCGGCTCCGGCGATCTGCACGAGATCGGCATTTTGCACGCGGCGGGGCTGGCCGAGGCGCTGGCGCTGGGCGACGCGCTGGGCGTGCTCCCCCCCGAAATCGTGATCTACGGCGTGCAGCCCGCGGACGTGGGCTGGGGGCCGGGGCTGAGCGCCCCGGTCGAGGCCTGCATCCCGGCGGTCTGCGCGGCGATCATCCGTGAGCTGGCCGGGGACAGGGATCGCCCCTGATGCAGCGCAATGCGGGTCTGCCCGCCGCGCCGTGAAGAAACGCAAAGCGTTTCTTTCAGTTGGGGCGCTCTGCGACCCATACCCTGACCCTGATCCGCTCATTACAAGGCGAGGACAACGACAATGGCGAAAATCCTGATCATCGACGACGATCCTGACATGGTGCTGGCGACGCGGCTCTGCCTCGAAGGGGCGGGGCATGAAGTCGTCGAGGCTGCCAGCGGCGCCGAGGGCCTTGAGATGATCAAGGCCGAGGGGCCTGACCTGATCGTGCTGGATGTCATGATGGACACGACGACCGAGGGCTTTCAACTGGCCCTCAAGCTCCGCAGCCCCGATCCCAACTCCGAGTACGCGAACTACAAGGGCATCCCCATCCTGATGCTGACCTCGATCCACGCCACCGCGCCGACCCGCGTCGCGCCGGATCAGGATTACCTGCCGGTTGATGCCTTCATCGACAAGCCCATCGATCCCGACGATCTGGTCAACAAGGTCGACGAGCTGCTTCAGAAGGCGTAAGCCGCGCTAAGGACGTAATCAGCCAGCCCCCGAACGTTGTCGTAGGTGGGGGCTGGCCGAATCGTAAGCCCCAACATTCTCGATCCGAGGGCGGCTGGGGATGCGGCACGGGTCGCTCCCCCGATCGACAAGCCGCCGCGCCGTGTATAAAAGGGGCGTGGATGGCCGACCAATCGCCTAAAGTGATCCTGCCGTTCGATACACTGCTGCCGGGCGATCTCGCCGCGAACACCGTCCGGCTGATCGGCACGCGCTGGGTGGCGGGCGTGACGGTGGTGCTCGCCACCGCGTTCTGCGTGCATCTGCTGGGCCTGCCCCTGCCTGAGATGCCCCTGTACGCCCTCGGTGCAGTCATCCTCGCCTACAACCTGCTGCTGACCGCGCTGATGCGGGGCCAGACCGGCCCTGTGGACGAGGCGCAGATGCGCCGCGTGCGCTGGGTGGTCGTGCTTCAGGTCGGGCTGGACTGGATCAGCATGGCGGCCTTCCTGCATTTTACGGGCGGCGTGCTCAGCCCGGCCATCCCCTTCCTGCTGATCCACATGCTGATGGTGACGATCCTGCTGCCCGGCCAGTCGCCGTACATCTACGTTGTGATGGGGGTGCTCGTGCTGGCGCTGATCGCCGGGCTGGAGTTCTGGCAGATATTCCCCCACTACGACGTGATCCCCGCCCTGCCCGGCACCATCTACCTGAACGCGACGTTTGTCGTGTCGCAGTTGATCTTCTTCGCCATCACCGCGCTGGCGACCGTCTATCTGACCTCCTCGATCATCGAGCGGCTGCGGGAGCGCGAGCGCCAGATCGCGGCGCTGTTCCAGACGACGCAGGCCGTCTCTTCGACGCTCAGCCTGCCGGAGGTTATGGAGCACCTGGCGCGCAGCGCGGCGCTGGCGCTGGGCGTGCCGAGTGCGTCCATCCGCCTGCTCGACGAGAGCGGCGAGCGGCTGGCGATGACGACCGCCTACGGCCTGAGCCAGGACTATATCGACAAAGGCCCGGTCGAGCTGACGCACAGCGCGCTCGATCAGGAGGCGCTGGGCGGCACGCCCGTCATCATCGGCGAGCCTGCCTCCGACCCGCGCATCCAGTACCCGAAGCAGGTCGCCGAGGAGGGGATACGCAGTCTGCTCGTCGCGCCGATCATCAGCGGCGGCAGGCCGCTGGGCGTGCTGCGCGTCTACGCCGACGAGTCGAATCACTTCACGGCTGAGGACGCCAGCTTCCTGATGGCGATTGCCCGGCAGGGCGCGGCGGCGCTGGAGAACGCGCTGGCGCACGACGAGCTTCAGAAGGCCGACCGGACGCGCGGCCAGTTCGTCCGGCTGGTGACGCACGAGCTGCGCGCCCCCGCTGGCGGGGCGCAAAGCCTGCTGCGCACGCTGCTGCGCGGGCTGGCGGGCGAGCTAAACGGTCGGCAGCGCGATATCGTTCAGCGTGTCGAGCGCCGCCTCGACTCCCTGATGGAGCTGATCAACGACCTGCTCGCGCTCTCGGCCAGCAAAACGCCCGAACTGCTCGAAGACCCCGAACGGCTGCCCCTCCAGCCGATCATCGAGCAGGTATGCACCCGGTGGCAGCCGCAGGCCGGGGAAAAGAACATCGCGCTGAACGTCGACCTGCCCTTCGAGACGCTGTCCGTCACCGCCACCGAGGAAGGGCTGGCCCGCATCTTCGACAATCTCATCGGCAACGCCGTCAAGTACACGCCGGAGAACGGGCGCGTCGACGTGCGCGTCGTCGAGCGGCCCACCGGAGCGGTCATCACCGTGACGGACACCGGCATCGGCATCCCCGAAAAGGACATCACCTGCCTCTGGGACGAGTTTTTCCGGGCGTCGAACGCGCGCAAGTCGAATATCCCCGGCACGGGGCTGGGCCTCAGCATCGTCAAGCAGCTTGTCGAGCTGTACGGAGGGGTCATCGGCGTGCAGAGCGAGGTTGGAAAGGGCACGACCTTCAAGGTGACCCTGCCCATCTCTGGGGCGGGCGACTAGCCTCAGGTGTATTTAGCCGCAGAAAGAAACAGGCAGGATCGCCGATGGCCGTTGATTACGAAGCGTCCACGACCACTATCCCCAAATCGCACCGCGATCTGCTCACCGGGCCGGTCTACGCCGCGCTGACGACCGTCATGCCGGACGGCCAACCGCAAACGACCGTCGTGTGGGCCGACTACGATGGTGAGTACCTGCTGATCAACACGATGCGCGGCTTTCAAAAAGAGAAGAATATGCGCGCCAATCCGCTTGTGACGCTGCTCTCCTTCGTGCCGGGCGAGGGGCGCTATCTGGAGGTGCGCGGCACGGTGGTTGAGATGACCGAGGACGGCGCGCTCAGCCACCTCGACCATCTTGCAGAGGTCTACACCGGCCAACCCTGCTATTTCGGGGGCGTCGTCCCGGTGGAGCTGGCCGAAAGCGAGACGCCCGTCCTGTGCCGCATCGCCCCGACCCACGTCGTCGCCCTCTGAGCAGACCGCGCCCCCGGTTTTACGGTTACGTTTACCCCGCAGAGGCGCGCCGCACGCAAACGCGCGTCATCTGCCTGATCGCGCCAACGAAGATCAACCTCGACGCGATCCACTAAGCCGGTTTACCCCAACCTGTCCCGCACGGCCTGCCCCATCTCAGCCGTCGACGCCTCCCCGCCCAGATCGCGCGTGCGGACACCGTCCGCCAGCGCGCCCTGGACCGCTGCCTCGACGGCGGCGGCCTCGTCCGGCAGGCCCAGCGAATTGCGGAGCAGCATCGCCGCGCTGAGGATCGTGCCCAGCGGATTCGCGATGCCCTGCCCCGCGATGTCAGGCGCCGAGCCATGAATCGGCTCATACAGCCCCGGCGGCGACGCGCCGAGCGACGCGCTGGGCAGCATCCCCAGCGACCCGGCCAGCACGGACGCCTCGACGAAAAAGGGACGCCCATCGGGAATGCGCTGCTGTACTCAGACAACCTC
>CAZWUX010000243.1:0-6846 GCA_964637665.1 uncultured Anaerolineae bacterium
AGGTGGCTTCCTCAGCTTCGGGAAGGTCACCGGTCTGGCGGAACTCTTTGATAATCGCCGCCACGACGACGACGGCAGGGACGGTGAACAGCGCGCCGAATACGCCCCCGACCCGGCCCCCGATGAACAGCGCCACCAGGATGATTACGGGGTGCACGTCGACGGCCTGACCGTACAGGTGTGGCAGGACGATGTTGGACTCGATCTGGGCGACGACGATATACAGGACGAGCACCCAGATAACCAGCGCCGGGCGAACGGTGAGCGCGGACAGCACGGACAGCACGAGCGCAGTCACGCCGCCCACGAACGGAACAAGTTCGAGCAGGCCGCCGATGAGGGCGATGGCGATGGCAAACGGCACCCCGATGATCAGCAGCCCCGCCCCATACACCACCGCAAAATAGACGATGAGCACGATCTGCGCGCCGACCCAGCGCTTGAGCCGCTCGGTGGCGTTCAGAGCGACGGCCCGAACGCGATCTCTATACCGTTCGGGGAACCACGCGTCGATGACGCGCTCGCCGATGCCGACATCCGTCGTGAAGAAAAAGGCGATGAAAAGCACCATCAGCATCTCGATGACGATCCGCCCCGCGCCAGTGGCAGCCCCCAACAACGCGCTCGCCAGCGCCTGCACACCGTGCGAGATGTCCTGAGCCACGCTGTCCAGCGAGGGGAACGTCTGGCTGACGATAGGGATCGACTGCAAGCTGTCTGCCGCCCGTTGGATCAGTGCGGGGCCGTTCTCGATAAGCTGAACGACCTGCCCGCCGATAGCCGTTCCTGCAAAACCGCCTATCAGAGCAAGTACGGCGAGCATCAGCAGGTAGACCAGGATGACCGTTACCCCACGCGGCACCTTCCACCGCGAGAGAAAATCGGCTGCCGGGCGCATGGCGAGGCTGATCAGAAACGAGCCAAACAGGACGGCAATGACCTCGCCCACCAGCCCAATGTGCGTGATCGTCGCCCAGACGGCGATAATCAGCGAGAAAATGCCAAACCACAATCGGGGGCCAAGCCGAACGCCGTTCCGCCTGTCGTTATAAGCCATGCGATCTCCAATCTCAGGGGAAACGCCCTGGTGGATCTAAGCACCCGATCTCATTCGGGTGGAGGCGCAGACGGAGTCACTTCCTCCGGCGGCGGCGTGGCCGGGGCATCCGGGTTCGTGATGAACACGTCGAACGTGCCCACCGTACCGCCGTAGTTCCACACCGTCACGGCGTAGCGGCCCGACTGAGGCAGCTCAAACCGGTCGATGACCGGATTCTTGCCGATATCGTCATCACGCCTTAACAGCCGCGTCCCATCAGGGGCATACAGATCGAAGCCCAGGTCAAGGCCCTCGATGCCGGTCGCGTGGGCATCGACCCCGATCAGATCGCCCCCCGACGCATCGAAGACATAGCTGTACACCGTGCCGGGGCCTTCGATCTCCCCCTCTTTACCGAACCCACCGGCCACGACCAGCCCGCCGTACTCCATATCCACCTGACGCGTAAGCCGGATGTAGTATTCGATCGTCCCACTTTCGGCCATCGTCGTAAATTCGACCTGGTATTCGCCGTCGAAGGGGAACTGCACGAGCGTCAGTGCCTCTTCCTCCCCGGCCTCGGCCAGATCGATTGACGTAAGCTCGTTGCCGTGCCCATCATAAAAGGCGATGCTGACATCGACGCCGGGATCGACCGGGCGGGCCTCCACATAAACCGCGTCCAGCGCATGTCCCTCCAGCGTCAACCACGAACTGCGGCGCGGCACGCCGGTTAGCTCAAGCTCGGTGCGGGTTCCCATGCTGGCCTGTCCCGCGCTGGTCGACGGACTGACCCGCAGCACGTAATCGCCGATCGTTTCACCGAAGTTGCTCACCACAACCGTGTAGGGCCCATCACGATCGGGCATGAAATTCCAGATGGCCGGGTTCAGCCCCTCGTTGTCGTCGCGAGCCGCGACGAGCACGCCGTCCGGATTGTACAGCTCGAACAGCAGGTCCAGCCCCTCAGTCTGCGACTCCGCGATGAGATCGAAGCGCTCGCCGCGTTTCACGGGCAGCCGGAAGGTGTGGTACGTGGCTGGATGCACGATCGAGGCGTGCAGTTCCTCATCCATCGAGGAGAACGTCCCACCGCCCTCCAGCCCGGCCTGACCCAGCTGGTAGATCGAAACACCCACCTCCCCCTCCCCTCCGGTCGAGGAGATGCCAAGCTCGTAATAGCCAGCCGAGGGGAAGATCAGCTGCCCAATGACCTCCGGCTCACCGGCGCTGCCTGTATCCGATTGAGCCAGCGGATCGCCGTTCGTATTGCTGACCTCCACAATGGGATCGATGTCGCCGGACAGCACGATGACTTCGATTCGGACGGGGTGCTCCGGGTCACCTGACAGCGGGAAAACGGAAACGGCATCGGCGCGCACGGCGGCACGGTACTGTTCTAGAAGCTCCGGGCCGCTCTGAGGCGTCGTGGTCAGGCCCGTCTCCGCCGGCTGGGAGGTGACAGGGCGCGGCGTATCGACAGCCCTGAGCGTCGGCCAGGGTGTCGGCGTGGGGGTTGGCCCGGTTGAATCATCCGGCGCGGAGGCCGGTCCGCTGCATCCGGCCAGCAACAGGCTGGCTATCAGCAATGTACAAGCCAACCAGATGCGACGCCAGCGCAGCCATCCGCCGATCATCAAGGCAAAGCCCACCAGCGGAGATGCGTTCTTACGGCGCTTCCACGCGCTCGACCGGATCGATCATAGCGAAGCAGACGGTTGGTAGGGGCGTGTGTTCTCACTTCAGCCATCAACCTGCGTGAGTGTGGTATATGAGCGTGATACTCGATCGGCGGGCCGAATTTACCCGTCTGTGCTCGTCGCAAACTGGCCTCTTCCAGTTGTCCGTACAGCGCGGCTAATTATACTTTGCGGCCTGAGAGCCATCAAGAGAGCGAACTGGCGGCTAATTGTCTGATAAGAGTAGTATTACCGGGCAAATTTACGTTATTATGAACATGCTGGACTGCAACGTGCGGGTGTCCACCAGATCGCCGGTTCCCAGCTTGCATTTTGATGTGACTGAGATAGACTGGGGAAAACCTTGCAGCCGATCCCTTAACACGCCATATTCAACCACCTTGACAAGGGACAGACTTTAATGACGACGATCCTGGTAGTCGACGATGAGGTAGGCGCGCTGACCCTGATCGGAATTATGCTTGAACGCGGCGGCTTTGATGTACTCAAGGCACGCGACGCATATGCAGCATTAGACATCCTCAAACAGAAATCGCCGGATCTCATTATCCTCGACGTTATGATGCCCGGCATGAATGGCATCGAACTGTGCCGGCAAATCCGGAGCATGGAGGCACATCGCAACACGCCTGTCGTCATTCTCTCCGCACGCGGTGATCCGGCCTCGGTGGAGCTGGGACTGGAAGCTGGGGCGGATGACTATCTGCAGAAGCCGATTCTGCATCACGACCTGCTCTCCAAAATCCGCAGCATCCTGGATATCGACAAAAACCAGGATTGAGGGCGCACCGACCCGGCGAGCGAGATGCGTCGGGCAAACGGAAACCTCTCAAACAGACCGGCGCACGAGGCGCACAGCAAGCGCGGACACGGTCGGCACGTCCGGTGTGTAACCGGCGCCCCCTGAATGTTGAACGTTGATCGATCCCGCCGCCGTTCCAAACGCAGCCACCTCGACGAACGGCCAGCCGCTTTTCAAACCATAGACAACCCCTGCGCGGAACGCATCACCAGCCCCAACGGTATCGACGACCTCGATCTGTGGCGGCCTGACCGCGACCGGCGGGCGACCGGCTTCGAAAACGAGCACATCACGCGGGCCGTCCGTCACGATCACACCGCGCACGCCCTCAGCCTGAACCATCTCGACAAACCGGGTGATTGGTTGATTGGGATACCCCGCCCGGACCTCCGCAGCCGAGGCGATGGCGACCGTCGTGTAGGCCAGCACGGGATGCTCCGCCCGGCGCACATCGCCGACGACGACCGGTCTACCCGCTTCCGCTGCCAGCCGTGCCGCGACGACGCGCTCGTCTCCACCGTAGAGGTCCAGCGTCAGCAGTCCGGCATCCCGGATCATGGACGGCGTGGGAGTCGTCGAGGGGTTCTCGTCTACCGTCACGCCGATGATCGCCCGCTCGCCCTCCGGGTTGACGAGGATGCGGCAGTACATCGTGTGAAGCCCCTCCACCTGTCTCAGGTACGCGCGGCTGACGTTGGGATGCGCACCCAGCCGCTCGACGAGGCGCGCGCCGCGCTGGTCATCGCCGATGGCGTGGCCGCTGATCGCCACCCGCAGCCCCCAGCCGCCGAGCAGTACCGCGACGTTTAACGCCTTACCGCCGAGGTGCTCCTCCTCGCTGGGGGCGTGAACGCCGCGCTCCGGGGTGGGCCAATCCGGCACCCGCAAGATATAATCCAGCCCGATGGTCCCAAAACTGAGAACATCGTAGGTGGGAGGCATACTCATCTCCTTGCGAATCAGGTGTAACAGGCAGAGGCAGAACCGGTTGACAAGCCCGCGAAAGGCCGGGATAATCCCGCCTATGTGTCAGTTGAGACGATCTCTTATTCACTCGGCTGCGGTGCTGGTCGGGACACTGAGTCTGGCCGCCTGCGGGCTGCTTTCACCGGCCCAGACGCCGGAGCCAGTGGGGCCATCCTCCCCATCCGCCCAACCGACCGCCATCCCGACGGCGACTGTTCCCCCCGCGCCGACGCCCACCGCCACCCCTATGCCGATAGAGGCCATCAACCAGGGCGAGCGAGACCTGCGCAACGGCGCGTGGGAAGCTGCTACCATCGCCTTCCAGCAGGTGCTCGGTGATCCGGGCGCTACCCCCGACGAGCGCGCGGAGGCCCAGCTTGGGCTGGCACACGCGCAGCTTCGCAGCGGCGATTTTACATCGGCACAGGCCACACTCGACAGCTTTCTCGTCGACTTCCCTGAGCACCCACAGGCGGCGCAGGCTTTTTTCCTGCGCGGTGACGCCAAACTGGGGCTCAGTGATTGGGCAGGCGCGATCACCGACTACGAGTCCTATCTTACCCTCAGACCCGACCTGATCAACAGCTACGTGCATGAGCGCATCGCCGACGCGCACCTCGGTGCGGGGCAGATCCCCGAAGCGATGGAGGCCTATGAGCTGGCCGCCGACGAGGGCCGCCAGCTTGTCAGCGAATTGCAGCTTCGCGAGAAGATCGCCTCTATCTACCGCTCGCTGGGGAACACGGGCGGTGCGGTTGCCCAGTACCAGACGATCTACAGTAAGGCGGAGAATCCGCGCTACCGGGCGACCATCTCCTTCAACCTCGGACAGACGTGGTTCGAGGCCGGGGAGTACGAGGCGGCCTACACGGTGTTCGAGCAGCTAATAACGGATTACCCGGAGACGTCTGAGGCGCTGAGCGCCCTGCGCGCGCTGCTGGAGGCGGAGCGCCCCGTCGACCAGTACCAGCGCGGCCTGGTGAATTACTATCAGGGCCAATATGATATCGCGCTTCAGGCGTTCCTCAGCCATCTGGCCGATCTACAGAACGTCCGCAACGATACTCCGGAAACGCATCTCTTCATCGCGCGCTCCTACCGGTACCTCGGCAATATTCAGGCCGCGCAGAGCGAGACACAGGCGCTCATCACCCGCTTCAACCCGGAGGATGGGGAGGGCTGGGGCGAGGCATGGCTCGAACTGGCCGATCTCTACGCTCTGACCGGCGATTTCGAAAGCGCGTTCGCCACATATGACGAGTTCGTGGCCGATTACGGAGATCTCCCACAGGTGGCCGATGCGCTGGCTCAGGCAGGCAATCTCGCTGTGACGCAGGGGCAGGTCGAGCGCGCCAACGCCTATTTTGCCCAACTCAGCGAGTCCTTTCCGGACGATCCACGTGCGGCAGAAGGCATCTTCGAGCTGGGGCTGCTTCACTTCCAGAAGGGCCAGCTCGATCGGGCCGCCGGATTCTTCGAACAGTCGTCCGCGCTGCCCGCCAGCGAGGAGCCAGCGGCCCCCGCCTTCTGGCTCGGCAAGGCGCGGCTGACGGCGGGCGATTCCACGGGGGCAGAATCCGCTCTACAAGCTGCCCGTGATGCCGATCCGGCGGGGTATTATGGCGTCCGGGCCGCCGAGCTGCTGGCAGGCAGCGAGCCGTTTACCCCACCTGACGCGTTCGCGCTGCCTGACGACCCTGACGCCGGACGCGCCGAGGCCGAGCAGTGGATCGTCGGCCAGTTCGGGCTGGAGGAAACGCCCCCGCTGGCGACGACCCTGAGGGAGGACATCACGGGCGACCCGCGCATGGCGCGGGGCCGCGAACTATGGTCGCTGGGCCTCGTCGGAGAGGCGGCCCGCGACTTCGCTGATATCAGGAAGACGTATGAGGACGATCCACTGGCGAGCTACCAGCTCGCGATCCTGTTCAGGGAGATGGGCGCTTACCGGTCGTCCATTCTGGCCGCCGCGCGCCTTCACACGCTGGCCGGGGTCACACCGCTGGAGGGGCCGGCATTTCTCGCACGGCTGCGCTATCCGACCTACTTCGCGGACCTCGTCCTCCAGTATGCCGGGGACTACGGGCTGGACCCGCTGTTCGTTTTCGCGTTGATCGAGCAGGAAAGCCTGTTTGAAGGGTTCGCCACCTCGTCGGCGTCCGCGCAGGGACTCATGCAGATATGGCCGCCGACGGGTGAGGACATCGCCGCGCAGTTAGATTGGCCGGACTACGAGGCTGGCGACTTACAGCGACCCGTTGTCAACGTGGCATTCGGAACGTGGCTGCTCAGCGACGAATTCAGCCTGTTCATGACCGACGAGCGGCTCGAGCGGGCCG
>CAZWUX010000244.1:0-6798 GCA_964637665.1 uncultured Anaerolineae bacterium
CGAAGTGAAAGAGCACCTTGAGGTGCGGCTAGTAACAAGCCCTTATCGGGCTGGGTCAAGCCACCCGCTATGCGGGTGGTCTTGACTTGCCGACGCGTCAGAATCGAGATTTGCTGCGTGTTGTGCTACAATGACTGAGGATAGGCTGGTCCTATCGCATCCTTAGTCTTCCCATTTGATGGAAAGGTCTATAAGCCGTGACTCCTGTCGGCGCCTTTACGTTCGTGCTGCACAGCCACCTGCCCTACGCGCGCATGGCTGGCCGGTGGCCGCATGGTGAGGAATGGATTCACGAGGCAGCAACCGAGACTTACATTCCGCTGCTTGACGCCCTCTATGATTTAAGGCAGGAGGGCGTTCCGTTTCATTTGACTATCGGGCTGACGCCGATCCTGGTTGAACAACTTGCGGATGCCGATGTGCTCGATCACCTCGATGCTTACCTGGACGATAAGATCACCGCAGCCAAAGCGGACATCGACCGGTTTGAAGAGGAAGAGGACGCGCATCTGATCTATCTCGCAGAGTTCTACCGGGAACTGTATGAGCAGGCGAAGAGCAGCTTCGACGAGCGCTACGACCGCGACCTCGTAGGGGCGTTCAAATACCTTCAGGATGAGGGCTTGATCGAGATCACGACCAGCGCCGCGACGCACGGTTATCTGCCGCTGCTGAGTCATGATTCGTCCATCTACGGGCAGCTCAAAACAGGGGTCGAGGCGTATAAACGCCACTTCGGGCGGTCGCCGCGTGCCGTCTGGCTGCCGGAGTGTGCGTACCGCCCCGCCTATGTAGCGGATGATGGGCAGGTGCGGCCCGGCATCGAGCATTTTCTACACGAGGTGGGGCTGGGTTTGTTCTTCACCGAGACGCACACCATCGAAGGCGGCCAGCCGGTCGGCGTGGCCGCTGGGGAGGCCATCGGGCCGTATGGCGAGGTCAAGCGGCGCTACGTGATCCCCGTGCAGGCGGCCATCCCGCCCCGCGAGGCGACGACGTTCGAGCCGTACTACGTTTCGGAGACGATGGCTGGGCCGAACGCCGATCAGCACTCCGGCGTGGCCGTTATCGGGCGCGATAACCGGACCGGGATGCAGGTGTGGTCCGCCGACTGGGGATACCCCGGCGACTACGACTACCGTGAGTTTCACAAAAAGGATGGGCTGTCTGGCCTTCAGTACTGGCGAATCTCCGGGGCGCGCGTCGATCTGAGCCACAAAGACTTCTATCACCCGGATTGGGCGGCACACAAAGTAGGTGAACACGCCCGCCACTTTGCGTGGCTGGTGACGGATCGCCTGACTCAGTATCACAACGAAACGGGCAGCTACGGTATCATCGCCTCGAACTATGACACGGAATTGTTCGGCCACTGGTGGTTCGAGGGCGTCGAGTGGATCAAGCAGGTCCTCAAGCTACTGGCCGAAGACCCCGCCGTAGAGCTTGTGCGGGCCAGTGACTATGTCGAGAAGCATCCCCCTGAGGAGGTTTTGCACATCCCTGAAGGCTCGTGGGGGATGGGCGGCAACCACTGGACGTGGGACAATCACGACACGCACTGGATGTGGGGGCCGATCCACAGTGCCGAGGCCCGGATGGAGGCCTTCGCCGGGAAATTCGATGATCCGACGCCGGACGAAGAGGCCGTGCTGAACCAGGCGGCGCGTGAGCTGCTGCTGTTGCAGTCCAGCGACTGGCCGTTCCTCGTGACGACCGGGCAGGCTCGCGAGTATGCCATCCGGCGCTTCACCCGCCACGTCGATCGTTTTGAGGCACTCGCTGCGATGCTCGACCGGGGGCAGCCCGACCGTGCGCTGGCCGACGAGCTTTACGAGGTCGACAAGGTGTTCCCGATGATGGACTATCGCTGGTTCCGCAAGTAGCAGAGATGGCGGCAATGGCCGCTCATGTATCGCCCGTTCCGGCGATGCTGCCACGACGATCAGTCAGGGTTGATGTTAAGTGAACATTCTGTTTGCCGCAGCAGAGTGCGCGCCTTACGTCAAGGTGGGCGGCCTCGGTGATGTCGTCGGCGCGCTGCCCGGAGCGCTGCATCGGTTGGGTCACTCCGTCCGAGTTGCCCTGCCTCACTACGGGATCGTTGACGACTCGCTCTCCGGTATAGAACCCTACACCGAGTTCACGATGCCCTGGAACGACGCTGAAACGATCGTCGAGGTGTCGTTGGCGGTCAACGAAGGCGTACCGCACTATTTCATCCGAGGCTGGCCGTTTTTCAGCCGGGAAGAGCGCTTTATCTACAGCCACGACGAGGGAATCGATGTTGGGCGTTTCCTCTTCTTCTCGGCGGCTGTGCTTGAGCTGGTTAAACGCCTTCACGAGACCGAGGGGTGGTCGCCGGACGTGTATCACGCGCACGACTGGCACACGGCGATGCTTCCCTACCTCGTCGTCCGGCTGCACATGGACGATCCCGTGCTCGCGGCCCCGACGGTTTTCTCGATTCACAACATGCGCTATCAGGGTTGGGGATTGGGATGGCATCTCGCGCAGGCCGGGCTTCCGCCGGTGGAGCACCCTCTGCTGCACGCGGTCGGACGCGCAGATAACTCGCTGGCGGTCGGATTGGCACACAGCACCCTGCTCAGCACGGTGAGTCCGCGCTATGCGCAGGAGATTATGACAGAGGAGGCTGGTTTCGGCCTCGATGGGATTCTGCACGCACGAATCGCACGCCTGTCCGGGATACTGAATGGTATCGACGTTGAGCAGTGGAACCCGGCGACCAGCGATGCGATCCCCCGGCGGTTCGATGTCGACACGCTCGAAGCGCGAACCGCTGACAAGCTCGCGCTTCAGGCTGAGCTGGATCTGAAGCAGGATGCCAGCGTGCCGCTTGTCGCCGCCGTGATGCGGTTGGTCGATCAGAAGGGGCCGCAGATTCTCATCCCCGCGATGCGTCACCTGCTCGACACCACCGGGATGCAGTTTATTCTACTTGGCACCGGACACTATCACTTTGAGAACGACGCCCGCTGGCTGGGACATGATTTCCCGGAGAAATCCGCCGTGCGGTTGATGTTCAGCGAGCCGCTGTCCGAGCGCATTTACGCAGGCTCGGATGTATTCGTCATGCCCTCGATGTTTGAACCCTGCGGGCTGGGCCAGATGATCGCCATGCGCTACGGGGCCATCCCCGTCGTGCGGAACACGGGCGGCCTGGCGGACACCGTCACGCCGGATATCGGCTTCTTGTTCGACGATTTCAGCGCGGGGGCGCTCCGGTGGGCGCTCAGCAACGCGCTCGCTGTCTATACTGGCAATCCGGCGGAATGGCGGCGGCGGCAGGTGTCGGCGATGTCGTGCGACTTCTCGTGGGCCAGCTCGGCTGCCCGATACGAGGAAATCTACCACCGCGCCGTCGAGCTAAGGCAGCGGTATGCCTGATACAATCAACGACAAGGCGGCTTAAGGAGAGAGACAATGAAAATTCGAGCGATTATCCTGGCGGGCGGGGAGGGAACGCGGCTCGGCGTGTTGACCCGCAAACGCGCCAAACCGGCAGTTCCCTTCGCCGGGAAGTACCGTATTATCGACTTCACTCTGTCGAACTGCGTGAACTCCGGCATCTTCGACATCATGATTCTCACCCAGTACCGCCCTCACTCCCTGAACGACCATATTGCAAAAGGCCGCCCCTGGGACCTCGACCGTTCGTTCAGCGGTGGTGTGCGGCTGCTCCAACCCTATATTGGGCGCGACGATGCGGACTGGTACTCCGGGACGGCTGACGCCGTGTATCAAAACCTGAATTTTATCTTACAGCGCAGCCCGGAACTCGCCCTGATTCTGTCGGGCGATCACATCTATGAGATGAACTACTCCGATCTGCTCCGCTTCCACCAGGAACGGGACGCCGATGCGACGATCTGCGCGATCAACGTTCCGCTCGATCAGGCATCACGGTTTGGTATCCTCGACGTAGATGACGAGCAGCGCGTCATCGACTTCTACGAGAAGCCAGCCGATCCACCAAATACGTTCGCGTCGATGGGAGTTTATCTGTTCCGCATGGAAGTGCTTGACAGGCTGCTGCGTGCGGACTCCGCCCGGACGACCTCGACGCATGACTTTGGCCGTGATATCATCCCTCGCATGATCGAGGACAAGATGAACGTGTATGCCTACCCGTTTAACGGTTACTGGGTCGATGTGGGAACGGTCGATGCTTATTGGGAAACGCATATGGATCTCCTCCGGCATCCACCGGCGCTCGATCTCGGCGACCGCTCATGGATCATCCACACCCGGAGCGAGGAGCGCCCGCCGGTTCGCATCGAGCAGGGGGCGGAGATCGACGATGCGCTGATCACCGACGGCTCTGTGATCGCGCGTGGGGCTTGTATCGAGCGGTCGGTGCTCTCCCCCGGCGTTTACGTCGGGCCGGATGCCGTCGTCCGCGAGTCAATTATCTTGAATGGGACCTACATTGAGGCCGGGGCCATCGTCGAGCGGGCAGTGGTGGACAAGGATTGTGTGATCGGACACAGCGCCCGTGTCGGGGAGCTGCGCGAGAGCAGCGACGGCTA
Organism: uncultured Anaerolineae bacterium; assembly: GCA_964637665.1. Taxonomy (GTDB): domain Bacteria; phylum Chloroflexota; class Anaerolineae; order Aggregatilineales; family UBA3940; genus CAZWUX01. Next base: position 4,551 of record CAZWUX010000244.1, read on the forward strand.
CGGCATCGTGATGGTAGGGAAGAACACACACCTGCCGACCGGGATCAGGGTAGGGCGCGGCGCGCGGATCGGCTCTGACTTGCTTAAGGAGCATTTCCCGGAGATGGTCATACCGGAGAACTCATACATCCATTCCGCCGTCCGCACGGATTATTAGTCGCTTCGCTGCTGTCGGCGGCTCGATCGAATACCTGCCAGAGAGGGTTTCTGTTTCATGATCGATGTCAAACACATCTGCATACACGGTCATTTCTACCAGCCACCCCGGGGTAACCCTTTCAACCAAAAGCCGCTCGTCGAGCCGGATGCTGCTCCCTACAAGAATTGGAACGAGCGCATTACGGCGGAGTGCTACGAGCCGAATGCATCCATTGGCAATTTCGGACGTATCTCATTCAACATCGGGGAGACGCTCACCGCGTGGCTGGCGAACAACGCGCCGGACACCTACGCGGCGATTATCGGGGCGGATAAGGCTTATCGCGAGGAATACGGTGTGGGTAATGCCATCGCCCAGCCGATGCATCACGCCATTCTGCCGCTCTCGCGCCGGGCCGATATGGTGACGCAGGTGAGCTGGGGCAAGGCCGTTTTCGAGTACCGGTTCGGACGCCCGACGCGCGGCATCTGGCTGCCGGAGATGGCGGTCGATTTTGAAACGCTCTCGGTACTGGTCGAGCAGGGCATCGAATGGACGATTCTGACGGAAACCCAGGTCGAGGGAGCGGAGCACGGCGCGGGGCCATATCAGGTGAACCTGCCGGGCGGAGAGAAGATTCGCGTGTTCGTGCGCGACGAGTCGCTGTCGAACGATATTGCCTTTAACCTGGGGCGTTTTGGTGGGGCGGGTCGCTGGGCGCGGGAGGTGCTCGTACCGCGCCGCCGTGAGGCTGGTACGCTGACGTTGATCGCGACGGATGGCGAGACGTTCGGACATCACTGGCCGGGTGAGGAGCAGTTTCTCTACTGGTTGCTCAAGTATGAGGCCGGGGCCGCCGGATACGACGTGACGACGCTCGAACGCTATGCCGCGTCCGTCGAGCCGGTAGGCGAGGTGAGCTTGAACGAGAACACGTCGTGGAGCTGCAGTCACGGGCTTGCCCGCTGGGCGACGGGCTGTTCGTGTACGCCGGGCAACTCGGCATGGAAGGGCGCACTGCGGCGTGCGTTCGATAACCTGCGGTTCGAACTGGACGCCGTCTATTTTGAGTTTGTCGAGGAAGCCGGGGTGGGCGATCCGCTGGCCCTGCGGAATGCCTACATTGATGTTGTGCTGCACAAGGTCGAGCGTGGGCGATTTCTCGAAACGCAGGGGGTGGATGGCCTCTCCACCGAGCGGGCTGAGGCTCTGCTAAAGCTGGTCGAGTCTCAGTTCTACAGGCAGCGGATGTACGCAAGCTGCACGTTTTTCTTCAGTGAGCTAACCGCGCTGACCACCGTCTACGGCATCGCGAACGCGGCCTACGCCGTGCGGCTGACCAACGAGGCGGTCGGCCTAGACCTGTCGACCGAGTTCCGGCGCGATCTGCGTGTGGCGACTGCGCAGGATGAAGAAAGCGGAAAATTCGTCACGGGGGCGGATCTTTACGATGAGGTGGTCGGGCACTTCGGTGTTTAGCGGGCTGCCCGGTTTTGCTATATCCAGATGTAAAAACAAGCGTATTGATGGACAGAAGATAGGTTCATCTGTGATATTTGACACATGACAGCCCTTCCCCTGGCCTGTTATCATGCCTTGAGAGACAAACATAGTCGTGGCTTCTTCCACCTCTGGAGGTAAATGATGGCGCCAGTAATCACTGAGGAATGCATCCTCTGCGGGGCTTGCGAGCCAGAGTGCCCGGTTGGGGCGATCAGCGAAGGTGATGATATCTACATGATCGACCCGAATATCTGCGTAGAATGTGAAGGCTACGCGGACACGAACCAGTGCATCGAGGTCTGCCCGGTCGAGGCGATCGTCCTCAACTGAACGCTTTTCGCTAAAATGGAACGGCGCTCCCTAAATGTGGGAGCGCCGTTTTCATTTGCCCGACCTTGTGGGCTGAGTGGGATTCTACTGGTCGACGCCGTACAGTGCCCGATAGTTGGCATAGTGGGTGGCGATATGCTGTACGTAGGTTCTCGGCTCGGCGATGTCGATCACCTCAAGGAACATATCCGGGTCGCCCCCCGCCTCCTGCTGCCACGTAAGGGCATTCCCCGAACCGGCGTTGTATGCGGCGAGTACAGGATATGGATCGCCTCC
>CAZWUX010000245.1:0-6787 GCA_964637665.1 uncultured Anaerolineae bacterium
GAGGTCCACCGGCGACGCTGCACCTGTCGCCCCTTTGCCTTCAGCTTCCTTCACCGCATCCGGGTCGAGGTCATATGCTACGATTTCATGCCCACCCTTGATCAGGCGAGTCGTCATGTTCAAGCCCATCTTGCCGAGGCCGATCATCCCCAGCTTCATGCTGCACACTTCCTTCCTCATCGATGTTGCTCAACAATAATGTACTGCCTGTTTATGATTGTCTTTCCTTTGTGCAGTGAGTTTCAACTCTACCGGGTCTTTACATCCCCGACGGCCTCTGTGACACGGGTCTTACGTGCCGCGCGGCAGCGGTTTGCCCGGTGCGATACAATGGAATCAGGGTTCTGGGGGATCCGTTATCGGGTGATCCTGGCCCACCGCCAGCCGTGGAGTTCGCTGTGCGAACTCCCAGTCGAAACCGGAGGTTTCGTACATCCGGCGGATGATCAGGAGGGGGAACTATGGATCGGCGTGAATTCTGTCGAAAGCTGGCGGCGGCATCCGGCGCGGCGCTGCTTGCGCCATTTTTCGGGGCGTGCCGCGCCCCATCCGGGGTTGGGATGCCCGCACCGGCCCCCACAGCGGGGTCGGGCGCGCCGCCCGCGGCCCCTTCCGCCTCGGAGCCAACCGCTCGCCCCACCGGCACAGAGGCCCCATCGCCCACATCACGGCCTACCTCGTCGCCCACGCCGTCGATTACCCCGACAGGCGACCGGGCGCGGGTCGCCCTCGTCAAAACGACCGACCGCGCCGATGGCGTGCGGCGTGCGCTCGACCTGCTGGGCGCGAACCCTGTGCGCGGCAGCCGGGTGCTTCTCAAGCCGAACTTCAACAGCGCAGACGCGGCCCCCGGCTCGACGCACCCCGACGTGCTGCGCGCGCTCGTCATCGCTCTGTCCGACTTCGGCGCAGCAGGGATCACCGTCGGCGACCGCTCCGGCATGGGCGATACCCGGTCGGTGATGTCACAGAAAGGCGTTTTCGCGCTCGCCGGGGAACTGGGCTTCGACACGGTCGTATTCGACGAGCTTGCCGAGGGCGACTGGGTCACCCGGCAGTCCCCCGACTTCCACTGGGCCTACGGCTTCGCCGTGCCCCGCCCCCTGCTCGACGCCGGGGCCGTCGTCCAGACCTGCAACCTCAAGACGCACCGCTACGGCGGGCATTTCACACTGTCGCTGAAGAATTCGGTGGGGTTTGCCGCAAAATTTGTCGACGGCGGCTACAACTACATGACCGAGCTTCACAACTCCGCCTACCAGCGCGACATGATCGCCGAGATCAACACCGCCTACGACCCGGCCCTTATCGTGATGGACGGCGTCGAGGCATTCGTCGACGGCGGCCCTGCGGTGGGCACGAAGGTCGCGCCGGGCGTCATGCTGGCAGGGGCCGACCGCATCGCCCTGGACGCAGTCGGCGTCGCGATTCTGCGCATGTTCGGCACGACGCCAGAGGTCAGCTCCGGTCCGGTGTTCGAGCAGGCGCAGCTAAAGCGCGCCGTCGAGCTTGGCCTCGGCGTCGACGGCCCGGCGAAGATCGATCTCATCACCGGGGACGATGCGAGCGCCGACTATGCCGCCGATGTACTGGCTCAGCTTGTCTGAAATTCGGGTTCGTCCGGCGCGTTCGAGATGATCGCGGGTGTGCGATTGGCGGCGCACAGCGCCGCCAATCTATAGGGGTCAAGGGGCTACCAGCCCCTTGCGGGGCGTGGGGCGGAGCCCCACGTTGTTCTTTCTCTTCTCAACCGTGCTTCAGACTGACGTTTGATTAATTTAACGTGCTCAGGAAGTCCCTCAGCAGCCGGTTGAAGTCGGCGGGCTGCTCCAGATTGGGCAGGTGGCCCGCCTGCTCGATGACGGCCAGCCGCGCGCCCGGAATCTCCTGACCCAGCATCCGGCTGATGGCCTGCGAATTGGGCGGGTCGAGCGTGCTCATGATGACGAGCGTGGGCGCGCCGATCTCGTACAGCCGGTCGACGGCTGATGAATCGCGGGCCTCGCCCTCACCGCCGCCCGCGATCTCCTTCTCGACGATGGGCCGGTTCATCGCCAGCGCGAGCGTCCGCACGTATGGGTCGACCTCATCGGGCGTGCGCCCCACGCCGTCGATCCACAGCCGGATGATTAGCTCGTTGGCCTCGGCGGCGTTCCCCGCCTTCATCGCCGCGCCGATGGTTTCCCATTCCGGCAGGGGCGGCCCGTCGTACCGGAAGCCCGTCACCCCGGCGCATACCGGCACGAGCGCCCGCACGCGCTCCGGGTAGGTCAGCGTGAAGTCGATAACCGTCTGCCCGCCCATCGAGCAGCCGACCAGCACCGCCCGCTCGATGGCGAGGCGGTCCAGCAGGGCGCGTAAATCCTCGTGCCGGTAGAACGGCCCTTCCGGCAGCGGCGAGCGCCCGAAGCCGCGCATGTCGTAGCGCACGACGCGATAGTCATCCGCGAACACCGCGACCTGCGGCCCCCACATCCGCGAATCCGCGATCCCCGCGTGGACGAAGACGAGCGGCGGCCCATTCCCCTGTACTTCATAGTGCAGGCCGCCCCCCGGTAGGTCGATCGATCCCTCAATGACATCCATGATGCTCTCTTCCTGCTTGTGTTGCCCTCAGTGTCCGATCTCGTCTGAAACTCCATTGCAATCGCGGTTTTTGGCGAATCGCTCGATCATTTACGTGGAAAATAGTGCTGCTAATTTGCCAGGAAATTCCGCCGCCTGACTCGGCAGGTCGTCAGCCTCCCCTTTGCTAAGGGGGAGGTGGCGATGCGTAGCATCGACGGAGTGGGTTCTGGCCCTAGCTTCGCCCAAATCCCATAAACCCGCGCGTCACCTGCCGCGTCTCCTCGACCGTGATGAACGCCTTCGGGTCGATGCCACTCGCCAGTTTGAGGATCTTCGCGACAGCCCGGCGCGGCACGACAGCCCGCACCAACCCGACCGTCCCACTCGTACCCTCTCCTGAGCTTCGCGTCGCGCCATACCCCGCCTTGCGGATCGCCTCCGCGACGGGCAGCGAGTGTCCCCGCGAGACGATGTTCACGCTGGCGAACCCTTTCATCACCCGCTCCTCGATCCAGACGCCGACCACCGTCCCGGCAGAGAATCCGAGCGAGTACGCGCCCAGATTCAGGATGTTGCCGAGGTCCTGCGCGACCTGTCCAAAGGTCAGCACGAACGTCAGCGCCTCGAAGAAGGCGATGACCGCTACCCACAGTTTGTTGGCGCGCCCCATGATCAGCACCCGCACCGTCGACAGCGCGATGCTCAACACCCGCACGATGAAGATCGCCGCCGCGCCGAGAAGTGCATTCTCAAAAAACATAACCTGTGATTTTCTCTCCCGTCTCAGTCTATATGAATTCCATCACACTCCGGCGTGGATGATACCACAGGCCGGGGATGTCGGCGCAAACCCCGTGCGGGGCCGCTCGGTTCGCAATCTTCACAGAATCTTGCTATTCTCTCCACACTTTATTGACACACTGTCGTTAAACTACTGGAAGAAACCATCCACCAACCGGGTCGGGCGCTAAATATGAGCCTCATCACCTTCCTCAGCCCGCGCTGGCGTAAAGTCGTGCGCGATATATGGGATAACAAAGCACGCACCATCCTCGTCGTGCTTGCGGTCGCCGTCGGCGTGTTCGCCTTTGGTGGGATGTTCATCACGCAGACCGTGCTGCTCGAAAACATGAACCAGGGGTTCAGCAGCACGAATCCGGCCACCATCACGGTCGACCTGTCCCCCTTCGACGAGAGCCTCGTGCGGTCCGCCCGCACGCTGCCCTACGTGCAGGACGTTGGCGCGCGCGCCTCGGCGCAGGTGCAGGTCTGGACGGGCGACGCGTGGCTGCGGATGGACCTCACCGCCGCGCCGAGCTTCGAGGAGATGAGCGTCAACCGCATTAACCTTGAGCGCGGCACGATGTCGCCCGCCCGCCGTGAGATTCTGCTGGAGCGGCAAACGCTGACCCGCTTCGATGGCCTGGATATCGGCGATTCGATCCTCGTCGAGCTGCCGGATGGGTCCCAGCGCGAGCTGATGCTGACCGGCGTCGTGCACGACTTCAACGCCATCCCCGCCTCGCGCATCCCCCTGCTAACCGGCTACGTCTCACTCGACACGTTGAACCTGCTCGGCCTGGCCGACCAGTACAGCCGCCTGGAGATCGTCACGCGGCCCTCCATCGACACGAAGGCCGAGCTTGACAACGCCGCCGAGGTCATCACCGACCGCCTTGAGCGCAACGGCTACGTCGTGCAGGGATTCACCACGCAGGAGCCGGGCAAACACTGGGCGTCCGACTTCATCGAGGCGGTTGTGCTCGTCCTGATCGTGCTCGGCCTGCTCGCCCTCGGTCTATCCGGCCTGCTCGTGATCAACACCCTGACCGCCATCCTCGCCCAGCAGAAGCGGCAGATCGGGATGATGAAGGCCGTCGGCGCGCGCACCCGCGACGTGCTGGGCATCTATCTCGTCATGGCGGGCGTGTTCGGCGCGCTGGCGCTGGTCGTCGCGCTCCCTGTGAGCATCGTCCTGTCCACCTTCATGACCGAGCAGCTTGCCTCCTTCCTCAACGTCGACATCCTGACCTTCGATGTGCCCAGCTGGATCTTCATCCTTCAGGCCGGGATGGCAGTCGTCACGCCGCTGGCGGCGGCCTTCATCCCCATCATCCGGGGGACGCGCACGACGGTGCGTGAGGCCATCGACGACTACGGCCTTGCGGGTGTGAAGCCGACCGGCTGGATCGACCGTCTGATCGCGGCAGTAAAGGGCCTGTCGAGGCCGGTGCTGCTCACCATCCGCAACACGTTCCGGCGCAAGGGGCGGCTCCTGCTGACCGTCATCACGCTGTCGATGGCGGGCGCGATCTTCATCGCCGTGTTCAACACCCGTGCCTCGATGCTGATGGAGTTCGACCAGATTCTTGCCATGTTCGGCTACGACGTGCAGGTGATCCTCGCCCGCGCCGAGCCGATCAGCCGCCTTGAGCGCGAGGCGATGCGCATCGACGGCGTGGAATCCGTTGAGGGCTGGGCCTTCGCGCTGGGAACGATCGTCCGCCCGGAAGGGGTGGTAGTCGACGGGCAGCCGGTGGATGAGCCGTCCGGGCCGGGCCAGCAGCAGCCCGCCGGATTCGGCACGGACGACGAGGGCACGGACGTGATCGTCTTCGCCCCACCGCCCGACACCGACTTCGTCGATCCGACGATGCTGGAGGGCCGCTGGATGCAGCCCGGCGATGACGCCGTCGTCGTCCTGTCGAGCGAGGTGCTCAACTCCGAGCCGTATCTTCAGGTGGGCGACACGATCGAACTGAAGTTTGGCGACGACACGCGCCACGTGGAATTGATCGGCATCGTCAACCTGACCGGCGCGGAGTTCGCCTACGCGCCGTTCGACTACGTGGCGCGCGTGCAGGGGGCAGGGCGGCAGGCGTCGGCGGCGATGCTGCGCACGGCGTCCAGCGACATCGAATATCAGGAGGCCGTTGCCCGCGCCGTCGAGGATCACTTCAAGCAGATCGGCATCCGTGTCTCCGAGACGGCGACGCCTTCCAGCCTGATCGGCGTTCTGGTCAGCCAGATCGACTTTTTCGTCCTGTTTATGCTGTTCATGGCGCTGCTGCTGGGTCTCGTCGGCGGGCTGGGCCTCGCGACGACGATGAGCCTGAACGTGCTGGAACGCACCCGCGAGATCGGCGTGATGCGCGCCATCGGCGCGTCGGACGGCTCGGTGCGAGCTATCTTCCTCTCCGAGGGCGTGCTGATCGGTGTCATCAGCTACGTGATCGCCCTCGTCCTGAGCGTCCCGATTACTATTGGGTTCGAGGTCGGGGTGGGATATGCCTTCTTCGACCGCCCGCTGGAGCTGGCCGCCACGCCGCTGGGCTTCGTTCTTTGGTTGGCGACCGTCCTGATCATCTCGGCGGTGGCGAGCCTGCTGCCCTCCCAGCGCGCCGCGAGCGTCAGCGTGCGGGAATCCATCGCCTACGAGTAGCTGAAATCTCGGTTACCCCTTCAACCTGTGTAAGCCGATGTCCTGGTATCCACATTTGTGTTGAGGGCGTATTTGGTGTGCTTGCTCTTAGCTTAATCATGACATTTGTCAATACGTAACTCTTTTTTATGCGGGTGGACTGGTATATACTAAATCAGGTCATCCTCACTCAGAACGCGGCACAGCTTCCTAGTTGTACATCTCCCCTGCTACATTCTCTCGATTTGACCCTTGACATCAGATTAACGGTATTGCTGTATCCACAAAGTCTGTACCTTTTCCCGCTCGATCATCGTTGCCTTAAGAGGATGGATGAATGACAGTTCGAAACCAGCCCGAAAGTACAGATAAGCATGAGTCGTCTGGATTTATACAAGATCATAAACGGGAGATCATCTTCGGTCTGATTGGGCTTGTGCTTGCAGCCTGCGCAGTGCTCGTCGCACTCTGGGGAATCCTACAGGCTGACAGCTTTAACACCGAGCAGAGTCAGGATAACGCGACGGTTATTGCCATTCAGGAAGAACAATTGGCCGTCCAACGTGAGATCGCGACGCTGCAAGCGGAGGCGTTCGAAATTCGGGAAGGCCCGACCGCCACCGCCATCGCTCAGGAGATCGAAGCGCTTATTAGCACGCAGACCGCACTTGAAGCGGACCTGACCGCGCAGCCTGTGGTTGTGCCTCAAAACGTGGCTTCTGAAGGCGATGTCCCTGAAAACCTTGCCGCCCTCGCTGGGCTGAAAAAGGTCGGGGAATTTTACGAGGGTGAGGGCAT
>CAZWUX010000246.1:0-6781 GCA_964637665.1 uncultured Anaerolineae bacterium
CGCCCTGCGATCTGTCAGTTGGGTCATAATGTTGACCAGCCGGTTGACCACCCCGTTCTGCCCGGACGGGTTAGGGGTGGATGCCGCCGCAGGCGGGGGGCCGCCCGCTGCAAGGGGTCCGTGCTGGCAGCCGCGTGGTTTAGCTGGCAGCGGGGCGGCGGTCGCCCGGCTTGGAGCGGGGGAGGGGGCCGGGGCGGCGACGTTCTCATCAGCGGCCCTGACCAGCTCGATGCCCAGTTCCGACGCCAGTTCGCGCGCCACGTCGGTCATCTGCACCGCCGGGCCGATCTCCAGCCGGGTCACGCCGCTGGCCGCCAGTTCCTCGATGTCGCTGCCGGTGTAGAATATCTTCATGTTCGCGCCTGCCTGCTGCGCCCGTCGAGCGCCTCAATCGCCCGGATCGCCGCATCGCGCGCCTGCCGCACCTCGGATTCCGTGCCGCTGATGAACAGCCGCCCGTACGCGCCGCTCGACGAGTAGTGCACCAGCGTGATGTGCGCCGCCTTTTCGGCTTCGTTGGCGGCCAGCACGATATACGCCGCCGGGACGACCTCGACGACGCACAGCGTATCGTAGGCCAGCAGCAGGCCGCCCGCGTTCCGCGCGTTGATCAACTGCGCCTGATAGGGATCGACGTTGGTGGTCAGGTTCGCCGACAGCACCTCCGGTTTGATGCGGTCGCTCTCCTGAAGCCCCAGCACTTCCAGCGCCCGGCGTCCTGCCACCTGAACGGCTTCCTGATGCTCGGAGTGGATCTCCATAAACCCGTATTCACGTTCCATGTTCAGGTAGCCGGGGCGCACGTCCGTCGTCTTCAGCGCGATGTCCATCACCCGGTACACCTCAGCCGCCGGGGCGACCTCCATGTAGAGCAGCGCCATATCCACGATGGGGATCATGCCCAGCGTGCGTTTCCCGGTGAAGGCCGCGTACTGCGGCTGGAGGCGGTCAACCAGTACGTAGGTTCGAAGGTCCATCGTCATCATCCTCAGTCGACCGCCGACCGGATGACCTTGAGGCCCTCCGGCAGCAGATGCTCGACAGATGCGTGGGGCCGGGCGATGACGTGTACGGCGACGAGTTCCCCGGCACGCTTGGCCGCCGTCGCACCGGCGTCGACCGCCGACCGCACTGCGCCGATCTCACCGCGCACGAAGATCGTGATGTAGCCGCCGCCAACTTCCTCCTGGCCGATCAGCTTGACAAACGCCGTCTTGATCATGGCGTCTGCCGCCTCGATCGAGGCGACCAGCCCCCGTGTTTCGACCATCCCCAGCGCGTTCATGGGTAGATTAGCGTTCATAGTGGCTCCCTCTTAAGCTGTTTATTGGTTGAAGACCTGGCGCACGCTGTCCAGTGCTGGCCCGGTGCTGGCCGGATACCCCAGCGTGGTCAGCGCCGCCCCGGTCGTGTTCAACAAACCGGCGATGCTGGCCTCGCTCAAGCTGGGCAGGCCGCTCACATCCAGGTAAAACGTGCCGGGCCGCGTCCACCCCACCGCCTGACCACCGGCCATATCCAGCCCGCTGGCGATGCGATTGACGAGCGCCTGATTGTCGATCCCGTGTGGGGTCTGTATCTCGACGCGGGGGCCTGTGCAGAAACGCCCCGGCGCGTCACATCCGGGGCAGTCCCGCCCGTCGACCGTCAGCCACAGCCCCATCTCGCTGACGCCCCAGCGCAGCGCCTTGGCCGCCCGGTCTTCCGAGGTCGGGCCGCCCATCACGCCGCCGCCCCAGTACTGGTCGATCACCGCCCGGAAGCGGCGGGCCGACGCAACCGGGTCGGGCGTCTCGCGGATGGCGCGCCCAATGATAAATACCGAGAGATCCAGCCCCCGGAAGAAGGGGATCATTTCCAGATCAAGCCCTCCGGCGACGGATATCTTGAACCCCATGCGGATCAGTTCCTCGATGGTGGCCCGGTCGCTGGCGTCCCACGTCCGGGAGAGGTTGCCCTCATCCCAGCCGCGATGGTACACCATGCGCTCCACGCCGATGCCCCGCCACTCACGGGCGCGCGCGAGGATGTCGCGGATGCCCGTCAGCTCGATGAACATCTCCTTGCCGGGCCGTGAGTTCGCCTCCTCAAGCGCCAGCTTGACCGTGTCGAGCGGCGCTGCGCCCAGCACGGTCATCCAGTCCGCCCCGGCGTCGAAGGCGATCTTGGCTTCCAGCCCGCCCACGTCCGGCGACTTGATGTCCGCCAGGATGAGGTTATCCGGGCGCAGGGCGCGGACGGTGCTCACCGCCCGCATACCTTCCGCTTTGCACAGCGGCGTGCCGATCTCGATGGCTTCCACCTCCGGGCCGACAAGCTGCGCCATCGCGAGGGCCGGTGGAAGCTCGACGTAGTCAAGGGCGAGTTGAATGATGGGAGTCATGTCGGTATGGCTGCTCCTTTTTTATCGTTAAGGGAAGCATGGTAGCGCGTCCAGCCTTCCGCCATATGATGCCGAACAAAGATGCTGGCCTGCCGGGCGAGGGTGGCGGCGTCGGGTTCGCCGCCTGTCCACAGTTCGAGCACCACCGGCCCCTGAAAGCCGATCGCCGCCAGCGTGGCGAACGCCTCCGTAAAGGGCACTTCCCCCTCTCCCGGCGGCACGTAACGAAGCTGTCCCCGCAGCGTGTCTTTGACGTGAACGGCGGCGATGTGCCCTTTACCGGCAGCCATCTCGTCGATCACGTCATGGCCCGCGTAGGCCAGGTTGCCAATGTCGGAATAAAGCTGGAGCCAGGGCGAGTCGAAGTGTTCGACGATCCGCATCGCCTTGCGGATGGAGGTGATGCCCACGTCCCAGTTTTCGAGCGCCAGCATCACCCCCGCCCCGGAGGCGTGCAGAAACCCGGCCTCCAGCCCCTCAAGCCAGCGCGCCTCCGTGCCGTCGTCGTACGTCTCGTGATACGCCTCTGCTCCGCAGACGAGGATGTAGCGGATGCCGGTATCGACCGTGAAGTCGACGGCTTTTTTCAGGATGTCGATGCCTCGCTGGCGTGTGGCGGCGCTTGCGCTTCCCATCGGGAAGCGTCGATGCGCGCTCAGGCTCATCGACTTGATCCCGACGTTCGTATCCCGCACGGCCTGCCGCAGCGCGGCGCGCCGCGCTGCCCCCCAGTCCAGCCGGGCGATGCGCTCATCGCTGTCGTCGATCGAGATTTCGACGAAGTCAAACCCGGCTTCCGCTGAGGCCGTTAGCCGCTCAGGCCAGCTAAGCTCAGGGGGCAGGGCTTTTTCGTAAAGGCCGACCGGTATGGCGTCTAACTGCGAGGATCGATGTTGCATAACCACCGTGTTGCCGTGTATCATTTGTGAAATGATAAATCACGTTCGTGATTATCTTACGTCACATCGGGCGGTTTGTCAATGCGTTGGTGTTGTGGCAAGCTAAATACAGCTACCGTTCTCAAGGAGCAGTCAGGATGCAGGACCCACCCATGAAGACAGATGAGCGCAGCGAGCTGCTGGCCGACGTGGCCGAGATGTACTATGAGGAGGGCTTGACGCAGGTCGAGGTCGCCGAAAGAGTAGGGGTGACCCGCTCCGCCATCTCGCGTATGCTGACCGAGGCCCGCGAGCGGGGCATCGTCGAGATCCGGGTCATCAGGCCGCTGCGTTTCGACTACGATCTGTCAGACGCCCTCCGCGAGCGTTTCGACATCCCGGATATCCAGGTCGTCAAGTGGGCGCAAGACCGCCACCCGGACGCGCTGCGCGACCGGCTCGGTAAGGTCGGCGCGCGCAAACTGGCCGAGATTCTCACGCCCGGCGTGACGCTCGGCATCCCGTGGGGAACGACCGTTGCGGCCACCATCGACGCGCTGGAGGTCAAAACGCGGCTGGATGCGCGTGTGGTGCAGTTGATCGGCGTGCTGGGATCGAGCAGCCACGCCTACAACGGTCAGGCGTTAGTCGAGCGGCTGGCCCACAAGGTCGGCGGGCAGGGAGTTTACCTCTACACGCCCGGCATCGTGGAGAATGTTGACACGGCCCGATCCCTTCTCAACAACCCGGATATCCGGCATACGATAGATGCCGGGCGTGAATGTGACATCGCCCTGCTGGGTGTAGGCACAACCGATCTCGAATTTTCGAGTCTGTATCTGGGCGGGCACGTCAGCCGGGCAGACCTCAATCACCTGACGGCGAACGGCGCGGTGGGCGATATCAGCGGCTACTTCTTCGACATAAACGGGCAGCTGATCGACACCGAGTTTCACGATCGGCTGGTCGGCATCCCATTCGACGACCTGCTGCGTATCCCGGTTCGTATGGCGGTCGCGGGCGGCCCCACCAAGCCTGAAGCGCTGCTGGGCGCTCTGCGTGGGGAGCTGATCACCATACTGGTGACGGACAGCGTCACGGCAGCCCGAATTCTGGAGCTGGATGCCTGACGCTCAGGCCCACAGTGCGTTTTCGTTGGCGCGATCTGAGTCCTTGACTCACCCCGGAATCCGCGTTAAATTTACGATTGTGAAATTTATCATCACATATGTGATTTCGTCGCATGGTTGCCATGCGTTATGAACGGGTGGGCGATTTTATGCACTTGTCGAGCCTCAAGTTTCTTCTCATCGACGGCGACGGCGTGATATGGCGCGCCAGCGAGCCAATCCCCGGTTTCGATCGCTTCTTTAAGGCACTCAAAGAGCACGGTATCTCGTGGGTGCTGCTGACCAACAACAATACGCGCACCGTGTCGGACTACGTCGAGAAGCTGAAGGGCTTCGGCGTCGAAACCGGCCCGGAGAACGTCTTCACCAGCTCCACCGCGACGGCCTCCTACCTCAAGCAAAAGTACGGCGAGGGCGCGTCCGTCCACGCGGTCGGCATGTCGGGCGTGGTCGATACCCTGATCGACGCCGGGTTCGACGTGACGACCGGCGAGGAAATGCCATCCCATCCGGTCGTGGCAGTCGCGGCAGGCATGGATCGGGCCATCACGTACGACAAGATCAAGGTCGCCATGCGCCTTATCCTGAACGGCGCGGAGTTCGTCGCCACCAACCTCGATTCGACGTTCCCCGCGCCCGACGGGCTTGCTCCCGGCACGGGCATGGTCATCAGCGCGCTGCAGGTCACGACCGGCGTGCAGCCGACGGCTATCGGCAAGCCGGAACAGGCCATCTACGACGCCGCGATGCGACATCTGGGGGCTGATCCGGCCCACACGGCCATGATCGGCGACCGGCTGGACACCGACATTCTGGGCGCGCAGCGGGTCGGCATCAGCACGATTCTGGTCATGACCGGCGTCACGACCGGGGAGGCGCTGTCCACACATCCCGTTCAACCGGACTTCGTTTTTGACGACATCGGCGCGCTGGCCGATGCTCTGCTGGCGGCGCAAACGGCGTAACCCAGCCGCCGCCACACCACCGAGGGGCAGCCCCCGTGCCAGAAACCCCCACCGCCCACCACCCGGGCGGGAGGCACAGACCCCGATGAGACGCTCGGCACACTGAAAGAGGTGGCCGGGAATAACTTCTGCGAGAGGACATGCAGCGGCCTGCCTCGCATCACCCACTTACCGCAGCGGACGCGAAGCGCATTCACCATCATCTGATACCGGGTTCCACGCCGAGACGGCGGATGCCGCCCGATCCGCCGCTGACGACCCGATCAAACCGCTGTGCCAGAATGGGAGAAAGAGGGCGGACTCGTGGGCCTGATCACGAGTCCGCCCGGCCAGCAGCCATCGGGGCCTGCTGGAAGGAGAGAACAAAGAGTGGCATCGCTCCAGAACGCGAACCGGCGCGGTACTCAGGAGTTCAACAACCCTTTTGTCATGCGTACGGCGCTCGCCGCGTCGGACGCAAAGCCATCCGCCCCAACCTGCCGGGCGAATTCCGCCGTGACCGGAGCGCCGCCCACGATCACCTTGACGCCGTCGCGTATCCCGGCCTCGACCAGCGCGGCGATAGACCGCTCGATGGCGGGCATGGTGGTCGTCAGCAGCGCCGACATGCCGATCACCTGTACGCCGTTTCGGGCCGCCTCGACGAACTTTTCCGGCTTAACGTCCGTGCCAAGGTCCTGGACCTCGAAACCGGCGCCCTCCAGCATCAACCCGACGAGATTCTTGCCGATGTCGTGCAGATCGCCCTGTACGGTCCCGATCGCCACCACGCCGATCGGCTTCGCGCCGGTTTCCGCCAGCAGCGGGCGCAGGATATCCAGCGCGCCCTGCATGGTGTGGGCTGCCACCAGCATTTCGGGCACGTAGACTTCCCCGGCCTCAAACATCCGCCCGACCTCGCCCATCGCCGGGATCAGGGCCTCGTCGAGCAACCGCTGGGCAGTGGCATCGTTCTCAAGCGCTGTGTTGACAAGCGCCTGCACGCCGGGGCGGTCCCCGGCGATCACACCCTCGAATATCGCCTGATATTCCATCATCGAGGCGCTGCGTCCCCGGCGTCTGCCCAACGTGAAGGTCGTCCAGTTGATCGGCTGCGTGGGCGCGCCCTACCGCACCATCGACGCGCCTGAGCAGTGCCGCCGCGCGGCCCGCATGTTCGGCGCTCAGCACTACTATCTCAACGCGCCGATGCGCGTCGAAAGCCCGGAGGTGGCGGCGGCCCTGCGCGAGGATCACTCTGTCAGCGAGGTGCTGGAGATGGCCCGCCACACCAATGTCGCCATCGTTGGGATAGGCGCCATGCAGCCTGAGATATCAACCCAGTACCATTCAGGGTACATCACCTACGAGGAGCTTCGCCGGTTCGACAAGATGGGCATCGTCGGCGCGATCTGCACCTCGAACTTCAACATCAAAGGCGAGCAC
>CAZWUX010000247.1:0-6772 GCA_964637665.1 uncultured Anaerolineae bacterium
TCACCTTCCACGACGGCGCAGACGCATGGCCCGTCACGGCGGGTGATTTAGGCGTCCAGTTCGACGTGGCCCGCACCGTTCAGGCCGCGTATCAGGTCGGGCGGCACCCGCAGCTTATCCCCAGCTTGCAGCAGCAGGTCGCGGCATGGCGGGACGGCGTCACGATCTCGCCGGTTATTGTATACGATCAGCGGGCGGCGGAGGTCGTGCTCCAGCAGATCACCGCCGCGATCAATCAACCGGCGGTCGATGCGACTGTCAACGTGCAGGGTACGCAAGCCGTCACGACGCCCGGCCAGATCGGGCGGCAGGTCGAGCCCGGCCCCACGCTGGAGGCGCTCGGCGATCTCATCACCCGGCTGGAGAGCGGCGAGGTTGAGGTCGTCGTCACCGAGACGCCTCCCGCTATTATGAGCGCCGAGGACGTTGCCGAGACGATCGACACGATACTCGTCGCCGATCTCCAGCTTTACATCGAGGACCCGCTGCCGGAGGACCCCGGCCCCTGGAACTCCACGCGCGAGGCGCTGGCGAGCATGATCGTGATCGACCGCGTCGATCACGAGGACGGCACGGCGGGCTACGCCGCACGCCTGGACGAGGGGCAGCTTCGCGCATTCCTCGATCCGCTGGCCCCCCGCCTCGCCCGGACGCCGTCTGATGCCCGGTTCGACTTCGACGAGGAAACCGGCACGCTGACCCCCATCGTCAACAGCCGCCGGGGCCGCACGCTCGACGTGGCTGCGACCGTGCAGGCTATCAACGAGGGCAAGGCGAACGGCCAGCACCAGATACCACTCGTGTTCGACGTGATCGAGCCGACCGTGCCCGACACGGCGACGGGGGAGGAGCTGGGCATCACGGAGCTTGTCTCCTCCGCGACGACGTACTTTGCCGGGTCGTCGCAGGAGCGCCGGGCGAACGTCCAGACGGCGGCCAGCCGCTTTCACGGCGTCGTCGTCGCGCCGGGCGAGGAGTTCTCGTTTAACGAGCATCTGGGCGATGTCAGCGTCGAGACCGGCTTCGAGCAGGCATTGATCATCTACAACGGGCGCACTATCGAGGGGGTAGGCGGCGGCGTGTGTCAGGTCAGCACGACAGCCTTTCAGGCGGCGTTTTACGCCGGATACCCCATCAACGAGCGGTGGCCGCACGGCTACTGGGTGGGCTATTACGACTCCGGCGAGGGTCAGGGTATGGACGCCACCGTCTACTCGCCGCTCGTCGATCTGCGGTTCACGAACGATACGCCCTATTACCTGCTGATCGAAACGGTGACGGACCTCAGCAACCTGACGGTCACGTTCCGCTTCTACAGCACCAGCGACGGGCGCACGGTCCAGAAAGACGGCCCGTATATCGCCAACAGGGTGCCGCACGGTCCGCCCCTCTACGAAGAAAACTCAGAACTGTCACCCGGCCAGATGAAGCAGGTGGATTACGCCGTCGACGGCTTCGACGCGACTGTTCACCGCACCGTCTACCGGGATGGCGAGGTGCTTTATCAAGACACATTTTTCAGCCAGTACACGCCCTGGCAGGCCGTTTATCAGGTGCCTCCTGGGGGGGTGCCCGCAGGTGCTCAGCGCACCAACTGAAACCTCTGGCAGCGTAACAGACCGATGAACGGGGCCACTCCGGCGGCAGCGCACACTCTCTATGCCTTACCGGCGGTGCTGGCCGCGGTGGTCGGCTTCACGCTGGCGCTCATCACCTGGCTGTGGCACCGTCACACGCCGGGCGCTAAGGCATTCATGCTTTTTATGAGCGCCGTCGGCTTCTGGAATATGGCTTATGCCGCCGAGTTTCTGGTTTACGGTCTGTCTGCCAAACTGATCGCCGCCCGGTTCGCCTACTTCGGCATCGTCACGGCGCCGGTTTTCTGGCTGCTGTTTATCGTTCACTACGTGGGCGCGCCCCGCTGGCTGACGGGCCGCAGGGTGCTGGCGTTATTCGCCATCCCCGTCATAACGCTGCTCCTCGTGTGGACGAATCCCTGGCACCACCTGCACTGGACATCCACCTGGCTTGACCTCGCCATCGCACCCATTCCCATTTTCAGGGCTGCTAAAGGGGTGTGGTTCTGGGTACATGCCATCTACAGCTATTCCCTGCTTCTCCTATCTCTGTTGATCCTGCTCCGCGCCGGGCGCTCCACCGGATCGCTTTATCGTGGGCAAATGGTGTCTCTGGCCGCTGCGATCCTGCTGCCCTGGGTGGGGAACGCTTTATCGCTGGCCCGCGTCGACTGGATTTTGCCCGGCTATGATCTGATATCCATCGGCTTCGCGATAGCGGGCATCCCGGTTCTGCTGAGTTTTATGCAGTTGAAGCTGCTGGACATCATCCCGGCGGCGCGCGGGCTTGTCATGGACAACATGCCTGCGGCAGTGATCGTCGTCGACGCGCGGGATCGCCTCATCGATCTGAACCCGGCGGCGGCGGAGCTGCTGGGCGTTCATGCGGGCGAGGCGCTGGGCAAACGGCTCGACGAAATGACATCCGGTCTGGTTGATCTCATCGAGGAATACCGGGGCGTAACTGCGTCCAACGGCGAGGTCCGAGTGGAGATCGGCGGCGAGACTCGTTTCTTCCATCTCCAGATTTCACCACTGTCCGACCAGTACGGGCGATCGCGTGGGTGCATCGCCGTGCTGCACGACGTGACGGAGCGGCGGCAGTTCGAGGCCGCCGAGCGGGAGCAGCGCGCGCTGGCCGAGGCCCTGCGGGACTCCGCCGCCGCCCTGAACAGCACGCTTGATCTCGACGACGTACTCGACCGCATCCTCGACAATGTGGGGCGCGTTGTCCCGCACGACACGTCGAACATCATGCTGATCGAGGACGACGTGGCCCGCATCGTGCGGTCGCGCGGCTACCTCGACCGCACGGATGCCGCGACCGTGAAGCAGCTTCGTTTCAGCATCGCGGAGACCATCAATCTGCGCCGCATGGTCGAAACCGGCGAGCCGATCATCATCCCTGACGTGGTGGCGTACGAGGGGTGGGTCCAAAACCCGGAGGAGGCTTCCTGGCACCGGTCATATATTGGCGCGCCGATCAAGGTCGACGGGGAGGTCATCGGCTTCGTCAACCTCGACAGCGAGACGCCCGGCTTTTTCCGGCCCGAACATGCCGAGCGCCTTCAGGCATTCGCCGATCAGGCGGCCATCGCCGTGAAAAACGCTCGTGTCTACGGCATCAGCCAGATGCGCAACGTGCGGCTTGAGCAGCTTAACGCGATCACGCGGTCGGGCATCACGACTTTTGACCTGCGCCACCTTCTACGCACGCTGGCAGGTCTGGCGGCGGAGATGTCCGGCGCAGATCGCAGCACGCTGGCGCTGCGGGACGAGCGCCGGGTGCAGATCGATCTGCTGGCCCGCAGCACGCCAGATGGCGTGTCGATCCACCGCCCGGCGGACGCTCCGGTCGAGCAAGCGTTGTCCCGCGCCGTGCTGGCATCCGGCAGCCCGCTCACCGGCGGCGGCGGATCAGACTATCCCCCGGATATGCCACCGTTTCCGGGCGGCGCGCTGCTGGCGCTGCCTCTCCGGGTCGAGGGGCAGAATCTCGGCGCGCTCATCCTGTTCTTCGATACCTCCCGCCGGTTCCGGGATGAGGACGTGATGTGGATGCAGCAGGCTGCGGACCTCATCGCCCTCGTGATCGGCAAGGCGCGGACGTATGCCGAGCTTGAATCCCGCAATCAGGAGCTTGACGCCTTCGGGCACACCGTCGCCCACGACCTGCGCTCCCCGCTCAACATCATCATCGGCTACGTCAGTATGCTCAAGTATTTCGAGGGGGAGAATCTGACGGGCGAGGGTCAGGAGATGCTCGATCAGGCGGAGCGGGCGGCGGTGAAGATGAACGACATCATCGAGGCGCTGCTGATGCTCGCCCAACTGCACCGCGCCGAGCAGCCGATCGTGCCGGTCGCCATGCGCCCGGTCATCGACGATGCGCTGGAACGTTTCACCGCCGAAATCGAGGAACGGGGCATTGAGGTCTACGTCGCGCCCGATCTACCGCCCGCGCTGGGCAATGCCGCATGGCTGGAGGAGGTCTTCGCCAACCTGATCGGCAACGCCATCAAGTACATGAGTCAGGATAAGCCCGATCCGTGCATCGGCGTCCGGGGCGAGCGCCGGGGCGAGGTCGTCCGCTACGAGGTCGAGGATAACGGGCTGGGCATCGCGCCGGACGTTCAGGCCCGCCTGTTCGAGATGTTCGCCCGCTTCCACACCGAACACGCCGCCGGGATGGGGCTGGGCCTCTCCATCGTCAAACGGGTCATCACCCGGCTTAACGGGCGGGTGGGCGTGTCGAGCAGTCAGGGGAAGGGCAGCACTTTCTGGATCGAACTCCCCGCTCCTGCGAGCGCATCCGACAACGGCCACGCCTGACGGCGTGGAGACCCATCCTCGCTTTCGCTATAATCACCTGTAGTTGATAGCTCTTGTCGGATTTGTCGGCCCGCTCCGGGCCGGTTTCTGTCCAACCCATGTGGAGGATGCCCGACGGCATGGACGCTGAGCTGCCTGCGCTTGTTCGCCCCCTGATCGCCATCCCATTTTATTCGTCCTGCCCCATCACCCTGACTGTGTGTCGTCCCCGCGCCGCCGCTGCGAGGGCCGTTTAGCCTGCGAATCGCCGGCCCGCCGGGTGGCGTTCGGCCCGGCCTGCCCGGAACAGAAGGAGACACGGATGGCTGCTGAAGTGGAAGTGAAGTTCGACATCGACGATTCCGGCGTCGATCTCGACGACGAGACGCTCAAGCGGATGTACTGGGAGATGCTGCGCTCCCGCCGTCTGGACGAGCGCGCCTGGGTGCTCCACCGGCAGGGCCGGATCGCGTTTCACATCTCCGGCATGGGGCACGAAGCGATCCAGGTCGGCGCGGCGCTCGCCCTCCGTCCCGGCTACGACTATGTGCATCCCTACTACCGCGATCTGGCGCTCAACCTCACGCTCGGCTATACGCCGGGCGAATTTATGCTCTCCCTGTTCGGCAAGGCAGGCGAGACGACCAGCGGCGCTCGCCAGATGCCCTCCCACTGGGGCGCTCGGCGTCTGGGCATCGTGTCGGGGTCGAGCCCGGTCGCGACGCAGGTCCCTCAGGCGGCGGGGATGGCGCTCGCCGCCAAACTCCGGCATGAGGATCGCATCGCCGTGACCTGCCTCGGCGAGGGATCGACCAGTCAGGGTGAGTTTTTCGAGGGCATGAACTGGGCGGGCGTCCACAACCTGCCTCTGATCTGCGTCGTCCAGAACAACATCTACGCCATTTCCGTGCCGGTCGACAAGCAGATGGCCGTCGAAAACGTCGCCGACCGCGCCCCGATGTTCGGCGTGGAGGGCGTGATCGTCGACGGCAACGACGTGCTGGCCTCCTACCGCGCGATGAAGGAGGCCGCCGACCGTGCCCGCGACCCCGAAAGCCCGGTGCGCGCTACCCTGCTTGAGGCCAAGACCTACCGCCCCGTCCCCCATTCCTCCGACGACGACGACCGCACCTACCGCTCCCGCGAGGAGGTCAAGCGCTGGAAGGAGCGCGACCCCATCGCCCGCTTTCTGGCCTATCTGCTGGGCAAGGGCATCCTGACTGAAAGCGATGTCGAGGACTACGAGGCGCGCGCCCGGCAGGAGATCGACGCCGCACAGCAGGCCGCCGAGGAAGCGCCGTACCCACCCCCCGAATCGGCGGTCGGCCCCGTCTTCGCGCCCGCGCCGGACGACGAGGGCGCGTAGCCGCCCCGGCTGGGATGCGTCTACCTGTGACGTGCCGCGATCACCCACGAGAGGAGCCAGTCAGCGCATGGCAGAGATGACCCTGATCGACGCGATCCGCGAGGCGATGGACGAGGAGCTTGCCCGCGACGAGCGCGTGTTCATTACGGGGGAGGATGTCGGGCCGCGCGGCGGCGTGTTCCGCGCCACGCTGGGCCTGTTCGACAAGTACGGCGAGGACCGCGTGATCGACTCGCCGTTGGCCGAGCTGAGCATCGTCGCCATCGGCATCGGCGCGGCGCTGGCCGGGATGCGCCCCATCTGTGAGATTCAATTTGCCGATTTCATTTTCCCCGCCTTCAACCAGATCGTCAACGAGGCCGCCCGCTTCTACTACCGCTCGAACGGCGAGTGGAACGTCCCTCTGACCATCCGCGCGCCCTACGGCGGCGGCATCGGCGGCGGCCTGTATCACTCGCAGAGCGTCGAGGCGTTTTTTGCCCACTCGCCGGGGCTGAAGATCGTGATCCCCAGCACCCCGCGTGACGCCAAGGGCCTGCTCAAGTCCGCCGTCCGCGACCCCAACCCGGTGATGTACTTCGAGCCAAAGAAGGGCTACCGCCTGATCCGGGGCGACGTGCCGGAGGGCGAGTACACGGTGCCCATCGGTCCGGCGCGCGTCAGCCGCGAGGGGACCGACCTGACCGTATACGCCTACGGCATGATGCACCACTACGTTCTTCAGGCCGCCGAGATGGTTGCCGAGCAGGACGGCATCGACGCCGAGGTAGTCGACCTGCGCACGCTCGTCCCACTCGACAAGGAAACGCTGCTCGCCTCGTTCAAGAAGACGAGCAAGGCGCTGATCGTCTACGAAGACAACCGTTTTCTGGGCTATGGCGCGGAACTGGCCGCCATTCTGGCCGATGAGGCGTTCGAGTGGATGGACGGGCCGATCCGCCGCCTGACCGCCCCGAACGTGCCCGGCGTCCCATTCAGCCACACCCAGCAGGACTACTTCATGCCCGACCCAGAAAAG
>CAZWUX010000248.1:0-6750 GCA_964637665.1 uncultured Anaerolineae bacterium
GCCGCGAGGTTTCCGAGAAGGTCGCGGAAGCGGATTTCGAACCTTTGACATTTTCATGCCCACCTCTTTTCTTAGCGGGCATGGCTCTGCAGAGAGGACGCGAAGAGACGCTAGACGATCTTCGGGCTACCGGTGCATCCAGCCACCAGATCGATCACTGGCGGAAACAGGGCCTGATCCTCTGCACTCGACAGGAGGGGAAGGGTCGCGGGGAGGGTTCGGTGCGAAGATAAGGACGATTGTTCCAATGACTGCGAACCGTACGTGCCGTAGCGAAGCAGACCTGATACATGTTGGTTCTGCGATTGCCCATCTTAATGGCCCGAACGCGATCGACTTGGTGGATTATGGTGTCGTCGGGCATGGCTGTTCTATTGGCCATTCAGTTACGAACCGCGGCTCCGAGCGGCGAGCAGCCACCTCCGTTGCTCCCCGGCGCGTCACTTACGATCGACGTTGACGGCCTCGACAGCCTATCGTCCTGGCCAGATGGGGATTGTTTTCTGCTGTATGTTATGGATCCGAGTTGCGTAGGATGTGCCGCGTTGGCGGCAGCTTGGAGCCAGTCTGCACCGGCGGATATTTCTGTCCGTTGGCTCTTCTCGGCGGAACGTCTTAGTGAAGTCGAGAGCTTCGTACGGGAATATGGACTGGAGCGCAGCAGTACGCTGCTCCTCGGCTCCAGGCAGGATCCAATTAGCACCCGGGAGGCTGGATTCGTCGCGACTCCAACCCGTATTGTGTTCGGGTCTCAGCGGAAGGCTCTAGATGTACGAGTGACTCAAGCGATTCCAGGGTCGAGCGAGATTCGAAAGTATTGCGGGGATCTATGACGCGATCCTTGAAACTGAGCGTAACTGCAACGGCGCTTCTCGTCGTCGCTTGCCAAGGAACCCCTCCTGATTCCGCTGCCGTTCCCGATGGCGCTGGACGCGTGTTCAGGTCTGCCAGCTGGGATACGGTCCTTCGTGTAGGAATGACGAATCCGGACGACACGACGCTATTGTCACCGTCACGTCTCCGTGTCGGGCCGGAACAAATCTACATTATCGACAACATTCACCAGAACATACGCGCACTAGACGCCAAGACCGGCAGGCTTGACTGGAGCTTCGCGAATGCTGGGCAAGGGCCGAGGCAACTTGGCAATGCGATGGACGTACAGGTCTTACCCGACGGAACGATCTGGCTGCTCGACTCCGGCAACGGGAAGTTTCTCATATTCGATAACGATGGGCGACTTCTACGCACCCGGAGTCTTCCCCCAGAGCTATCTCGTCCGGGTCGATTCGTCATTAGTGGTGATCGGCTGTACCTATTCAGTCAGTATGTTGCGGAGGCCTATGCGATACTCAGGCTGTCGGATTTTGACGTGCTGTCGGTTGGCCATCTTCCTTGGCCCGACGGAATGACCCAAGACTTGAATCTTAAGATTTCCACGGCCGTCGCGCGCGATTCTGGCGGGTCCGTCTGGCTAGCAGCGTACGAGTATGGCCCAGGATTCTTGATTAGTCGAGAAAGCGAGGTCCGTCCATTCGAGTATTTCGACCCTAAGACGTTTCCGCTCAAGAGTGGCCCCTCTGTGCGAGCAGCTGGTGCCGACAGCGCCGAATATGCGGCGCGAGCGGCCAGCATTGTGGGGGATTCCGTGTTCATACTCTTCGGAGGACGCCCGCGACGGCAGGCACATCTGGCACAAGACACACGATTCATCGACTGCTATTCGGTTGTTGACGGCAGTTATCAATTCTCCCTGTATCTTCCTGGCGACACGCGCTCGATGGATACTGTCGACGCGCTTACTTTCCACGTACTCACTGAAGTCGATGGATTGCCGCTGTTGCTGGGATTGCGGCCGACATTGAGCAGCGGCAATCTCGTATTGAAGTAGTTGGATGACGTTTAGGGATGGGCGACAGCCCACGATTCATCACCCCGACGTATACTCACCCCCCCAACGGAAGCGAATGCTTTAACATGTAGTCCGCAACGCCGACGGAGCTGTACGTCCACACCCTGATCTAGACGTTGCGGAAGTCAGAGGTGGCCTTCTCTAGTAACCCGTCGCGGGAGTCGGGGGTTACTAGATAGCGCCCCAGTACCCTTCCGCCCACTTCTTGTAATGTTTCGGCCTCTGGCGGCATTCGTAGGAGTAGAGGGCCTCGCTCCCCGTGAGGGATTTTGGCCGCACTCAACTCAACGAAGAAAAGGGAAGCCGAGTCCATGGAATTCTCCATCCGATGGTTCGGGACGGCGCTCCTGCTCGGACTCATTTCAGCGTGCGCGAATACATCGAGCCGGACCACTGAGTTCAACACGATCCAACTAGTCTCGGGAGCGACGGTGGAACAGCTTGTCGCTCAGGAAGCAGCGGATACGGCGGCCGTGATCTTATATGATCCCGCAGACTGCTTCAGTTGCTATCGCTCCTTTAGTCAGTGGATGCGGCTGAAGGCGGTCGCCCCGGATCGGGTATTCCTCATCCTTACGCGCGAGCCAACTCCGGCCGAACGGCAAGCACTCCTCAGGGCCCGCGTGACAATTGATGGCATTCTCGCATCTCCCCGCGAGACTAGCTCGGTACCAAGCGAGGCCTTGTTCATCGACGGACATCTGGAGCGATATCACGCGCATAGCGACAGCCAACTCTTGCCCATCTTCAACACGCATTACCCAGCTTGAGTAAGGAGACTCAGCCTTCCTAATTCGCTTTGGAATGACGCCACGACCTGTCCCATTCTCACAGGAGGAACAAGTGAAAGAAAAGATCCATGGAAGCCTCGCGCTACTGCTTGCGGCAGGTGCTCTGGCCGGAGGCGTGGCAGTGCTCACTACTCCCAACTCGGCCGTTGCCGAGGAGGTCCCGATTTCGTGGTACTGGGTAGACGCTAACTGGGATTGTCCCGCCAACTGTAATGCACAGGAGTACGCGTGTCCCTGCGCTGAGACGGTTCACCCACCACCGGGCGACATAGCCTAAGGAGATGACGACAATGATCCGCAGACTTCTCACGGCAGCAGCAGCAGGCGTGACTATCATGGCTGCCCCCGTTCCGTCGGCAGCAGACGTGGCACATTCTGGGTGGAAGTGGCTGGATGCGTTCTTGGACTGTCCAGCCGACTGCGACAGTCAGGAGTACGATTGTCCCTGCTACGAATCCCCACCACCGGATGACCCAAAGCCGGCCTGAGCACGGCTAAGGTTCGAGGACGAACAACATGAAGCGGATATGGTCGTGGCGGTCTATTCCAATTTCAAGCATCTCTCTCGTATTGCTGGGGTCTTACTGGAGTTCCGGCTGCAACTCCAATTCCGACGCCAAGAGGATGGAGCACCCATTAGGTCCAACGGTTGTGGCCCTAGAGCACAGTATTGTAGTCAAGGAAGAAGACTCCGCATACATCGCGCGTCCTTCGTTCATGGCCCTATCGCCCTCGGGCACGTTCTTGGTCACTGACGCCTACTTTGACCACATTGCGGTTGTCGAGCGTGACGGCACTTTGGGAGCGCCCATCGGCCGGCAGGGTACCGGACCCGGCGAGTTAGAGGGCGCGTCCTTTAGTTTTGTACTTGATGATTCAACGCTTGTCGTATGGGATTCCCGCAATGGGACCCTCAACAGCTTTCGACTAGAGTCGGGGGAATTTGTCGAGCAGGTGAGCAATCCGGGATTCCCACGCGACGCTGCCATAATGCCTGATGGAGTCTGGCTTGGCGCCTTGAATATGTCTGCTGGAACGGGTCTTGTGCGCTGGAAGGTCGACGACGCCAGCTTCGATACGTTCCTGAAGATCCCTCAAAGCTATGCGGAATCGGGCCCATTGGCTGGTATCTTCAACGGCGTCATGGTGGAACCTGATAGGGAACATCTCCTGGTTACATTTGCTGGGAGTGATACCGTCCAAGTCGTCTCGCTGAATGGCAGTGTCGTGGACCGCTTTGCGATACCCCGAGCGCGCAGGCGTGGGGTACCGACCGACATCGTTGAGCGGATGGCAACTGCGCGGGATCAACCCACGCTGATCGGCATGTTGTCATCGGTACGCACTTTGCACCAGTTGCCCAGCGGTTATCTAGCCATCCTCCACTATGATATTTCTTCCGACCAACAGTCGATTCGTGCTGAGGCGTTCATTTCCTTGCTGGACAGAACATCGCGACGAGTATGCATCGACGGTGAAGTCCCTATGGGCGATGAGTCCCTGCCCGTCCCCGCATTCCGGGGTGACACGTTGTTCATTCTCGATCAGAAGGTCGATCTTCAGAGCAGTAGCGCGCGAGCGCGCATAAGGAGCTTCTTGATTGATCCTACAACCTGTGAATGGGTGGCTATATGAGTGGTAGGATGACACGGGGTTTATGGGCAGTCTTCATAGCATGTGTTGGCCTCGGAGCGCCGAATCTCTATGGCCAGAGCGCTGACAACGTCGCTGAGGAAGACCTTAAGTTGGGGGCCTGCTACGCTTCGCAAATGGAACCAGTCGCACAGCTGCTGTCGCGGGACACGGTACCTGTCTTGATGGTAGATCGAAGTCCAAAGGGACCACTTACAAACTGGTTGCAGGGTTGCGAGGACAATGCCCCGCGCCCGACCTGGATCGACCGAGTTCGGTTGTTGATGCCAGCCGCCATGAAAGCACAGGGATACCCGAGTGGTCTAGTACGTATCACCGTCAAAGGAGACAATGAAGATCCTATCAAAGAAGAAGAAGAAGGAGAATGAGCTGATCGGGCTCAGAAGACAGCGTCAGAGACCATCTTCTCCCCGATCATCTTCGTCTCGACCCCGAATCGGCTGCCAGCTGCGCAACCTTCCCCAGTGCTTCCTGGCGGGAATCCTCGCCCCGCGCCGAATTCGGGCTGCATACGGCCTCGGCACCTGGATAGCCGCTGCAATCTCCTCAACCGGCAGGCCTTGCAGACCCGGCCGGATGTCACGCTCGAAGTCTGTTTCGGCCCATTGCCGAGAGAGCTTCTTCTTCGCCTGGATTCGATCTGATTCTCGCTCGATCAACTGAAGCAACGGCTTCCAATGCCGCCGATGAGGCACCTCGCGGCCGTTCCGGATCGCCGCGGCGTAAGACATAGAGAGACCGGTCGCGTCGACTATCTCGCTCAGCTTCAGGTACTTTAGTGGCGTCAAGATTTCTTCCTCGTAATCAATGTCGATCGTCGCGACCGGATTTCCGCGCTCCCACTCCTTCCGTGTGAGAGCAATCACACAAGACCGGGTCAGCGCCCGAGCGGCGGAGTAGCTGATCTTACCGCGGCAGAGCGCCTTGCTCAGCGCCGGCAGCTCGCCGAGCGCCCGGGCGACGCGGACCCGCTCTCTCGCGGCACCGGGGCTGATGCCGGTCCGCCAGCTCAGCCAGCGCGCGCAACTCGTGAAGCCCTCGTCGAACCAGTCCTCGGAATCGTCGAAGTCACGGATCAAGGCGAGCAGCCGGCTGGTCGCGGCCTCGATGGGCGGACAGGCGGGCGATCTCGTCGCCGCGAGAAGCGGGGGGGGCGAAGTCGATCATGGAACTGGCTCCGGGTCGCGATGGTGGGGCGCCACATGACGATCACCGACAGCTGAGATCCAAATATGGCAGGGGGTCATGACATTCTCGGGGGCAGGATTCGGCCCCCCGAGGCGTCTCCGCAGAGACGCCGGGTGCCATCACCGGCAGCTGCGTCCTACACCTTTGGCCACGCGAACCAGTAGCGCCAGCCCAGTGTCAGCGCCCGCACGGCCATGAGCGTCACCATCCCCCACCAGACGCCGACGAGCCCCCAGCCCATGGGAATCACGAGCAGGAGCACGGCCGCCGCGGCCAATCCCGAGAGCGCCATCTGAACGGCCAGGAAGCGGAAGTCCTCGGCCCCGAGAAACACGCCGTCCCACACGAATACGACGGCGTTCAGCGGCTGCATGAAGACGATGAAGGGGTAGACGACGAGAATCATGGCGATCACCTGCGGCTCGTTCGTGAACAGCCGCGGAAGCACGGGAGTGAGCGCCAGGAACAGCGCCGCGAGGCCGACCCCGATCCGCAGGCCCCAGCCGAGCAGCCGGTTCGAGGCGTCGCGAGCGGCACGCGGGTCGTCGGCGCCCCGGTAACGGGCGACGAGCGCCTGGCCCGCGACGGCGAGCGCGTCGACCACGAGGGCGAGCAGCAGCCAGATCTGCGTCGCGACCTGGTGCGCGGCGACCTGTACGGTGCCGATCCGCGTGGCGATGGCCGTGGCGAGCGTCATCGTGCCGATCAGAGCGAACGTTCGCAGGGCGAGCGCCCCGCCGATCCGCAGGAACGGTGTGAGCTCGGCGAGCCGGGGCAGGGCGATCGCGATCCCGAGTTCCTCGCGCTTTCGCCGCAGGAGGAGGTCCAGGAACCACAGGGCGCCCGTCCACTGGGCGATGGCCGTCGCGATTGCGGCGCCCGCCAGCCCCATCCCGAACCCGAAGATCAGCAGGGGGTCTAGGACCAGGTTCACGAGGTTCAGCCCGAGGGTCACGACCAGGGGTGTCCGCGTGTCGAGGTAGCCGCGGAAGATCCCGTGGCCGGCGGTGACGACGAGAACGGCCGGCGCCGCCAGGGCCCGGATCCGCAGGTAGACGAGCGCGGGTTCCCGGAGTTCGCCGGTGGCCCCCATCAGCTCGACGATCGGCCCTCCCAGCGTGACCAGTACGAGCGTCGCGACGGGGCCGGCGAGCGCGGCCACGCCGAGCGCCTGGATCACGGTCCGACCCGCGCCCTCCCGGTCGC
>CAZWUX010000249.1:0-6741 GCA_964637665.1 uncultured Anaerolineae bacterium
AGGATGGGTTGAACATCGGCCAGCGGCACATCACGGTGAGCACCGTCGGGCTGGTCCCCGCGATCCGCCGCTTCGCCGGGGAGGGCTTGCAGGTCCGGCTGGCGATCTCATTACACGCCGCCGACGACGCCGAGCGATCCGCGCTGCTGCCGGTGAACCGCCGCTACCCCATCGCCGATGTACTTGGTGCCGTCCGTGAGTACATCGCCCGCAGCAACCGCCGGGTGACGTTTGAGTGGACGCTGATCGCCTATGAGAACGACACGCCTGAGCAGGCGCATGCGCTCGGCCAGCTTCTAAAAGGATTATTGTGCCACGTGAACGTCATCCCCTTGAATCCGACCGATGGCTACGAGGGCGTCCCATCCGATCCGGCCCGCGTCGAGCGTTTTGTCGAGATTTTAGGGTCGTACGGTATCCCTGCGACGGTGCGCGTGCGGCGCGGCATCGACGTGAACGCCGGGTGCGGCCAGCTTAAGGCGGCGATTACGGCGGGACGTCTGCCCGATCAGTCGTCGTAGGCCGTTTCCTCGTTTCGGGCCTCCTCCTCGAACGCCTCCTGCGCGCGCCGCGCCACATCCTCGAACGCAAACTGCTCGGTCGGGTCGTCCTTGACGGGCGGCCAGTCTACCCGCCGGATGCGCATCTCATCGTCCAGCCAGCGCCACGCATCCTGATTTTTGACCGGGTCGCCGCCCTTCGTCAGCCAGTCGCGTCGCTTCCACGCCTGCATCCACTGGGTCGCGCCGTTGCGCAGGTAGTCGGAGAGCGTGTAGATGTGCACCGTCAGGTCCGGGGGAAGCGCGCTGAGTGCCTCGGCGGCGGCGATAATCGTCAGGCGATTGGCCGTGCTCTCATCATCCCGGCCCCTGAGCAGAAATTCCTCATCATGATGTCGGATGGATGCGGCCCACAGACCGAGGCCGGGCCGGGCGGAAACGACCAGATAGATTTCCGCATCTGGATTTTCGGCAGCATACGCCGCCTGTAGGCGGCGTATTTCGCGGGTGGCGAGCTGATCGGCCCGCTCATTGTAACGATCCCCCGCGTGGCCCTTCACCCAGTGCCACGTGATGTCATGCTGCCCGGCTTTCTGCACGAGGTCGCGCCAGAGATCGGCGTTCTCGACCGGCTTTTTCCCTTTTCCGCGCATCCAGCCGTCCGCCGCCCACTTGTCGACCCAGCGGGTCATCCCCTGCACGACATATGCCGAATCCGAGTGCAGCTCGACCTCGCAGCGTGTCGTGAGCGCGTCAAGCGCCCGCAGCGCGGCGGTCAGCTCCATCCGGTTATTGGTCGTGTATTCCTCACCCCCGGAAAGCTCCTTCACGCGGCCAGAGGACTCGTGGATCAGCACGACGCCCCAGCCGCCCGGCCCCGGATTCGGATCGGCGCCGCCGTCTGTGTAGATCGTTACCTTTGCCTTGTCTTGGGCCACGAGACTACCCTCACTGATAGGATCCTGGTCACATTCTAGTCTATTGCGCGGCTTATGCCCGCATGTTAAACTTTCGGCATCATGAATAAACCATTGCGGATTAAGATTGCGCCATCCATCCTCGCGGCGGATTTTTCTCGCCTGGGTGAGGAAATCATGGCTGTTGAAGACGCCGGGGCCGACTGGATTCACGTCGATGTGATGGACGGATGCTTCGTTCCCAACATCAGCATCGGCGTTCCGGTCGTCGCGTCGCTGAGCCGGGTGGTGCGCGCTCCGCTTGACGTTCACCTGATGATCGATGCCCCTGAACGTTATATTGAGGCCTTCGCCGAGGCGGGGGCAAACCATCTCGTCGTCCACGTCGAGTCGACTCCCCACATTCACCGGGCGATTCAGCTCATCAACCATCTAGGCGTCAGCGCTGGCGTGACGCTTAACCCCGGAACACCCGTCTCATCCATTGAGGAAGTGGCGGAGGATGTCGATCAGGTATTGGTTATGTCGGTCAATCCGGGCTTTGGTGGGCAGAAGTTCATCGAGCGCTCGCTCCACCGCATCAAGCAGGTGCGCGCGCTGCTGGATCGGGTCAACCCGGAGGCCGATGTTTCCGTCGACGGCGGCGTCACGCCGGAAACAGCCGGTCGGATCGTCGCGGCTGGGGCTAACGCTCTGGTAGCGGGCAGCGCGATTTTCAGATCTGAGCAGGGCATCGCAGCCGCGCTTGAGGAGCTGCGACGAGCTGCCGAGCAGGCCCGGAGCAAGGCAGTGTCGTGAATCTGAAAAAGGGCCTCGAGGCCCTTTTCAGTGTAAGTCATTCTCGTGTCTAGCGCACTTTAACGTCTTTGTTCAGCGTTTTGAGGCACTTCGCACAGACGTTGATCGTCACCAGCCGCTTGCCTCGCCAGACCTTGGTGCGCTGGATATTCGGCTTGAACTGGCGCTTTGTCTTGCGCTGCGAAAAGCTCACATTATGCCCGACCTGGGGCGTTTTTCCGCAAATTTCGCATTTAGCCATGAAATCACTTCGCCTTTGGAATAATCGGTGTTATCTGATACCGGCACTCAGGCGGAAAAAGCATACCGCACACACCCTGATTTTTCAAGGTATGGGGGAAGAATGACGGAGCACGAAAAAGACAAGCTGGGGACGATTCATGTCGCTCCAGATGCGATTGCCACCATCGCCAGCCAGGCGCTGTTGACAAGCTACGGAGTCGTCGGCATGGCCTCAAAAACGGCCATCGGCGACTGGGCTGCAACGCTGACGCGTGACCCGCATCACGGCATCGACGTTCGCTATAAGAGCGATCAGCTAACCATCGACGCCTACGTGATCATCCAGCACGGGACGCGAATCTCACAGGTTGCGAACAGCGTGATCAACAGCGTCCGTTTCCAGGTTGAACGCGCAGTCGATGTGCCGGTCTATCAGGTCAACGTGTTCGTTCAGGGATTGCGCGTCAGCAAAGACAAGGAATAAGACGGAGCTACAGGAAACAGCAGCGATGGTCGAAAAGACACCTCCCACAGTCGAGCGTCGAACGTGTGATGGACAGGACCTGCAAGCCTGTGTATGGGCCGGGCTTGCGTGGCTGGAACGTCACTACGAAGAGGTCAATGCCCTGAACGTCTTCCCCGTGCCTGACGGCGACACCGGCACGAACATGATGCTGACGATGCGCAGCGCGCATGATGAAGTGTGCGACGTTAAAGAGAATCATGCAGGGCAGGTCGCCCAGAGAATTTACAATGGTGCCCTGATGGGCGCGCGTGGAAACTCCGGGGTGATCCTCTCTCAGTTGTGGCGTGGATTCGCGCGCGGCATTGAAGGGATGCCGGTCTTTGACACGAGTGCGCTCGTCAGGGGCTTTCAGGAAGCGGTGCGCATGGCGTATCAGGCCGTGCAGGAGCCGGTTGAGGGCACCATGCTGACGGTGGCTTCCGATGCTGCCAGAGAGGCCGAGGCCGCCGTCAAAGAGACGACCGATGTCGTTGCCGTTATGGAGCGTGTCGTCGAGCGCGCCCACATGTCCGTCCAGCGCACCCCCGAACTCCTGGCCGTTCTGGCGGAGGCGGGGGTTGTCGACTCGGGTGGGATGGGCCTGGCCTACATTTTAGAGGGCATCCTTCGTTATATGCGCGGCGAGTCGCTGGAGACTATCGGGGAAGTCCGTGAGTCCGAGGAGCTTCAGAGCGCGCTGTCCCCGGAGGATGAGGAGGGATACGGCTACGATGTCCAGTATCTGATTCGCGGGCAGAGTATGGATGTGAATCAGGTGCGCGCGCAGATCGAGTCGCTGGGCTGGTCGACGCTGGTCGTCGGGGACGATCAGCTCATCAAGGTCCACGTCCACGTCCACAATCCTGGCGAGGCCCTCGGCTACGGCGCGTCGGTCGGCAGTCTGGACGACATCGTCGTCGAAAACATGCAGGCTCAGTATGAGACGTTTGTCAGGAATCGCGGTGGTGTGCATGAGGAAAAAGTGGCTGATAAACCGGTCGAGCCGCCTGCTATTCAGGAGGGCACGATTGCGGCGGTCGCCGTTGCGCCGGGTGATGGGTTAAAGCGCATCCTGTATAGTCTGGGGGCGGGGTATGTGATCTCCGGCGGCCAGACGATGAACCCCAGCACCAAAGACATCGTGGAAGCCATCGAGACACTGCCGACGGATAAGATCGTCCTGCTGCCCAATAACAAAAATATCTTCATGGCTGCCGAACAGGCGGCAGGCCGGGTTAACGGTAAGACCGTGCGGGTCGTCCCCACCCGGACGATCCCGCAGGGCATCTCGGCCCTGCTGGCCCTCGACCCTCATGGTGAGATGGATGAGGTTGTCGCCACGATGGTTGAATCGAGCGGGATGGTCGAGACGGGCGAGGTGACGATGGCGACCCGCGATTCACGCGTCAACGGGATCAAGGTCAAAAAAGGCCAGATGATCGGGCTGCATAACGACGATCTGACCGTCGTCGGCAATGACGTTCCCTCGGTGGTGGTCGACCTGCTGAGCAAGATGGGGATCGGCGATCTGGAGCTAATCACCCTTTACTACGGGGCGGACATCGATCACTCTGAGGCGCAGATACTCACCGAGCATCTGCGAAACGAATATCCAGACCATGAGATCGAGTTGAGAGAAGGCGGCCAGCCGCACTATTATTATATTCTCAGCGCAGAGTAAGAGTCGGCAGGCATCCTGAGGAGATCCATTTGGCAGGTGTTCGGATTGTCACAGACAGCGCCGCATCCTTTCAAGATCAATATTTCGTCGAGGACCATAACGTCTCGGTCGTCCCGCTGAACGTCCACTTCGGTACGCAGGTTTTGCGCGATGGTCTGGACATCGACGCGGAAGAGGCGTTTGATCGGATGCGACACAACCGGGAGACGCCGAGGGTGACGGCGCCCTCGATCCGCGCGTTCGAGACGGTGTACCAGGAGCTTGGCAGGCAAACCGATCAGATCGTCGTTCTCTGCCATTCCCAGCGCTTCACCCAGACGTATGACAATGCTCAGTCGGCGAGGGGCAGCCTGCTGGGGCGGTGTGACATCACCGTTGTTGATACGCGCACTGTGGGGGCGGGCCTCGGCTTCGTCGTAGAGGCGGCGGCGCGCGCGGCGTCAAAGGGCGCTCTGCTTGAGGACGTGGTGCATGTCGCCAGAGCTGCCCTCCCGCGCGTTTACGTCGTGTTTTACGTCCATACGCTGGAACATATTCAGCGCGCCGGGCTGATCGGCCAGACGCAGGCGCTTCTCGGCACGATGCTGGAGATCAAGCCGCTGCTCACCATCGAGGATGGCACGCTGATCACGATGGAGAAGGCGCGCTCGCACGCGCAGGCTATCGACAAGATGATCGAGTTCGTGGCCGAATTTACGGATATCCAGCAGTTGTGCATCCTGCAAAGCACGCGGCGCGTGACGGATCGAACTCGGATGCTTCAGGACCGGCTGGCGCTCGAATTCGCCCGGTTGAAAGCGCCCCTTATGCTGTACGATCCGCTGATCGCATCCTTCATAGGTCCGGATGGAATGGGACTTGCCATGCTGGAAGGAAGCGGCGAAGGGCTGGATGTATTCTAAGGCCGTTAACCCGGATGGAAAAACGACGGAATGATCGCCATCGTAACAGACAGCATCGCCGATATCCCGCCTGGGGTGGCTGATGAGAAGGGGATATACGTCGTCCCCGCCCTGATCCATATCGGGCAGCGGGCGCTGCGTGATGGCATTGACCTGAGTCGCGAGACGTTTTACGAGCTGCTGCCGGGCCTGCCTGACATCCCTACGACCTCCGCGCCGAGCCCGGCGGCCTTCATCGAGACGTACGAGCGTGCCCTGCGCCATGCGAGCCACGTCGTCGCCGTACACACCGCTTCCCGGCTCAGCGGGATATTCAACGCCGCGCAGTTAGCCGCTCAGCAGGTCGCCCCGGACCGCATTCATCTGGTAGATTCAGGCCAGGTCAGTATGGGGCTGGGATGGTCCGCGCTGGCCGGGTGGGAGGCTGTCCGTCGTGACGAGACGGTCGAAGGCGTCATCCAATCTGTGCGGAACGTGCTGGGCCGGTTGAAGGTGTATGCGCTGCTCGACACGCTTGAGTATCTGGCGAAGAGCGGGCGAGTCAACCTGTTCCAGTTAGGCTTGACGAGCTTACTGAGCATTAAATCGGTGGTCGAGCTTCACGAGGGTGTGGTTTCCTCGCTTCTGCGCGTACGAACGTGGTCGCGGGCGGTTGAGGCTCTCGCGAGCCGTGTCGAGGGACTCGCCCCGCTTGACCGGCTGGCCGTCATGCACGCCAACTGTGTCGAGCGGGCGCATGAGCTTGTCGAGCGGCTGAGCGGTGTGCTGCCCCCGGCAGCTGAGGTTGTTGTGACGAATGTGACGACCGTCATCGGAGCCCACGTTGGGCCGGGCGCGGTCGGCGTGGCGGCGGTATCATCAAGCAAATAAGGAGCGGCCCGATCATCCAACCGGGCCAGCGGTGAACTGAGCAGCAATGGCTTCCTCACTACAAACTCTGATCAAGATTCTGCGGCTTGAGCAGCAAAAGGGCTACCAGAACAAGGCCGTGATTGGTGGATTCGCCCGGTTTGCCTACCACTGGTCACGCGAGGCTCACGGGCAGGCGCAGAGCGACAAGCATCACCGGCTGGTGGACGAGATCGCCGAGCGGCTGCGCGCTTACGATTCGACGGGTCGCGAGGACCGCGCGGCGCTGATCGAGGAGATCGTGGCGCTCGCCACCGGGCAGATCTCCGTTGATGAGATGGCGGAGTCCCCGGGGACGGAAGTGTCA
>CAZWUX010000250.1:0-6726 GCA_964637665.1 uncultured Anaerolineae bacterium
GTCGCTGGTTTGAGGACGATGGGAGGGATGCGGTCGATGTCAATCAGCAGGCGAACCGTCAGGCGGTCGAAGCCCGGCTGCGCGAGCGCGCGGAGTAGCGTCTGCCGGAGTCAGTTTCCGGGCTTGCGATTCAAAGGTCGAGGCCGTTGCCTTCGTTAAGCCCTATCGACCGCTCGACGCTGGCGGGGTCCTCGCCCGCTTCGAGCCGCCCGATGGCCTCGTCGACCTCCGGGCCGAGGTCCTCGCCGAGTTCATCCGCCATCTGGCGCATCGCCTGCCCCATCGCGCGCGGATCATCCTCGTCCAGCCCGGCGAAGCGGGCCGGATCGGCCATGCGATCCATGCGCGTTTCCTCGCTGGCGATGACCGCTACGCCCGTGATGAGCTGGCTCAGCGCGTCTGAGCCGCACGCCGGGCAGCGCGGATCGGCGTTCTCCATCGCCTCGACGCTGTCATACGTCAGCGTGAACGTGTGCTCACAATCCTTACAGCGGAAGTCGTACAGCGGCACGGTGAGAACCTCCCCGGAATAACGTATAATCTAGCCATATCTGCGCCCGGCAGCCGTTCGCACGGATGCGAACGTCGATGCCCGGCCTCTGCTTATTCATTTTATCAGGTGATATGACCAACCAACCCGATCTACCTGGAAAACCCGGCGTCCGCCGCGAGCGGCCCGTCCATCCCCTCGACCGCGTCCCGTCCCCGCCGCCTGAGTCGACCCCACCGCCCGCGATGCGCCCTATGCGCCGCGTCGAGTTTCCATCCAGCCCGCCGGTCATCACTTACACGCTGCTGGCTGTGAACATACTCGCCTTTCTGACGGATTTCGGCCTTCAAGCGATGGGCTACGGCTTTCACGGCGTCGGCCCACTGACGCTTTACGGCGCGAAGAACAACACCGCCATCCTGAACGGCCAACTGTGGCGGTTCGTGACGCCCCTGTTTCTGCACGGCGGCCTGCTGCATCTGGGCTTCAACAGCTATTTTCTGTACCTCGTGGGGCGGCGTCTCGAAAGCCAGTTCGGCACGGCGCGCTTCCTCGCGCTGTACATCCTGTCGGGCATGGGCGGCGTGCTGGTGAGCTTCGCCTTCAGCCCGTATGATTCGATAGGCGCGTCCGGCGCACTGTTCGGGCTGATCGGCGCGTGGATTCCACTGCTGGTCCGAAACCGCGATGTGCTGGCGAACACGCGCCGCCAACTGTGGCAGATCGTCGAGGTGATCGGCATCAACCTGCTGATCGGCCTGTCGCCCGGCATCGACAACTGGGCGCACCTCGGCGGCCTGCTGAGCGGACTGGCGCTCGGCTGGCTGATCTCACCACGTTACGCCGTCTCGCTGCCGACCCCGGATCTCCTCCGCGTCGAGGATCGATCTTCACCCGGCGCGGTGTGGCTGGCGACCGCCGCGTTCGCCGGGGGGCTGTTTATCCTGATCGGGCTGGTGATGCGTTTGAAAGCCGGGTAGCCCGGCGTGGTAAGATAAAGGCAACAGCCGCGCGGATATGCAGGTGAACGACATGATGCAGATTGAGGACGTGCGCCCCTCCCCCATCGCGGGGCAGTGGTACCCTGGCAGCCCGGATCGGCTGGCAGAGGCCGTCGACCGGATGCTGGACGACGCCCCGGCGGTGGACGTACCGGGCCAGATCATCGCGCTCGTCGCGCCTCACGCCGGGTACATGTACTCCGGCCCGGTCGCAGCCCGCGCCTTTAAGCTCATCACGGGGCTGCCCATCGAGCGGGTGACCGTCATCTCGCCGATGCACCATCCCATGCCGGGGGCGGTCCTCACGACCGGTCACGACGCCTACCGGACGCCGCTGGGCATGATCCCCGTCGACCGGGACGCGCTCGACGCGCTGGGCGGGCAGGTGAGGCTGACTCCCGTGCGCGACGACCCCGAGCACGCGCTGGAGATCGAGCTGCCCTTCCTCCAGCGGGCGCTCGACGGTCCATTTTCCCTGATCCCGCTCATGCTGCGCGACCAGACCTGGCCTGCGGTCCGGCGGCTGGGCGAGGCGCTGGCCGCCGTGCTGGCAGGCGGCCCACGGACGCTGATCATCGCCTCCAGCGACCTGTCTCATTTTTACACCGAGGCGCAGGCCCACCGGCTCGACCGCGCCATGCTCGACCGCGTGGCCGCCTTCGACCCTGAGGGCGTGATCCGCGCCGAGCAGGAGGGAGTGGGATTCGCCTGCGGGCGAGGGGCCGTGGCCGCTGCGCTCATCGCCGCACGGGGACTGGGCGCGGACGCGGCACAGATCGTCGGCTACGCGACCTCCGCCGACGCGGGGGCCGGATCGAGCCGGGTCGTCGGCTACGGCGCGGCGGTCATCTACAAAAAATCGTAAAATACGGGCTTTAATGCGCTTGCCAGAAGAAACAGGACCCCTGTATGGAAACTGACGTAACGACGCTCGCGGGCCAGATCACCGGGCTGGTTGCCATCGTTGTGCTCGTGCTGCTGAACGGATTCTTCGTCGCGGCTGAGTTCGCGCTGGTCAGCGTGCGCGCCACCCGGATTCGCGAGCTGATCGCCCAGGGAAACAACGCGGCGAAGGCCGTGCGCAAGGCGATCGGCGAGCCGGATCGCTTCATCGCGGCGACGCAGCTCGGCATCACGCTCGCCAGCCTGGGCTTAGGCTGGCTGGGCGAGCCTGCGCTGGCCGAGGTGATCACGCCCGTCATCGACCTGCTGCCCATCCCGGCAAGCTGGGTCAACCTGACCTCGCACGGGGTCTCGGTCGCCATCGCCTTCGCCCTGATCACGTTCATGCACGTTGTCGTCGGCGAGCTGATGCCGAAGTCCATCGCGCTGCAAAGCCCGGAGGCGACCTCGCTGATCGTCGCCCGCCCGACGCTGTGGGCCGAGGTCATCTTCCGGCCTGGCATCTGGGCGCTCAACGGGGCGGGCAACGCGCTGCTGAAGCTGCTCGGCTTCGACGCCGCCAGCGGGCACGAGATGGTCCACTCCGTCGAGGAGATCAAAATGCTGGTCGACACCAGCACCGCGCAGGGCCTCGTCGCGCAGGCCGAAAACGAGATGGTGGACGCCATCTTCGACCTGCGCCTGATGCGCGTCCGGCAGATCATGATCCCGCGCACCGAGATGGCGATCCTGCCCGCCGACTCGACGCTCGGCGACGTGCTGGCTCATCAGGAAACGTACCGTTACACACAGTACCCCATCTTCGAGGAATCGCCGGACAATATCATCGGCGTCGTGTACCTGCGCGACATCGTCCGCGATCTGGCGCAGGGCCGCACCAACGCCCCGATCCGGCCCTTCATACGCGAGGTGATCTTCCTGCCTGAGACGGCGGGCATCAACATGGCGCTGACCGCCTTCCGCGACAACCGCCAGCACATCGCCATCATTCTCGACGAATACGGCGGCACCGCCGGGATGCTCACGCTGGAGGACATCTTCGAGGAGATCGCGGGCGAGATACCCGACCAGTTTGAGGCGCACGAGCCGCCCGTCACGCAGGTGGGCGAGCGGACATGGCTGGTCAGCGGGCTGGTGCCCATTGAGGAGGTGAATGAGGCGCTCGGCCTCGCGTTAAGCGACGAGCACTACGACACCATCGGCGGCTATGTGATGGGCAAGCTCGAACGCATCCCGCAGGAGGGCGACGAGGTGACGGCGGACGGCATCCACATGCGGGTCGAGGCGGTGGACGGGATGCGTGTCGACCGCCTGCGCATGTCGATTGCCCCTCCCGGCAGGGCGGGTGGTGAACCGGCGGAGAGTTCGGGTTAACTGGCGACTAAAAATTTGGGGAATGAAAAGCTGCCGCGCCATTCCGGTGCGGCAGCTTCTTTCTATCCGTCGTGTATTCAGGTTGCGATGGCAGAAAGCAGAGCTTTCTCCACGCTATCCGAACCGGATGCGCTATCCGAGCCGGATGCGCCGCACCGCGACGACGACGCCGATCAGCACGAGCGCGAGCAGCCCCGCCCCGGCCAATCCAACGCCCGTCGCCAGCCCGGTCTGAGGCAGAGCTTCAGCCGCCTCGCCTTCTTCAACTGACTCCGCACCGCCGCCGCCCTGACCATCTTCGCCTTCCGCTTCGGCGGCCTCTGCGACCTCGGTGCCTTCTTTCGTCGCCTCGGCGGTTGTCTCTTCGGTCTCTTCCTCGGTGAAGGCGGGAGTCTCCTCAACCATTTCCTCAGTCGGTTCCTCGGCAACTTCAGCGACCTCGGTGGCCTCCTCGGTCATTTCCTCCGTCGCCTCCTCGGTCATCTCCTCCTCAGGCGGCGTGGAAGTGGCGACGGCCTCGATCGCGCCCTCCTCCTCAGTCGGCTCCTCGGTGACCTCCGCGATCTCGGTAACTTCCTCCTCGACGGGGGCAGTCGCCGCTGGCAGCTCGCCCTCACCCTCTTCTTCGGCAGCCCCCGCCTCGAATTCAGCGGTCTGGGTCGCCGCGATCAGCGTCATGTTGGCCTGGTTCGTCAGCTCGTTGGGCGAGACGGCAGGCTCACCCCCCCGGCTCGACAGCACGAGCGCGACGATGGCCGCAACGCCGACCAGGAAGAGCACGGCCAGCACGACGATGCCGATGATGAAGCCGCGGTTCGAGCTTTCCTCCCCGGCGGCTTCGTCCTCTTCGACGGCGAACATGTCTTCGTCGTCATCTTCATCCTCAAAGCTAAAAATCAGATCGTCGTTGTCGTCCATAGTTGCTCTCCCTTTTGCTGCGCCTTTGCCCCCGCCGGGCGCAGTTGCAGTGGTTCCTGACCAGGTGTTTTAAGACCGCGTCATCATACCGGCCCTGCTTCGCAGGGGGATACCCTTAGGCTAGTCTAGATACTCTAAATTGGCAAATGGCACGAAAGCCGTCTCGCCTGTTTCGAGGTCGATCACAGCGCCGGGCGCCCACAGGCCGCTCGCGAGGCGGTGAGGGGTCTCCGGCAGCGCGCCGATCGTGCCCAGCAGGCCCCGGTAGGGCGGCTGGAGCACGCGCACCTGCTGCCCGACGGCGTAGGCGGGCCGCCCGTCCGGCGTTTTCGCCTCCCGCACCTGCTGTTCCTGAGGTGTCAGGGGAATGATAATCTCAGGCCGCATCCTGCGCGAATCGGGCCGCGCCCCAAAGTTGAAGGCCATCTCACGCCCATTGTAACTCCGCAAAAAGTCGAGCACCCGCCCACTCATCGGCATATCCCCGAAGCCCTGCGTCAGCCCAACGGGGATCTCCATCCTGTCGACGACGGGCATCAGCGCGCTGGACAGACTCGGCGCGACGACGCCCCGCACCGCGATCTCCGCCGCCCCCTTGAGAAACGCCTCGCTGAGCGGCTCCGGCGTCACGACGACCGCCCCCCGATGGTCGATGTTGAAGTGAGCGGCGATGTTCTCTCCGGCGGCGGCATCCATCACCTTCAGCGTGGCCCACACCACCTCTCCGGTGCCCCACACGAGCTGGCAGACCGCCCCGGTGGACTCGACCACGACGTAAGCGGTGGGGTCAGCATCCACGATGCGGCCCGGCGCGCACGCCTCGATGTCGACACGGTCCCGCTCGCCCTCGACGAACACGCGCCCCCGGTCGACCTTCACCACCCTGCCATCGATGGGCGACACCGCCCGCCACCTGCGCAGCCCGAAGGCGCTCCGGCGCGCGGCGATCACGTCACCTTTCGATACCTCATCGTCAATGCCGACCTTCATGTAAGCGGCGATCCGGTCCGGCTCAACCTCCAGCGCCTCCCACACGTCCACGACGCGGTGCTGGCGCGGAACCTCGACGACGGCCAGCGTGTCCGTCGCCTTGACGCCCTCATTCGTGCCAACGCGCGGCAGGCTGCCCTCCGGCAGCGCGTGCCGCCGCCTGAGCCTCACCGCATTCGTGATGTGCCCGACCTCGTAAACCGTCACGGTGCGACCCTCCCGACCATCGCCTGCTGCCAGCCGCGCATCTGCTCGCGCCGCGCTTCCGGCGTCCGGGCGAAGCGCCAGGGACGCCCGCGCGCGTCGACGATGATCCCAAGCTCGCCACCGGTCACCTCGACCGTGCCATCCCGCCCCAGCCCGTCGACCGCCCCCGGCGTTTCGAGCGTCACCGTCGCGCGCTGCCCGTATCCCAACGGGATCACACCCAGCGATCCATACGCCACCTCGAAGCGCTCCGGCTCATCACCCTCCCGCTGAATCACCCCGCGCAGCGCACCACTGCCGGGCCGGACCTGCCCGGACAGCGACAGAACCGTGCCCAGATCGCGGAAGGCCCCGGCGTCCATCGACTGGACGACGGCGCGCGGGTTGAGCGGCGCGACGGTTCCCAGCGCGGCGCTCATGCCATAGGGATCGAGCACGAGCCGGGTGACGCCCGTCGGCAGCAGCGCGTCGAGCGCCATCAGCGCACTCCAACCATAATGCGGCGGGCGGGTGAGCGTCGCGCCGCTGAGCAGGATCGTGCCGAAGCGCGGCAGCAAGCCGAGCGGCGGCACGCCGCGCCACCCCTGCCGGGCATCGAGCGTCGCCAGCCGTACGATCTCACGGGTGAGGGCGTAAAGGTATTCCAACTCGCGCCGGTCGGCGGGGATCGCCGCCGGGAAGATCGCCCGGTTATGCAGGTAATCTGCGATTTCCACCTCATCGGCGGGCGCTTCCGCCATCCAACGCCCGATCTCGGCCAGGTCGAGCCGCTCACCCGTCTCAACCGCTGCATGTCCAACGCCCAACCAGCCGAAGGCGTGCAGGTAGGGCTTACCGCCGAGG
>CAZWUX010000251.1:0-6724 GCA_964637665.1 uncultured Anaerolineae bacterium
GTCGTCGATCAACTCGTCGTACTCCGACGTCTTCATAAAGGCGTCGTCCTCCGTCGTGGGTTCCCACCACTGGTTGATCGAATCGACCGGAATCCCGATCCCCGGAAAGGTGATGCCCTTCCAGCCCAGCGCCTTCTGCATCCCGAACCAGTTCACCACCGAGTTCGTCTGGATGGCGTCCGTCCCGGCCTCGACCGCAAACCGGCGGTTCACGTCGAACTGCAACTCCGGCCTGACGGCCACCTCGAAGTTGCTGTACCCGCAGTATTTCGAGGAAAACTCCTCGGCAAACACCCGCAGGGGGATGCGATCCGGCTTCTCGTTGTAATTGGCGGTGACGTACCGCGTTAGTCGCTCGTTATACTGCTGTGTGTTGTCCATTCTCTACCCCTGAATCGGCTGGTGGATTCTGTGACTGTGCGATCGGGCTGGCCGTGCTCAACTACCTGCCGAGCGCGTTCCGTGCGGCGGCCACCGCGCCGACGGCGTCCTCTCCGAAGCCATCCGCGCCGATCGACTCGACCCACTGCCCGGTGACGGGCGCACCGCCGACGATGACCTTGACCGCCTCCCGCAGCCCCGCTTCCTCAAGCGCCTGCACGACCCTCTCCTGCTCGACCATCGTCGTCGTGAGCAGCGCGCTCACCGCGACGATGTCCGCGCCGACCTCGCGCACCTTGTCGATGATCCGGTCGGTCGGCACGTCCGCGCCCAGATCGTGCACGGTGAAGCCGGAGGCGGACAGCATCGTCCCGACGATGTTCTTGCCGATGTCGTGGATATCACCTTTTACCGTCGCCAGCACGACCACGCCGAGCGTTTCCCGCTGCGAGCCGCTCTTCGCGAGTTCCGGCTCCAGCACGGACATGGCAGCCTGCATCGCCGCGCCCGCCAGCACGAGGTCCGGCACGAAGGCCTCCCCACAGCCGTAGCGTTCCCCCACCTGTGTGATGCCCGCGACGTACCCGCCGTTGATCGCCTCCAGCGGGTTGATGTCCGCCGCCACCGCCTGGCGTGCCAGGTCAGCCGCCGCACTCACGTCCCCGTCGATGACGGACCGGGCC
Source organism: uncultured Anaerolineae bacterium (assembly GCA_964637665.1). Classification (GTDB taxonomy): domain Bacteria; phylum Chloroflexota; class Anaerolineae; order Aggregatilineales; family UBA3940; genus CAZWUX01. The sequence goes on from CAZWUX010000251.1 coordinate 1,065, forward strand.
ATTGCGTCGAGCAGGTCTTGTTTCACGATTGCCTCCGTAGAGTCAGGTTGATGCGTCTCTTCGCGGCGTCTGCATATCAGCCACCGGACTCCTCCGCATCAGCCGTGATGATGAACGAGCGCCCGGCGCGGGTGGACGAGTCCTCGCCGCTGGTTTTGTGGCTTTTCATGTGAACGAGGTACCGCGAGCGCTGGCCCGGTATGATGCCATCCGAGTACTGGAATAACTCGTCGTTGAGCGTGTACAGGCTGGTTCGCAGATGCAGGGCCAGCGAGAACGGCTTGACGCCCAGCAGCGCCGCCTGCCGCTCGCCCACCAGCGTCGGCTCGATAACGTCCCGCACTTCCACCAGCGGCACGTAGTACCTGTCCAGCATGACGCGCAGCAGCGATTTCTCTTTATCCCAATCGATGTTCTCAATACCGGGGAAGCGGCTCATCGGCAGGTAGGCCGTCTCGATCATCAGCGGCGTGTCGTCGACCATCCGCACGCGTTCGAGGCAGAAGACGGGCTGCACGCCGCCCAGCCGCAGCGCGTCGACGATTCGCTCACCCGGCTCGACGATCTCAGCCTGTACGACCCGGTTGTCCGGCGCGAGGTCGCGCCGTTTCATCTCCTGTGTGAAGCTCGTAAACGGCCCCAGGTCCCACGCCGTGCCGGGTTCGCGGACAAACGTCCCCTTGCCCGATATCCGTTCCAGCAGCCCTTCATTCGTCAGGTCCGACAGCGCCCGCCGGACCGTCGTCAGGCTCACGTCGAAGTGCTCGCATAACTCGACCTCGGTGGGAAGTTGATCGCCCGCCATGTACTCCCCCCGCATGATGGCGTTACGCAGCGCCTCGCGAATCTGGTAATAAAGTGGAACCGGCCCCCTGTCTAGCGTCATATCGATTCCCTTGAGCTGGCTTGAGTCAATATGCCACAATCATATCCGAATCCCCGGCTGCTGCTGGCGGCCCGGCGGATACCCCGCATGGCGAGGGCCTAATCGACCGTCGTGTCGATCCAGTAATCCAGATTCCGGGGCCTGTCGGGGTTCAGGTCGCGGGACAGGGCGCGGTAGTAGGCCATATACTGGACGGCGGGCATATACAGCATCGCGCGGGCATACTGGCTGAGGCCATCGTCGATCGCCAGCGCGTAGTCGGCGGATTTCGCCGCCGCCCGGCCCGATCCCCCACTCAGCGCCAGCGTGATCCCGCCCAACGCCTTCATATCGCCTAGAAACTGCGCCTCGTCGTCATACGCGCTATCAGACAGGAAAGCCGTGATGAGCATCTGCCCGTCGACGTTCGACTGTGGCCCATGCCGGAAATCCAGCATCGGGTAGCTGTCCGCGGGCAGCAGGGCCATCTCCTTAACCTTCAACTGGCCCTCCCGCGCGATGCCGTAGAACGGCCCATTGCCGACGAACGCATAGCGGGTGATGCCGGTCCGCTCCCCCATCTGCCGCCCCAGATCATGGCACGCCTGCATGTACGGCCCACACACCTCTGGAAGCCGCCGGAGTTCGGCCAGCGATGCGTCATCCCCGGCCACGACCGCCGCGAGAAGCTGCATCACGAGCAGCATCCCCGTAAACGAGCGCGACGTGATGACCGCCTGCTCCACGACCGGCGTCAGCACGAACGCGAGATCACTCTCCCGCGCCAGCGAGCTGTCCGCCGTGCAGGTGATGCCGATGGTGCGCACGCCGCGCTCCCTAAAAGTGTCCAGCGCCTTGTGTACCTCGGTCGTCTCGCCGGATCGCGAACTCAGCACCGCGAGTTCGTGCCTGCCCGCCAGCAACACGGACTCCGGGAACAGGTAGATGTCAGCAGCGGGCACGGCCCGCGCGGGGATGCCCGTTTTTTCCTGCACGACCGCCGCCCCGAAGGTCGATGCGTTTAACCCCGATCCACACCCCGTGAACAGCGCACTCTCGACCCCGGCGAAGGCCCGACGGATGTCGGCGGCCCGTTCGAGCACCAGCGGCAGCAGATCCGCCCACGTTTCCGGCTGGCTGGCGATTTCGGCGTAACTGTGGAATTCGGTGGATGTCATCGGCGGTGCTGTCTCCCGGTCCCGGTTAGCGTGAGGTCTCGTCGTCTGGTTCGTTGCTGTCGTGTGTTTTTTCTGGTGCTGGCTCCTCGTCCAGCAGCCGGAGAACACCATCGGCTGACGGCGGCATGGACGACCCGCCGGGCATCGAAGCCGCGATCCCGCCGCAGGTCACCGCAAAGCGCAGCGCGTCCCGGAATTCCCGCTGTTCCGCGATAAGCGCATACAGCAGCCCCGCGTTGAAACAGTCACCCGCGCCGGTTGGTTCCGCCTGCTCGACCCGCCGCGCGGCCATGCTGTACGTCCGGCCATCTCGCCGGGCGAGCGCGCCCTCCCTGCCCCGCTTGATCACGACGGTATGACCGTGCTGCCCCAGCATCTCCAGCGCATCCTCAGGATGCTCTGCCCCGGTCAAGCGCAGCGCCTCTGCCTCGTTCGGCAGGAAGATGTCCACCCACGGCAGCAGCTCCCTCAGATCGACATCCCACCGGTCGGCGGGGTCCCAGCCGCAGTCCAGCGAGGTCGACAATCCGGCCTCTTTGGCCGCCTTGAACAGTTCAGGCAGGGATGGTCGCAGGCCGTGCTGGATAAAAAGAGAGCCGCTGTGCAGGTGGGTGTACTGGTGGAGGTCATTTACAGGTAGATCGTCCAACCGCAGCGTGGCGACGGCCCCCGGATGTGTCATCAAGGCCCGCTCTACCGGATAGGTCAGCGCCACACAAACTCCGGTCGGCGTATCCCCGTCCCGCACCACCTTGCCGACCTCGATCCCCCGTTCCCCCATGGCCCGGATGACGAAGTCGCCAAACATGTCGCGCCCCACCTTGCCCCAGAACGCGACCTCCGCCCCCAGCCCGGCCAACCACACGGCGCAGTTGGCGCACGATCCACCCGGCAGCACGGTCGACCCGGCGGCTTCCAGCTCCTGTCCGAGGACGGGCAGCGCGGGCAGGCCGCTCAGGATGATGTCGACGTTGGCATCGCCTACGACCAGAAAAGGTCTCATGGGGCCGGTATGTTCTTACCTTATCCAGGGATTAGGGGGCCTCTCATCCCAGCGGTGGGGTCTGAGATGAGAGGCTCCTGCGGTTTGGTCAGGTTGAATCAGGCACGCTGATGCGGAAAGCGCGGCTGCTTTTCGCCGTCAGTCACTGATCTCCCATTCTTGATAGGCAACCACGCCCTTGTCAAGCTCCCAGCCCAGCAGCTTCTCAGGCGTGTCCTTGGTGACCATTGCGGAGGGGGTGATGACCAGCTCGGGCACGTCGCCACCCTGCAGGTAGGTCGTCACGACCTTCAGCAGCACGCCCGCCTCGTACGTCGGCGAGTTGGCGAGGGTGCCGACGGCCTTGCCCTCCATCACGCCCTCGAAGTCCTCGGGCCGCCCGTTGTGGGTGACGATCCGGATCGGATCGTTGAGCATGTTGGCGTCTTCCAGTGCGCGTACGACGCCGAGGTAGATGTCCGCGTTCATCGCGTACACCATGTCAAACTCGCCGTTGTAGTTGGCAAGCCAGTCGTTCATGATGTTCTGCGACTTCTCGGCGTTCCAGTCAGCCGCGGCCTTCTGCACGATCTCATTGTTGGGGCCGAGGTTCTCCTCGAACCCCTCCTCGAACAACTCGACGATGCCCTGCCCCAGCGTGCCCTCGACTATCGCGATCTTCGCATCCGGGTAGTTCTCCGCCAGATAAGCGCCGATCTCGCCGCCCATCTGCACGAAGTCGCCTTTGATGGTGGATGTCACCACGCCCGGCCCGTCCGCTGCCGTCGAGCCGACTACGAAGAACGGGATGTCCGCCGCATTGGCAAGCTGCGCCCCACGCTGCGCCGTCTCCGCCGCGAACGTGAAGTCGATGATCGCGTCGTAGTCCTGCGCGATGAAGTCCTCGATGTGCGCCAGTTCCTTCTCCGGCTGGCTCTCGGAGGTGACGAACGTCATCTCGACGCCGAAGTCCTCGTTCTCGTTGATGTAGTCGACGACAAGCTGCGCCGCGTCGGCCTGCATCTGGTAGTACGCGTCCGATGAGGCCTGGATGTACCCGATCCGGTAGACCGGCTTCTCAGTCGTGGCGGCTTCTTCCTCGGCTGGCTCCTCAGCTGCCGGTTCGGCAGCTTCCTCAGTCTCAGCCGGTTCTTCGGCAGGCGCCTGGCGGCAGGCCCCCAGCACGACCGCCATCGACAGGACGAGTATTAAGAGCAAAAATCGTTTGAGCGCGTTCATGTTGAACATCCTTTTCTCCTGCTTTTGCATCAGTGGGCATTGCTGATTCAGATTCAACTGCCCGGACGACAAGATACGATCAGCCTACACCTTCAGACTTACGGAACCGGCCCAGGTTGCTCAGGGTCACGGCGACGATGATCACCGTGCCCAGCATGACGTACTGGTAAAACGATGGCACGCGCAGGATGTTTAGCGAGTTGCGGATCAGGCCGAGCAGGATCACGCCCAGCACGACACCCGGCACGCTGCCTTTGCCACCCGACAACGCCACCCCGCCGATCACAGCGGCGGCGATGGTTTCCAGTGGATAGGGAGTCCCCATCGCGGGCTGAGACTGCCCGATCCGGGAGATGACGATCAGGGACGTGAAGGCGGCCAGCAGACCGCTGATAGCGTAGGCGATGATCTTGTTGAAGTCGAGGTTGATGCCTGCCAGGAACGCAGCGTTCGGGTTGCTGCCGATGGCGTACAGCTTGCGCCCGAACTGCGTGTAACGCATCACCAGGTAAGCGATTGTGGCGATCACGGCAAAATAAATGACGGGCAGCGGCACGACGCCCCCCACCTTGTACGTGCCAAACCAACCGAACCGCCCCTGAAGGTAGACGTTGTTCCCATCGGGGATAATGAGCGCGACGCCCTGGTAAACGGACATCAGACCCAGCGTCGCGATGAAGGTGTCGATTCGCGACTTCACCACGATGAACCCGTTGATGATCCCAAGCAGCAGACCGAACCCGCACGTCAGGGCGATAACGTAGCCGTCACTCATGCCCGACTGGAGCGAAAGCGCCGCCACCGCCGCCGCCGACGCGAGCACGTTGCCCACCGTCAGGTCGATGCACCCGGCGATGAGCGCGATCGCAACGCCCAGCGTCACGATCCCCAGCGTCGACTGCTGGTTCAGCACGTTAAAGATGTTCCCCACCGTCAGGAAGTTCTCGTCGAGAAACGACATGATGATGACGAAAACAGCGAGAATCCCCGACAGATAAATGACAGAGAGATTGCTCTCGTTTATCCATCTGGACGCCACCGGCTTTTTAACCGCTGGCTTCTGGAGTTCTGTGCTGGAGTTCAAAACGTACCTCCGATAGAGTGTGTTAGGATGGATTCTTCGCTAATCTGCTCGCCCTCTAGCTCGGCGACGATCTTTCCCTGCCGCATGACGATGACGCGGTTACACATCGCGATGAGTTCCAGCATGTCGGACGACACCATCAGGATGCACTTACCCTCTTTCGCCAGTTCGACCATCAGCTTGTAGATTTCCTCTTTCGCACCAACGTCAATGCCTCGTGTAGGCTCGTCCAAGAGCAAGAGTTTCGGCTTCATGGCTAGCCACTTGGCGAGCACGACCTTTTGCTGATTGCCGCCGGACAGATCGCGGGCG
>CAZWUX010000252.1:0-6648 GCA_964637665.1 uncultured Anaerolineae bacterium
CATGTCGATCTACGATAACGTGGCCTACGGCCCGCGCATCCACCGGACCGCCAACGGCGACCTCGACAACGTCGTCAGCCGCCACCTGAAAGCCGCCGGGCTGTGGGACGAGGTGAAGGATCGGCTGAAGGCCCCGGCTGCCGATCTGTCGGTCGGGCAGCAGCAGCGGTTGTGTCTGGCGCGGGCGCTGGCGGTCGAGCCGGAGATTCTACTGTGCGACGAGTCGACCTCGGCGCTCGATCCTATCGCCGCGCGGGGCATCGAAAACCTGCTGTGCCAGCTAAAACGGGATTACACCGTCGTGATGGTGACGCACGATCTGGCGCAGGCGCGCCGATTGGCCGATCACGTCATTTTCCTGTGGATGGGCGAGTTGATTGAGCAGGGTCCGACCCCCCGCATCTTCAACCAGCCAGAGCAGGCATTAACCCGATCCTACCTCAAGGGCGAGATCGGCTAATAAGGCAGCGCCCGCCTCTCTATTCCACTTCTCCCAGATGGCGGCTGGCTTTTACCGCGCTGCGCCGCACCTCCCTCACCTGATCTCTGGCGGCGGTCTGAGCCAACGCCTCGGCGGCGCGCGGATCGCCGATCACGCCCAGCGCGCGCGCGGCGGCCTCCCGCACGACAGCCTCGTGATCGTTCAGCGCCCCGATCAGCGGATCGACCGCCCGGCGGTCCCCGATCTCGGCCAGCGTCCACGCCGCGAACTGCCGGACGACCCGGCGCGCATCGCCCAGCGCATCGATCAGGGAAGACACCACCACCTCCCCCTTTGCGGCCAGCATCTTGCTGGCTGTTTTCCGGACGATCGGGTCGGTGTCGCCCAGCGCCTCGACGAGCAGGCCCATCGCCCATTTCTCCGGGCAGCTGCCGATTACCCGGACGCCGACCAGCCGCACGCCGGAAAAGCTGTCCCTGACTGCGGCGACAAACGGATCCCAACCGTCCATGATCCCGATCGTCTCCAGCGATTCGACCGCCGCCCGACGCACATACTGATCCTCATCCTGCGCAGCCTTCACGAGCAGGTCCCAGCTCTCGTCGAAGCCCGGTATGGCGAGGGCCTCGACTGCTGCCCGGCGCACAAACTGGTTTTCGTCATCCAGCGTTCGGACGATCGCTCGCAGGGCTGCTGGCGTGCCTACTTCCGTCAGCGCTCGGACCGCCGACCAGCGCACGTTTTGATCGGGTGATTCCAGCGCGTCGCTCAGGCCCGTATGGTCGTTTCTGTCGGACAACACGTCGATGTCAGAGATCGAATACTGCTTCACCATGTCACATCTCCAGAAGTTCTCTTGGTTGGGAGTCTTGCCTTGAGCCGTGGAACCCTCCGGCCTACTGCGGGTTGATCGAGCGAGGGCTTGTCCTCGGAGAGCACGCCCAACATGCCGATCACTCCGGCGAACAGCAGCACGATCTGGACCAGCGCGTCGAGGCCGCGTTCGTGCCACAGCATCCCAGAGAACGCCGGTTCCTGAGCGGCGGCTGCGTCCGCGTCGATGGACGGCGCGAGCAGGCTCAGCAGCACCACCGCCCCGATGGCTAACCCCCACGCCAGCGGTCGGGGGAGCGCGCGGCTGTGTATGGCGTCCTCCCCTGCGATGCCGATCGCGAACACGAAGAGGATCGCCACCAGCCCTGTCCCAACGATCAGCTCAAATACGGCGACCTGAAAATCGCCCAGCGCGTAAAACACGATGCGTAGCACCGCGCTGGCGCTCGCCAGCCACAGCGCCGATGCGATCCACCTGCGGGCGCGTATCGCCTGAACGCAAAACACGAGCAGAGCGCACAACAGCCCTGCGTCGATGACTAACCATGCAAATAGCATCTCCACCTCCATCACACTGAAGCCAATTCGCGGCGACTAGCGGCTGATCACCCCCGGCTGTTCGGGCAGGTTAAAGCGCCCATCGTAGACGGTGCCATCCGGCAGGATCGCGCCGCGCAGCCGGGCCGCCGACGCAAGCTGTCCGTCGCTGAGGTTGCGCGCACCTTCCAGATTGGCCTTCACCAGGTCGGCCCTCTGGAGGTCAGCCTGGCTCAGATCGGCATCCCGCAGGTCGGCCCGGCTGAGGTCGGAGCCCGCCAGATTCGCCATGCTGAGGTTGGCTCGCCTCAGGCTGGCTTTACTCAGGTTCGTGTCCTCCAGGTTTGCCTCGCACAGATCGGCATCCTCCAGATGGACGTGCTGGAGGCTGACGCGTTGCAGCGAGCCGTCGCTCAGCCACCCGCGCGCCCGGAGGTCCTCGACGGCTTGCAGCACCGTTTTGTGATCGGCGCTGCGCAGTTTGCGAATAAAATGCATCACGCTTTCCTGAGACATGACTCTCCCTCCTGATATTCGTAGATGTCTGCCGACCGCTGGTCGCGATCAGGCGGTCTTGCCGGGCGCGGCGATTCGCGGCAGGGTAATAATCCGCGCCCTCTGATTTCAGCTTAAGGGCAGGGGGTATGAATGGCGGGCGCAGGTGGGTGACAATCCGGTAACAAAAAGACGAGCACAGGCGTGCTCGTCTTTTTCGGGACGATCAGGGAAGGGCTAATAGGGGATCAATCGGGTGCGACCACCTCATAACCGACACCAATTACCGTTTCGAGGTACATCGGATTGGAGGGGTCCGGTTCGATTTTATGTCGCAGACGCGACACAAGCTGTTTGAGCATGTCCCGGTTGCCACCCACCGGCCCCCAGACCCTGTCGATGAGCATGTCGGCGGGCACGACCTGCCCCACATTCTCCATCAGCATCGTCAGCAGGCGGCATTCGAGGGGGCTGAGCCGCACCGGCTCCTCATCCCCACAGGCGACCTCACGCCGGGCCGGGTCCAGCGTGATCGATCCGGCTTTCAACGCGGCGGGCGACAGCACCTCCGCCCCGGCCCGCCGCAGCACCGCCTCGACCCGCGCGACGAGCTGCCGGGGGCTGAACGGCTTCACGATGTAATCATCCGCGCCCAGCTCCAGACCGCGTACCACGTCATCCTCATCCCCCCGCACCGACAGGATGATGATCGGCGTGTTGTCCTCAGCCCGTATCTGCTGGCAGATCGCCAGCCCGTCGAGCCGGGGCAGGTTCAGGTCGAGGATGATGATGTCCGGCGAATCGTTCTGCCAGCGCTCCAGCGCCAGCGGGCCATCGTGGGCGATGATCGTTTCAAACCCGGCGCGGCGCATCGTGAACGACACGACATCGGCCAGATCGAGATCGTCGTCGACTATCAGAGCTTTCACGTGACACCTTCCTCCGCCAGTGGGATGGTGAACCAGAAGATCGATCCCCCGCCGGGCCGCTGGTCCACGCCGACCTCACCACTGTGCTCTTCTACAATCGCTTTAACAACCCATAACCCCAACCCGACGCCGTACTGGCGCTCGTTGTCTTCGTCGAGCCGCACGAATCGCTGGAACAGGGTAGTGTGCTGCTCCGGTTGGATACCTGGCCCCTCGTCCGATACTGATACGCGAAGAACGGCCTTGTCGACCTGTTCGACGGTCAGCCCGACCTCCGCGCCGATCGGGCTGTACTTGCTGGCATTCGAGAGGAGGTTAACGACCACCTGTGTCAGCCGGGTGGGATCGGCGTCAACCGGCGGAAGCTGCACCGGCAGGCTGACCGTCAAACGCTGGCGGCGGCGATCCAGCAGCGGGGCGGTCATGTGGATGGCATCGCCCACCGATTCGGCCAGGTCCATCCGGCAGCGGCGGATGCGGAAGCGCCCCGCCTCGATCCGGGCGCTCTCCAACAGGTTGTCGATCAGCGTTTGCAGCCCGGTGACGCTGCGATTCAACGAGTTGAGCAGCTCGCGCAGGTTGGCCGGGGACAGCGTGTCGAATTCGTCCAGCAGCAGCTCGACCGACGCCTTCAGCGCCGACAGCGGCGTCCGGAACTCGTGTGAGATATTCGTGAGAAAATACGAGCGTAGATTCTGGACGGCCTGTTCCTCGGTGATGTCTCGCAGGACGATGGCCGACTGCACGTCACCGTCTGATGGCGGGGCCAGCCGGGCGCTCGTCACGGCCAGCAGCATCGACTGCCCCCGGCGGTCGAGCACGTTGATCTGGCGCTTTTTCCCCGGCAGCGGCAGCTCCGCGCTGAAGGGCGCGCTGCCGTCCGCCAGCATGAACAGATCGTCGAGCGGTCGCCCCCGCGCCTCAATCTGTGTCCACCCCGTGATGCGTTCCGCACCCTCGTTGAGGAAGCCCACCCGGTAGCCCTCGTCAAACGTGACGATGCCCTCCACGATCGATCGGATCAGCGTCTCTGACCACTCCTTCGACTGCCCCAGCGCGCGCAGGGCGCGGTAAGTGCTGGCCCGACTTTCCTCCAGCGCAGCAGCCAGCGTCGCGACCTCTGCCGGCTCTTGCAGCTCCGGGATGGGCGTTTCGAGGTCACCCGCGCTGATGTTCTGCGCGGCGGTGGTGAGCCTTTCGAGCGGAGTCGCTATGCGGCGGGCATACACCGCCCCCAGCGCCGCCCCGATCAGGGCGACCAGCAGCGTGCTCAGGAGCAGGGTGACCAGCGCCCGCGTCCGGGCGCTGGCGAGGCGGTGGACCGGCAGGATCGTCTCTCCATAAGCGATGGTCCTGCCATCTGCACCGTGGATTGGGAACCGCGCCGAGTAATACTGCGAGCCGGGCAGCTTCAGCACGGCGTAAGTAAACCCGCCCGTCTCGTCAACCGGGGCCAGTTCGTACGTCAGATCACCATCCTCATCGGGCAGGCTGTTCGCCACCCGCTGCCCCTCGACGACGATGGCCTGCTCCAACCCGGTCGACCGCGCGACGCGCTCGACGAACGCATCATCCAGCGCCACCACCGCCGTCACGTAACCCAGCGGCTCTCCCGCCCGCTCACCCCTGATCGACTGGCTGGCCGCCATGACCAGCGCAGGCTCAGGGCCGGGGACGATCAGGTAGTTGTCCCCGGCGTCGTGGGGCGGCAGCCAGCCCATATCATCAACCGAGGCGGCGAGCGGCATTCCATCGCGGTCATAGACCACCAGCAGGTCGATCTCCACGCTGGATTGCAGGGTGCGGAGATAGGCTGGCAGATCGCCGGGCGTGCCGCTTTCGAGGGTACCCCGCAGCGTCGGGCGTTGAGCGGTCAGCACGGCCAGATCGTGCAGCCGGTTCTGCTCCGCCTGAAAGAGCGTCCCGGTGACGCGCCCGCCATCGGCAACGCGCTCCCACGCCTGCTGCTGGAGCTGCCTCTGCACGATCCAGTAAGCAGGCACGCCCGCCAGCACGGTCGTCGCGAGCACGATCGCCCCAAATGTGATGACGAGCCGGGCAGACAGGCTGCGCGGCACTGCCCCATGTTTCGTGAAAATCATAGGGATCACTATCGATACCGTTAAGAATCAGACATGCCATCGGAGGGCTGCATTGTCCAAAAGAGTCACCCGGTGGCCTGCTCCGGCTTCATCTTAAACCCATTATATGGGATAACGTCGTGCGTCTGGAACCCCGGTTTTGCCGCGAGGCTGCGACCGGCGCGCTCCGAACCATTGACAGCGCGCTCCGATCCATGATATGATGGCCAGGAAGTTGTCTGACAACTTTATTAGTTGCCTGACATATCGGAATACACATGGGTCAAACCTCCTCGAAAGTCGACGTGATCGTCCAGAAGATTCGCCACCTGATCGAGGTGGGCGATTACGCCGACGGTCGCCTGCCCAGCGAACCCACCCTCGCACGCCAGATGGACGCCAGCCGTGCCACCATTCGCAGCGCCCTCGCACAACTGGAAACAGACGGGCTGGTCATGCGCAAGCACGGCAGCGGGACGTTTGTCAACCCGCGCGTGCAGGGCGTGCAGACCCGGTTAGAGGAGGTCTGGGATTTTGCCGAGATGATCCGCGAGGCGGGCTATACACCCGGCGTGCGGCACTGCTGGCTGCGCATCGAAACCCCCGCGCCGGAAACTGCCGACAAGCTGGGGCTGGACCCCTCCGACGAGATACTTAGCACCGCGAACGTCTTCCTCGCGGACGGCGATCCGGTGATTTATGTGGTCGATGTCATCCCCGCGAAGCTCGTCCGCGCGGCTTACCGCGAAGAGGAATTACACGGCCCCGTCTATGCGTTTCTGGAAAAACGCTGCGAGCAGCGTGTTGAGTACAACATCGCGAGGGTAACGGCCATCGCCGCCGATCCCGACCTTGCCGACCACCTCAACGTCGATGAGGGAACGCCGCTCCACTACTTCGAGGAGGTGGGCTACAGCGCCGATCATTCCCCCCTCATGTACTCGCAGGAGTACTACCGCCCGGCCTTCTTTGATTTCAACGTTTTCCGCAAAATGACGACCCGGCAGGCTGGCAACCAATGACCGGCGACAAAAAGCACCGTGTCATCTTCCAGCCGATGGGCGTCCGGGCCGAGGCGGAGGACGGGCAAAGGCTGCGCGATGTCGCCCGCGCGAACGGCGTCGCGATCGACTCGATCTGCGGCGAGCGCGCCACCTGCGGCAAGTGCAAAGTGATCGTTCAGCGCGGTACGTTCCACAAGGCCAATCTGACTTCGGATGTCGATCATCTCTCCCCCCCGGACGCCACCGAAACCAACTACTGGGCTAAACGCGCAGCGGGGCTGGCGGCGCAGGGCGAAGAGCACGAGCACGAGGGCGATCGAGGCCAG
>CAZWUX010000253.1:0-6643 GCA_964637665.1 uncultured Anaerolineae bacterium
CTGCGCCAGTCTGCGCGATACGATCCACCTGACCCACCGCGCCTTCGAGCTGGGGGCTGATGCCGTCGTCGTCGTGCCGCCGTTCTACTACAAACGGGTGGCTGACGATGCGCTGGTCGACACCTATCACCGCCTGCTGGACGAGGCCGTGCCGGACGACGGCCTGCTGATCCTCTATCACATCCCGCAGATGTCAGGCGTCGGGTTTTCCTTCGAGGCCATCGAGCGGCTGCTCGGCATCGACGAAAACCGCGTGGCCGGGATCAAGGACAGCAGCGGTGACCTCGCGCACGGGCAGGCGCTCTGCCGGGAATTTCCCGGTCTGCGGGTGTTCATGGGCGACGACAAGCTGCTGCACGCCGGGCTTCAGGCCGGGGCGGCGGGCTGCATCACGGCGGGGGCCAACGTGTTCGCCCCGCTCTCGGCAGCCGTGTACCGCGCTTATCAGTCAGATAGTGTGGATACGGCGCGCTTTCAGTCCCAGCTAACGGCTGCACGGACGGTGCTCGATTCGTTCAAGCCGTTTCCGGCGTCTGTCAAGCACCTGCTGGCGCTTCAGTTTGGCACACCCGGTTGGGATGTCCTGCTTCCGCTCTCGCCGCTCAGCGAGTCCGATCAGCGCGCGCTGGTGGCAGCGCTGGCCGCTCTGAAGTTACCCGAAGAAGATTTCGGCTGGCTGAATTCCATCGGGGCGTGATCAACCTGCCGGGGCCCGATCCGGTAGATCAAATCACCCGATCCATTTGACTCATCGCCCAAACCGTATACAATATCCAGTATCCAAGCATGAGGGCAACGATGAGCACCTGGGCGCTGCCGGGGAATTAGCGCCCACAGAGAAGACGTACTCCGTCCCGCGCCCGCTCGCCACAAAAAATACCCAGCAAACAGGAAGTGCTGCGCCGTACGCGTGCTTCTCCAACATATACGCTGTGTTCCACAGTCACTCTGTTGATCTATCAGGAGAAGGAGGTGCTAAATCGATAGACCGTTTCGATACAGCAACACGTTTACGGTCAAAACCTTGAAGGAGGAGTTGAAGTGAAAAAGCTGACCTTAATTCTGCTCGTGTCTCTGGCGCTGGTGCTGGTTGCCTGCGGCGCTCAGGCGCCCGCCGCCGAGGAGCCCGAGGCCGCCGGAGAGGCAGAAACCGGCGGCGAGGAGATGGCTGAAGAAGAAGCCGCCCCCGCCGAGGAAACTGAACCCGCCGAAGAAGCCGCCCCCACCGAAGAAGCTGCCGCCGGTGAGGAAGCTGCCGCCGGTGGTGGCCGCCAGCTCCGTGTGACGTTCTCCTGGCCGACGTTTATTGACCCGGCTGTCGGGAATGACTATTCCAGCTCCACGTCGATAGCGAACCTGTACGATACGCTCGTCTTCCCGAACGGCGAGGGCGGCGTCGATCCCTGGCTGGCCGAGAGCTGGGATATCTCGGACGACGACCTGACCTACACGTTCCATCTGCGCCAGGGCGTCATGTTCCATGATGGCTCGGAACTGCTTGCCAGCGACGTGGTGTACAGCTACAACCGCTTCATGGATATCGGCGAGGGCTTCGCCTACCTGATCACCGGTGTCCAGAACATCGAGGCCGTCGACGACTACACCGTCGCCTTTACGCTCGACGCACCGAGCGGCCTCTTCCTGCCCAGCCTGGTCCGCCTGTACATCGTCAACGAGGACCTCGTCCGCGAGAATTACGCGGCGGAGGGCACCTACGGCGACAATGGCGACTATGGCAAGGACTGGCTGCTCACGCACGATGCGGGTTCCGGCCCCTACCAGGTCGTTGAGTTCCCGCTCGAAGAGCACCTGCAGATGGCGCGCTTCGACGACTGGTGGAACGCCGAGAACTTCAGCCCCAACGCACCTGAACAGGTCCGCTTCATCGCGACGACCGAGACGGCGACCGTCCGCTCGCTGATGGACGACGGCGAGCTTGAGATCACCGACCAGTGGCAGACCATCGAGGCGCTGGAAGCGCTGGATGCGATGGACGGAATCCACATCACGGCCTTCCCGACGACGACGGCCTTCTACTTCATGATGAACACCAAGAAGCCCCCGCTCGACGACATCAACTGCCGCAAGGCCGTCTCCTATGCCTTCGACTACGACCAGGCCGTGGCGCTCGAATGGCCGGGCACCCAGCAGATGGTCGGCCCCGTCCCGCAGACGGTCGCCGGGCACACCGATGATCTGACGGTCTATACCCGCGACCTCGAACAGGCTCAGGCTTACCTGGATCAGTGCCAGTACGCTGACACCATCGACCAGTATCCCATCGAGATCGTGTGGATAGCCGACGTGCCGGCTGAGGAGAAGTACGCGCTGTTGTTCCAGGCGAACATGGCCGACATCGGCATCCCGGTCGAGGTCGTGTCGAATCCCTGGTTGAGCGTGGTCGAGAACACGAGCGCGCAGGAGACCAGCCCCCACATCGTCACCATCTATGTATCGACTGACCTTCCTGAGGCGGGCCTGATGATCCAGCAGCGGTATCACTCCAGCACGGCGGATACGTGGCAGCAGAACGAGTGGCTGCTCGACCCAGAGCTGGATGCCGCCATCATGGACGCGCTGGGCACCGTCGACACGGAGGAGCGCTACGACAAGTACGCCGCATTGCAGCGGGAAATCGCGGACCTGGCTCCGTCGCTGTTCATCTACGACCAGCTGCAAAAGCACGCGGTGGCCGACTACGTCGACTGGACACCGGAGAACAACAGCTCCGTCATGGGCTACCAGATTTACGTGCCCTGGATCGGCGTCAACGCGCCGTAGACGGTCAAGCACTTAGCAAAAGGGAGGCCCCGAAATTCGGGGCCTCCCCCCCATATCACTTGCTCAAGTTATAGGGGAAAAGCAGATGAAACTGCCCGACTTAACCGAAGTCCGGCGGCTGGCGATATTTATTGGCCGACGGATCTTTCAATCCATCTTCGTTCTATTTGGCCTGTCGATTCTGATCTTCATCATTGGCCGGGTGCTGCCGGGCGACCCCGCCCGTACCGCGTTGGGTGCGCGCGCGCCGCAGGAGGTCGTTGATCGGCTGCGTGAGGACATGCACCTCAACGACCCAATTGTCGTTCAGTATGGCTACTGGATACGCGATGCCGTGCAGGGGGATTTCGGCATCTCGCTGGTGACGCGGCGCAACGTCGCTGATGACGTGCGCGAATTCTTCCCGGCCTCGCTCGAACTCGTGCTGTTCGCCGGGCTGATCACCGGGGTCGGCGGCATTGCACTGGGCACGCTTTCGGCCCGGCACAAAGATAGCTGGGTCGACAACATCATCCGTATTGTCTCGTATGCCGGTGTGGTGACGCCCTCATTTGTGTTTGCGATTTTGTTCCTGCTGCTGTTCGGGCTGGTGCTCGACTGGCTGCCGACCATCGGACGCATATCCGAAGGCATTACCAGGCCGCCGACCATCACCGGGTTGATGACCGTCGACGCACTGTTAACCGGCAATTTCGCGGCCTTCTGGAACGTGTTCAAGCACCTGCTGATGCCCGCTATGGCGCTGGCGATGGGATCGCTGTCGCAGGAGGCGCGTATCACCCGCTCGACGATGTCCGATAACCTGACGAAAGACTACATCGCAGCGGAGCGCGCGCTGGGCATCCCTGAGCGCAAGGTGATGGGCAAATTCCTGCTGAAACCCTCGCTCATCCCGACCGTGTCGATCTTCGGGCTGGACTTCGCCGCCAATCTGAGCAACGCGTTTTTGGTCGAGCTGATCTTCAACTGGCCCGGCCTCTCCCGCTACGGGGTCAATGCCATGTTGAGCAAAGACCTGAACGCCATTACGGCGGTGATTCTCATCCTGGGCATCACGTTCATCACGGTTAACATTATCGTCGACATCGTGGTTGGCGCGCTCGATCCACGCATCCGGCTTCGAGCGGCAAGGAGTGACTGACCATGTCTGAGATAACTCAACATCAGCCGGTCAAGGTGGGGGCCGGACACAGCCCGGTCATCACCATCGAAGAGATCGAGGCGCTCCAGAAGAAGAACCGCCGCGACAACATCGGGCGGGCGTGGTACAAGTTCTCGCGAAACCCACTGTCCATTATCGGCGGCGTGACGGTGCTGATCATCGTCCTGCTGGCTATCTTTGCCCCGTTCGTAGCGCCCTACCCGGAGCACGCCAAGCCCTTCACGGACTTCGCCAACGCAAGCCAGCCGCCAAGCTGGCAGCATCTGTTCGGGACGGATGAGATCGGACGTGACATCCTCAGCCGCGTCATCTTCGGATTTCGCTTCTCGCTGACGATGGGCATCGTCGTGCTGTCGCTGGTCGTGCCCGTCGGGGTGCTGCTGGGCGTGGTCGCCGGTTATTTTCAGGGGACGTGGATCGACACGGTGATCATGCGCGTCACGGATATTTTCCTCTCGGTGCCGCCGCTGATCCTCGCGCTGGCGATCGCCGCCGTGCTTGAGCCTAATCTAACCAACGCGATGATCGCCATCTCGTTGATGTGGTGGCCCTGGTACACGCGGTTGACCTACGGGCTGGCGAGCGCCCTGCGCAATGAGTATTTCGTCGCCTCTGCCGAGACGATGGGGGCCACCACGCCGCACATCCTGTTTCGCGAGGTACTGCCTAACATGATCTCGCCCATCTTCACCAAGATGAGTCTGGATATGGGCTGGGTGATCATCATGGGGTCGACGCTGAGCTTCGTCGGGCTGGGCGTCCAGCCCCCCAAACCCGGCCTCGGCACGATGGTTGCCAGCGGCTCGAAGTTCCTGCCCGACCAGTGGTGGATCGCCATATTCCCCGCGCTGGGCATCGTCTTTGTCGTGCTTGGGTTCAACCTGCTGGGTGACGGCCTGCGCGATCTGCTTTCAGCCGAGGAGGTATAACCCATGCCGGATGATAATCTGCTGCTCGACATCAAAAACCTGTCCGTTCACTTCAAGGTCTACGGCGGCATTCTGAAGGTCGTGGATGGCGTGAACTTCTACGTCAGGCATGGTGAAAAAGTCGGGCTGGTCGGGGAGACCGGCTGTGGAAAAACCACGACGATGAAGGCCATCCTGCGTATCCTGCCCACCCCGCCCGCCCGCATCGCCAGCGGGGAAATCCTGTTCAACGGCGAAGATGTGCTCAAGATGCGCTCGGATCAACTGCGCGATCTGCGCGGGGCCGGCATCTCGATGATCTTTCAGGACCCAACGGCGGCGCTGAACCCGGTGTTCACCATCGGCCAGCAGCTCGAAGAAGTGATCCGCAACGCGTCGTCGGAGAACCACCGTCTCTCCGGCAGCGAACTCCGTAAGAGGGCAATGGTCCCGCTGCACGAAGTCGCGCTGGCCGACCCGGAGCGGCTGCTCGACGCCTATCCCGTCCAGCTAAGCGGTGGGATGCGCCAGCGGGTGTGCATCGGCATGGCGTTGAGCACCGAGCCGGAACTGCTCATTGCCGACGAACCGGGCACGTCGCTGGACGTGACCATCCAGGATCAGGTGCTCCGCCTGCTGCACTCGTTGGTCGAGCGCCGCAACACCTCGGTGATCCTCATCACCCACACACTGGGCATCGTGCGCCAGACGACCGACCGCGTCTACGTGATGTACGCGGGCAACATGGTCGAGGTCGCGCCGACGAAGAAGCTGTTCGCCAACCCCTCGCACCCCTACACGCAGGGCTTGATGGACGCCGTGCCGAAACTGACCGGCGGCGGCGTCGCGCATGGTATTCCGGGGCGCATCCCCGAATACCTCAACCCGCCCACCGGCTGCCGCTTCCATCCCCGCTGCCCGTATGCCATGCCGGTCTGCACGCGGGAGAAGCCGCCCTTCTTCGACATCGACGGCGAGCACCAGGCAGCCTGCTTCCTGTATGATGACGCCGACAAAGTTGAGGCCTATCAGGCGGAGAAGGAGATGATTGCGTCATGAACGACAACGTCATCCTGCACGTCGAGAACCTGAAAAAGTATTTCGTCATCGGCCACACCGGGGTGATCAACCGGGAGCCGATCACGGTCAAGGCCATCGACGGCGTGAACTTCGAGATCGAGGAAGGCGAGACGCTCGGCCTCGTCGGCGAGTCTGGCTCCGGCAAGAGCACGATCGCCTACGTCACGATGGGCATGTACCGGCCCACGTCGGGCACGATGCTGTATCGCGGCCAGCCGCTGTTCGACGAAAGCGGCAAGCGGCCCCTCCAGATCAAAAAAGAGATCCAGATCGTCTTTCAGGACCCCGGCTCATCGCTGAACCCACGCCGCACCATCCAGCAGATACTCGAACTACCCCTGCGGATTCACCAGCCGGGGAAAAACCGGCTTCAGGAGGTGATCCGTTTGCTCGATCTGGTCGAGCTTCCGCCGGATTATATGCATAAGTACCCGCGCCAGTTGAGCGGCGGCGAGCGGCAGATGATCGCCGTCGCGCGAGCGCTGGCGACCGATCCATCGCTCGTGATCCTCGACGAGCCGACCTCGGCGCTCGACGTGTCGGTGCAGGGCAAGGTGATCAACCTGCTGATCCGGCTCCAGAAAGAGCTGGGCCTGACCTACCTGTTCATCACCCACGACCTCAGCCTGATGCGCAACGTCGCCGACCGCGTGGCGATCATGTATCTGGGCAAGATCGCCGAGGTGGCCGAGACGGCGGCCTTCTTCCAGAC
>CAZWUX010000254.1:0-6594 GCA_964637665.1 uncultured Anaerolineae bacterium
GGCCGGTGACGGCCAGCACTTCACGGTCATCGCGCACGTCGAGTATCCCCCCCACCGCGTTGAACCACCAATCCGGCGCTTCGTCGCTCAGCCACATCAGCCGCCAGCCGTCCTCATCGCGCCCCGCCAGCACATAGTGAACCCGCCCCACCCCATCGCGCCCGGCGGTCGCGTAGCTCACGCCCACCTCATCCGCCCCCCACGAAACCTGCATCGCCCGCATCCCCGCCGTCCAGCGGCTCAACTCAAGCGGCGGCGCACCCGCCTCCGCGCCGAGGTCGACCAGCACCAGCCCCAGCCCATCCGGCAGCGCGACGGCGGCCAGATCGTCCTGCCGCCGGATCAGCGCCGGATCGTCGAGTGTGAGCGCCCCCGACGCAAAGGCGGCGTCCGTGTAGGTTGTGGATGCGGTGGGGTCGTCCATCGCGCGGATTGTTTGATCGTGTAGGAAACGTTCAGTCGCCGCGAGCACAGCCTGGCGGCGGGCCGCTGGCTCCTCCGTGCGGAACGCGTCCATAAGCTGAGCGTCGATTGGTTGGGCGGGCGATGCGGACCCGGCGGGCGGCCCGCCGGGCGTCGGCAGCGGCACAGACTGTGCAGAGGCCGCCCCGCATCCGGCCAGCGGGATCAGCAGGGCGAGCGAAGCCACCATGCGGGTGATGCGGACAAAACGGCGGAGCCTGCGTTGCGCGCGATGCGAGCATCGACCGTCAGTTGCGCAACGCCTTGACTGGGAGAAAGCTCCGCTTTCTCCACCACCGGAGCGGATGAGCACATTCAGACCTGCGAGGACGGCTCGCCGGGGAAATCCTCGAACGCCGCCTCGATGAACCCCACGATCTCCCGCAGGCGTTCTGCGGCCAGCTTGATCCGCGAGACCGCGCCGTGCTGATCCTCGGTCAACCGGCCATGCTCGCCCGACAGCAGCGTGTTGGCCTGCGAGAGGATGCCATCCGCCGGGCTGAGCAGCGTCTCGGCGTGCAGCCGGACCTGTCGCGCCGCCTCCAGCGCGGCGTCGACCCGGCTGCCCATTTCCTGAAACACGTATGCCTTGCCGAGCGCCATCGCCGTGAAATCGGCCAGACTGGCGAGCACAACCTGATCGGCAGGCTCGAACCCCCGCTCCGCGTGGCTGTGCACGGCCAGCACGCCGAGCGGGGCGGCCCCCTCGGCGTGCACGGGCACGTTCATCGCGGCCTGCACGATGTAATCGGTCGTGATCTTGGTCTGCCTCTCCCCGCCGCCCTGAATCACCGGCTTGCCCGTGCGGAGCGCGATGGCTGCCGACGAGTCGGGGGAGGGCTGCCGGATGGCCGCCACCGCTTCCTCCCCAAGCCCCTGCTGGGCGTGCAGTTGCAGGCGGCCCGTCGCCTCGTCGACGAGGAAGATCGCCCCCTCGTCGGCGCGGGTCAGGTAAACGGCGGCCTCGACGATCCGTGTGAGGATCACGTCCTCGTCCGTCAGCGAGGTGATCGCCCGCCCGATGCGCGAGAGCGAGTTGAGTTCTTCCAGACGGCGGGTGAGGGCCGCCTGCGCCCGCTCAAGCTGGGCCTCGATCTTTTCCTGGCTGCCCTCGTGGCGCGCCTGCTGCACGAACGCCCACAACCGGTCGATAAGCTCCCCGTCCGCTATCGGTTTACGCAGGAAGGCCCGGATGTTCAGGTCGAGCAGGTGATCCGCCATGTCGCCCGTCAGGCGCGGCGCGCAGATCAACGCCGGGGCGGTGTTCCCCCGTTCGCGCTGGTTCTGCAATCCGCCCAGCGGGGCGGATCGAAGCTGGGTCACGTCGATGAGGATCGCATCTGCCGAAATGGCATCGGAGAAGGTATCCGCCTGGACGGCGTGAAACCCGGCCCCCGGCAGCAGCCGGTCGACCAGATTAGCGGCAGCGTCGTTGGTATCCGCGATCACCAGGATGGTGAATTCACGCATAGTTCACCGCTTTCGGGCGGAGGCCTTCAGGGGCCGCTCTTTCCGCTCGGATTTACAACTTGGGCGGCTGGAAGGTCTGCTGGTACAGGCGGATCGCGTGCCTGATCCTTTCCCTGGCCTCGTCCGCCCCCTCCCAGCCGATGACCTCAACCCGCGCCCCTTCGAGGTCTTTGTACACGGAAAAGAAATGTGCGACCTCGTCGAGATAGTGCTTGGGAACGTCGCCTATGTTGTGATAATCCCGGTACAGGGGGTCTTTATCCGGCACGGCCAGAATCTTGTCGTCCGGGTCGCCCCGATCCAGCATACGGAACAGGCCGATGGGCCGCGCCTCGATGATGCAGCCCGGAAAGGTCGCCTCGTTGATCATGATCAGGATGTCCAGCGGGTCGCCGTCATCGTAATGCGTGCGCGGGATCAGCCCGTAGTCGCCGGGATAGTACAGGGAGGAGTACAGCACCCGGTCGAGCTTGATGATCCCTGCCAGCTTGTGATACTCGTATTTGTTACGGCTGCCTTTTGGAATCTCGACGATCGTGTAGACAACGTCTACGTCCGGCGCGCTAGGGCCGGGGGGAAGCTCATGCCACAGGTTCATCGGCGTTACACACTCCGTCGCTTAATCATCCAAAGTGAAGAAAATCCATCTGCCGGGTCGGATAGCCCGATGCGGGGGTCGGTCCCGGCGAGCAGCTCCTCGATACCGAGCAGCATCTCAAGCCGGGTGATGCTTTCAGTCTCGTATTCCACGTCGCCGCACACGTCGCAGATGCCGACCGGGACGTTCGGCATCAGCACGAGTTCGCCGCCGAGCCAGTACGTTACCGTCGTGCGCCGGGGGCGCCGTGTGCCAATGTGACAGACTTCGCAGTGATTCTCTGGCGTCATGGTCATTCCCCTCTGTTCCGGCGGGGATGGTAGAATAACGCTCCGCGTTTTCCACTGGGAGAACGACTGCGCCGTTCTCCATCGACGGGCCGGGACGTTCAGTATTCGTAATGTGGGATCAAGCCCCACCGCTTCGGCGGCCAGTAAGACACCCACGCCTTGCCGACCAGATATCCGCGTTCGAGCGGACCCCAGCTTCGCGAGTCGCTTGAGCTGTTTCGATTGTCCCCCAGCACGAAGTAGCTGTCCTCGTTGACACGCCACTGCCCGAAACGGCCCCGGTACGGGACTACCAGCTCATCGCTCAGATACGGCTCGTCGAGCAGCACGTCGTCGACGAAGACCTGCCCCTGTTCATCGATCCTGACCGTTTCACCCGGCAGCCCGATGATGCGCTTCACGTAATCGTCGCTGGGGTTTCCGGGGAAGTCGAACACGACGATGTCGCCGCGCTGCGGCTCGCCCAGCTCGAACAGATCGCCAGCCCGTAAATAGTGCAGGCGGCTGATGATCAAATACTGGCCGGTTTGCAGGTTCGGCTCCATGCTCTGCCCCTCGACGACGTAGCGCGCCGTCGTCGCGTTGACGACCAGCCAGATCACGAGCGCCAGCAGCGCGGTCTCCGCGATCTCGTAGAGAATCGCGCCCAGCCGGGACTGGCTCTCGCCCGGCTCCTCCATCGGGGTGTCCTGTATGCTGGCCGTTTCCTCCGGTATGTGGATTCGGTCGCCTACCGGATCATGTCGGGTTGTGAACTGGTCTTCGTATTTCAATCCGTCGCCTCATTATTACCTGCCAGCCTGCATTATAGTCTAGCGAGTCCGTTGCGGACAAACATCCCCCGACACGGAAAAGGGGCGGCCCGCGCCGCCCCTCGCATCTCACCGCCGCCGAAACGTCGTCAGGCCAGCGCCGACAGCCGCTCCTCCAGCGCCGTGCGGGACGCCGTCAGGTCGCCGAGCTTGTCCCGCTCGCGCTGAACGACCGCCTCCGGCGCATTGCCTGTGAATCCCTCATTTGCCAGCAGCTTCTCCGACTCCCCGATCCGCCGCTGGATGTCTGCCAGCTCCTTGCGGACGCGCTCCCGCTCCGCGTCGAGGTCCACCATGCCCGCCAGCGGCAGAAACACCGTCACGCCGTCGACCGTCGCCGTCGCCGCCTGTTCGGGCGGATCGTCCAGCGCCGGGGCGATGCTCAACGCGTCCGGGTCGACGTTCGCCAGCCGCACGAAGGCCTCTCGCTGCTCGTCGAGCGTATCCGCCGCGCCCCCCGCCTCGATCATCGCGCCGACGCGCCGCGACGGGTCGACCTTGTACTCCGCCCGCGCATTGCGGATGCCCCGGATCAGCCCCATCAGCAGCCCCATCTCATCCTCGGCCTCAGCGTCGAAGAAGCGTTCGTCCGCCTCCGGCCACGCCGCGATCATCAACGCCTCACCCTCGTGCGGGATGTGCTGCCAGATTTCCTCCGTCACGAACGGCACGTAAGGGTGCAGCATCCTCAGGCACACGTCCAGCACGTAGGTCAGCACGTGCCGCGTGCGGCTCTTCGCATCCTCATCCTCCCCGTAGAGCGCGTTTTTGCTGATCTCGATGTACCAGTCCGCGTACTCGCTCCACAGGAAATCGTAAATCTGCCGCCCGGCCTCGCCATACTGGTAATTCTCGAACAGCCGGTTGACCTCCGCGATCAGGTGATGCAAGCGGCTCAGGATCCATCGGTCGGCCAGCGCGAGACCATCCGTCGGCGGCATCCCGGTGGGATGCTCCCCCTCAAGGTTGCCGATCAGGAACCGCGCCGCATTCCAGATTTTGTTCGCGAAGTTGCGGTTGGCCTCGATGCGGTCGATGGACAGGTTCATGTCGTTGCCCGGCGTCGATCCCGTCAGCAGCGTGAAGCGCAGCGCGTCCGTCCCATACTCGTCCATGACTTCGATGGGATCGATCACGTTACCCTTCGTCTTGGACATCTTCTGCCCGTTCGCGTCTCTGACGAGCCCGTGCAGGTACACCGTGTGGAACGGCACCTGCCCGGTCAGCGAGAGGCCCATCATCGCCATGCGCGCCACCCAGAAGAACAGGATGTCGTACCCCGTCTCCATCATCGTCGTCGGGTAGTAGCGTTCGAGGTCCGGCGTGTCCTCCGGCCAGCCGAGCGTGCTGAACGGCCACAACCCGGAGCTAAACCACGTATCGAGCACGTCCGGGTCCTGCTCGATGTCGGGCGCTCCGCAGTTTTCGCACACGTCCGGGTCCTCGCGCACCACAGTCGTGTGCCCGCAGTTCGCGCAGTGCCATGCCGGGATGCGGTGCCCCCACCACAACTGGCGGCTGATGCACCAGGGCTGGATGTTCTCAAGCCAGTGATCCCAAATCTTGACGAACCGCTCCGGCACGATCTCGATCCGCCCCTCATGCACCGCATCGAGCGCCATCTGCGCCGGGCCGCTCACGTCGGCGAACCACTGCGTGCTGATCATCGGCTCGATCAACTCACCACCCCGCTGCGCGACCGGCACGGTGTGCGTGTAAGGCTCGGTTTTGATCGTCAGCCCGGTCTCCTCCATGTCGGCCCACAGCGCCTCGCGTGCCTCGAAGCGGTCCATCCCCGCATACGGCCCGGCATTCTCATTGAGCGTCGCGTCTTTGTTCAGGATGTTGATCGTCGCCAGGCCGTGTTTTTTGCCGATTTCGTAGTCATTCGGGTCATGCGCGGGCGTGATCTTCAGCGCGCCCGTCCCAAATTCCACGTCGACGTACTCATCCGCGATCACCGGAATTTCGCGCCCCAGCACCGGCACGAGCGCCGTCTTGCCCACGTATTTCTGGTAGCGTTCGTCGTCGGGGTGGACCGCCACCGCCGTGTCACCCAGGATCGTCTCCGGGCGCGTCGTCGCCACCGGAATGAAATCACCGCCGTCCTTGAGCGGGTATTTGAACGTGTAGAGCGTCGCCTGCTGCTCGACGCGATCCACTTCCAGATCGCTGACCGCCGTCTGGAGGTTGGGAGACCAGTTGATCAGGTACGTGCCGCGATAGATCAGCCCATCCTGATACCAGCGCACGAATGCCTCGCGCACGGCGCGGCTCAATCCCTCGTCGAGCGTGAAGCGCAGCCGGTCCCAGTCGCAGCTCGCGCCCAGCCTGCGAAGCTGCTCGATGATCCGCCCGCCGTACTGCTCCTTCCACGCCCACGTCCGGCGCAAAAATTCCTCACGCCCCACCTCGCGGCGGCTGGTCCCCTCCGCCAGCAGCATCCGCTCGACCTGAAGCTGGGTCGCGATGCCCGCGTGGTCCGTTCCGGGGACCCACAGCGCGGCCCGGCCCTGCATCCGGGCGTGCCGGATCATCAGGTCCTCCAGCGTGACGAACAGCGCGTGCCCCTGATGCAGCGCGCCCGTCACGTTGGGCGGCGGGATCGCGATCACGTATGGCTCGGCGTCCGGCCCCGCGATCTCCGGCTTGAACCATCCGTTCGATTCCCACCACGCGTAGAGCCGCCCCTCCACGCTCTGGAAATCGTAGGTTTTCGGCATCTCCTTGCTGTCAGTCGCCATCTTCCCTCGTCATCCTTTGTGGATCAGTCACATCTCGGAACGTTTATCGGGAGCGGCGCATAACCGCCGTCGCCATCACCGGCAGGCGATGTGCTCATCTCCCTCCCGCGTAAAAAGCAAAAACCCTCTTTCGTCGCCAGGGACGAAAGAGGGGGGTCTTCAGCGGTACCACCTTGGTTCCGGCCAGCCCCCAGGCCGACCGGCACTCATTGCGCGAT
>CAZWUX010000255.1:0-6594 GCA_964637665.1 uncultured Anaerolineae bacterium
ACGACATCGGCAAAAACCTCGTCGGCATGATGTGCGAGGGGGCCGGGTTCGAGATCCGTGACCTCGGCAAGGATGTCGAGCCGGAGCAGTTTGTGGAAGCTGTGAAGGAATACGAGCCGGATGTCGTCGGCATGTCGGCCCTGCTGACGACGACCATGCGCGCTATGGAAAGCACGATCAAGGCGCTGGAGGAAGCCGGAGTCCGCGATCAGATCAAGGTCATGGTGGGCGGGGCGCCGGTTACGCAGGACTTTGCCGATCAGATCGGCGCGGACGGCTATGCGTCGAACGCTGCCTCGGCTGCCGACCTGGCCCGGAAGTTCGTCGCCGGTTAATCGCCCACTGAATAGTGACAGCAGATTTGTAACGGAGGCCTCTCAATATGAGGACAAACTACAGAGTCAACTCCGGTGTCCGCTTCCATATGCTGTCCGACGATCAGCTCCAGGAGCTGTTCGACGGCGTGCTGCATGTGCTGGAAGTCACCGGGCTTGAGGTTCACCATGAGGAAGCGCGTGAAATCCTGAAGGGCGCGGGCGCGTGGGTCGACGGCCTGCGCGTGCGCCTGCCACGCTACATGGTGAAAGACGCCCTCGCCAAAGCGCCGCGCAGCTTCACGCTGTTCGCGCGCGACGGCAACTCGAAGAACAACATCAACATCGGGCCCGGTCGGGCTCACTTTGGCCCTGGCCCGACCTGCCCGAACTTCATCGACATCGAAACGATGGAACGCCGCCCCTACGTCAAGAGCGACGTTCCGCTCGTGGCGAAGACGGTCGACGCGCTGCCAAACATCGACTTCTGTGAGTCGCTGGGCACGGTCAACGACGTGCACCACGACCTCGGCGCAACCTACGAATTCGCCGGGATGTTTCCCAACACGTCGAAACCCATCGTCGCATGGTCGTACGACCGCTTCGACTCGGCGGACATTCACAAAATCGCCGTCACGGAGGCGGGCGGGCAGGAGGCGTTTGAGCGCCGCCCGAACTACGTGCACTACTGCGAGCCGCTTTCCCCGCTGGTGAGCACGTTCGAGGCGCTGGACAAACTCCTGTTCGCCGCGCGCCACCGCGTGCCGCTCGTCTTCACGCCGTGCCCCATCGCCGGGGGAACCGCCCCGGTGACCGCAGCGGGCATCATCACACAGGGCGCAGCCGAGTCGTGGATGGGCCTGACGCTGGCCCAGACGGTCTCGCCGGGCCTGCCCTTCATCATGGGCGGCGTGTTCTCCGTGATGGACATGAGCAACATGATCCTCGCCTATGGCGCGCCTGAGCTTCCGCTGATGATGGCGGGGCTGACGGAATTGGCCCACTATGCCGGGCTTCCGCTGTGGCAGACCGGCGGCTGCACCGACTCGAAGATGCTCGACGAGCAGGCGGCTATCGAAGGGTCGCTCTCCGTCTTCTTCTCCGCTCTGACAGGCGGCGATCTGTGCCACGATGTCGGCTACACCGAGAGCGCGATGACCGGCTCCGTCTTCCAGCTTGCGATGATGGATGAGGCCATCGGCTACGCCCGGCGCATCACGCGTGGCATCGAAGTCAACGAGGATACGCTCGCCGTCGGCGTGATCGACGACGTGGGCCCCAACGGCCACTACCTGCGCGAGAAGCACACCCGTCGCTATTACAAGACGGAGTTCTGGTATCCCAACCTGTGCGACCGCCGCAACTACGAAGAATGGGAGATGATGGGCGGCCAGAAGATGAGCGAGCGAGTCGTCGCCCGCGTGCACGATATTCTGGCGTCGCACGAAGCATCCCCCATCAAACCGGAGACACAGAAGGCTATCGAGGAAGTCCTCGAAGCCGCAGAAGAACGCGTGAAAGAGCAGACGCCCGGCTAAGGGCGCTTCAAATCATGGAATGAGGCGAGAAACATACGATGAGTGACATCTACGAAAAACTGTCGACCATGGTTCTCGAAGGCGATGACGAGAGTGTCGCAGCGGTCGTGCAGCAGGGCCTCGACGAGGGCCTTGAGCCAAATGACCTGCTCCAGAAGGGTCTGATCGTCGGCATGAACGAGGTCGGCGTGCGCTTCAAGCGGGGCGATATGTTCGTGCCCGAAGTGCTGATGTCCGCCGAGACGATGCACAATGGCATGGACGTTCTGCGCCCGCTGCTGGCCGAAACGGGCGCCGACACGACGGGCAAGATCGTCCTTGGCACGGTTAAGGGCGACCTGCACGACATCGGCAAGAACCTCGTCGGCATGATGTGCGAAGGGGCCGGGTTCGAGGTCATCAATCTGGGATTCAACGTCGAGCCTGAGAAGTTCATCGAGGCGATCAAGGAGCACCAGCCTGACATCGTCGGGATGTCGGCGCTGCTGACCACGACCATGCGCGCGATGGGTCACACCATCAAGGCCATCGAGGAAGCCGGCCTGCGCGATCAGGTCAAGATCGTCGTCGGCGGTGCGCCGGTCGACGCCGAGTTCGGCGAGCGCATCGGCGCGGATGGCTACGGCTCGAACGCCGTTCACGGCGCTGACGTGTGCAAGCAGCTCGTCGGCGCGGCATAAGGTTTTCTAAGGACGCACTGTGACACCACCTGACAGCCTGCCCATCGTCGTCATCGCGTGCAAGGTGTTCGAGGGCCTGATCCAGCAGCACATTCCCCCGGACCTCGCGGAGCGGATCGAGTTTATGGACTACGGCCTGCACCGCGTGCCCACCAAGTTGACGTGGACGATTCAGGACCTCGTCGACAGCGTCGAGGAGCCGAGTCTGATCGTATTGGGCTACGGATTGTGCGGCACCGGCCTCAGCGATATCAAGGCCGGGCAGCACACGCTGCTCATCCCGCGTGCAGACGATTGCATCGCGATTTTGCTGGGCTCCTACAAGGCCTACATGCAGGCCTTCGAGGAAGAGCCGGGCACCTACTACCTGACGAAGGGCTGGCTGGAGTCGGGCAGCGATCCGCTCAAGGAGTACAACGAGTACGTCGAGAAGTATGGCCCCGACGACGCCGACTGGATCATGGACCAGCAGTATCAGCACTACAAAAAGCTGGTTTTCGTGGCCCACAGCCAGGAAGAGCTTGATGCCTACCGCCCGCGAGCACGCGAGGTTGCGCGCTTCTGCGAGGAGCGGTGGGGCATGGTCTACGAGGAACGGCTGGGGTCGGATATCTTCGTCCGGCGGCTTCTTGAGGTTGCGGCTGATCTGGGCACGAAGGACGATGACTTTCTCGTCGTGCCCCCCGGTGGTGAGATCAAGCAGCATGAATTCGTGCGCTGACGGCTGACAGCAGGGCTGGCAGTCGTGTGACGCTACAGGAGATCAACAACATGCAGGTTAATCGGACCAATTACACGGTCAATGCCACGCCGACGTTTGAAGTGTGGACCGAAGAGGAGATCGAGGCGATCTACTACGCCGCGCTGGAGGTGCTGTACCAGACCGGCGTGCGTGTCTACGAGCCGGAAGGCGTCGAGCTGGCCTACTCCGGCGGCGCGATCGTCGAGGACACGACCGATGACAGCAGCCTCGTCAAGATGCCGCCCTGGATGGTCGACAAGGCGCTGGCAACGCTGCCGCGCAAGGTCGTCGTTTCGGGGGCGGACCCCCAGTACAAGATGCAGTTGTACAAGAACA
Organism: uncultured Anaerolineae bacterium; assembly: GCA_964637665.1. GTDB lineage: Bacteria > Chloroflexota > Anaerolineae > Aggregatilineales > UBA3940 > CAZWUX01. The sequence continues at coordinate 3,611 of CAZWUX010000255.1, forward strand.
CCGCCTACTACGGTGCGGGGTCGGACACGCCGTTCACCATCGACCCCTACACCGGTAAGCGCCGCCGCGCTACCTATCAGGACGTGAAGAATTTCGCGAAGCTGGCGCAGGCGCTTCCGAATATCAACTTCCACATGTCGCTGGGCATCGTGCAGGACGTGCAGGTCGGTACGTACGACCGCTGGCAGTACCTCGCGATGTTGGAAGAAACGAGCAAGCCCATCAACATCACGGCGGTCGACATTCACGGCCTGCGTGACCAGCTTGAGATGGGCCACATCCGGGTCGGCGGCGAGGAGGAATGGAAGAAGAACCCGGCCTTCTCGCTGTACATCGAGCCGGTGTCGCCGCTCAGCCACTCCGAGGAAGTCATCCAGAAGCTGCTGTTCGCGACGGATAACTACATCCCGTTCGTCTACACGCCCTGCCCGCTGGCGGGCGCGACGGCCCCGACCACGCTGGCGGGGACGGCGGTTCAGGCCCTCACCGAGAGCCTGTTCGGTATCGTGCTGAGCCAGCTTCGCAGGCCGGGCGCGTCGCTCATCATCGGCGGCCTGATGTCCAACATGGACATGCTGACGACCGTCTACTGCTACGGCTCGCCGGAGATGGCGCTGCTCAGCGCGGGGTACACGCAGATCACGAAGTGGCTCGGCGTGCCGGAGTACGAGACGGCGGGCTGCTCGGACGCCAAGCTGTTCGACGAGCAGGCGGCGATGGAAGCAACCTTCAACATCGCGACGGCCACACTCGTCGGCGGCAACATGATCCACGACGTTGGTTATCTCGAACAGGGCTTGACCAGCTCGATGGAGATGATGGTCGCCTCGGATGAGATCATCGACATGGTGAAGCGCGTCATGCGCGGCATCCCGGTCAACGACGGTACGCAGGCGCTCGACGTGATGGACGAGGTCGGCCCCGGCGGGCACTATCTGGAGCACGATCACACCTATACCCGCTTCAAAGAGGAAATCTGGAGGCCCAAGATGATCGACCGCCAGAACTGGGAAAACTGGGAGATGGCGGGCAGCAAGGGCTATAAGGAGCGCGTTCACGAGCGCGTGATCGAACTCCTCGAGGCGGAAACCGAGCCGATGCTCGACGAGAAGATGTATAAAGAGCTGCGCCGCATCTGCGAGCTGGCAGACGAGCGCCACAAGGACGAAGAGCTCGACATGGACATGTTCGTATAAAACCGAACGTCTTTCCCTGGTTCCCGCTGCCGGGGCGGGCGTCGAAGCCAGGATGACACCGGCGCGCGTGTGGCAGTGCATGGCGGGTGATGCACTGCCCGCGCGTTCCGGTGTGCCTGCGCACTTGCGGGGCCTGCCCCGGCGTTCAATTGCAAGGGATCAAGCATGAGCCACCCCCCCCAGGAAGCGCTGGTGCTGGGCATCGATACCGGCGGCACGTACACCGACGGCGTTTTGCTGGAATACTATTCTCGGACCGTGCTGGCGGCGCACAAGAGCCTCACCACCAAACGTGATTTCTCCATCGGCATCGAGAACGTCATCAAGAACATCGACATCGAAGACCCCTCTGCCGTCCAGATGGTGTCCATCTCGACGACACTCGCCACGAATGCGATCGCTGAGGGCAAGGGCAAGCGCGTCGCGCTGCTGCTGATCGGCTATGACCCTGACCTCATCGCGTCGTTCGACATGGCGAAGCGCTTCGCCACCTCACAGTACGCCTATTTCGCCGGGGGACACAATTTGCACGGCGCGGAGAAAGAGCCGCTCGACCTCGCCGGGCTGCTGGCCTACGTCAATCAGGCCAAGGGGCAGGTCGATGCTTTTGCCGTGTCGAGCTACTTCAGCCCACTCAACCCGGAGCACGAGAACCGAGCCTACGAGGCCATCTCGCGTGTGTGCGATCTGCCGGTCGTGCTGGGCCACCAGCTTTCGACCAAGCTGGGATCGGTCGAGCGGGCGACGACGGCGGCGCTGAATGCCTCGCTGCTGGCCGTGCTTCAGGACTTCATCATCGCGGTGCGGCAGGCGATGGAGCGCCGCAGCATCGACGCCCCGCTGATGGTCGTGCGCGGCGATGGCACGCTGATGAGTGACGAGTTCGCGGCCCGCACCCCGGTCGAGACGATCCACTCCGGCCCGGCGGCGAGCGCCATCGGCGGGCGTTTCCTCTCCCGGCAGGACGACGCGCTGGTGCTCGACATCGGCGGCACGACGACCGACGTTGCCCTGATCGAGGCGGGGCAGGTCGCCATCAGCGAGGATGGCGCGGCGGTCAGCGGCTATAAGACGGCGGTGAAGGCCGCCAACCTGCTGTCAATCGGTCTGGGGGGCGATAGCCACATCCGGCTGAATCATGACAATGGCATCGAGATCGGCCCGGAGCGCGTCGTGCCGCTGGCCTATCTGGCATCCGAACATCCCCCGGTCCACGCCCGGCTTAAGGCGCTGGCCCGCCGCACGTGGACGCAGGCCTCGCCTGACTGGCTGGAGTACTGGTATCTGATCCGCGAGCCGGAGGACGACGGTCTGCTCGAAGCCCGCCACGCGCGGGATGTCGTCGCCGCTCTGAAGGACGGCCCGCTGCCCGTCCCTGAGATACTCGAACACCTTGGCCTGCTTCACGTCTCACAGGTGGGGGCCGACGAGCTGCTGCGGCAGGAGATCATCGGCAAGGCCGGGCTGACGCCCACCGATCTTCTTCACATCGAGGGCCGTCACCAGCCGTGGGATGTGGAAGCGGCGTCGCTGGCCTTTCAGGTTTTCTGCCGCTTCCAGTTCCGCGAGCCGGATGAGGTCATCGCAGCCATCTGGAACGAGATGACGGAGATGATCGTCCGCACCGTCATCACCTTTTTGACCGGCAGGGCGATCCCCGAACCCTCACCCTCCGGGGAGGATATCGGCCACTGGTTCTTCAAAAACAGCATTTACGCGACGCACCCTCACCTTGAGACGCGCTTTCACCTGTGCGAGCCGCTGATCGGCATCGGCGCGCCCGCCGCC
>CAZWUX010000256.1:0-5073 GCA_964637665.1 uncultured Anaerolineae bacterium
ATGATCGACCGTAAAGGCATCGCCTCCTATCTGCTCATCACCTTCGGGCTGACCTACGCCGTCGAGTTCGCGCTGATGGCGATGGGCGTCCGGTTCGACCTGCCGCAGGGCACGTACGTGGGCCAGCTCGTCGTCGCGGGCCTGATGTGGGCCCCGGCGCTGGGGGCGTTCATCACTGCGAAATTCGTCACCCGTGAGGGGTTCGCCGGGACCGGCCTGCGCATCGGCCCGATCCGGCCTTACGTCGTGTGGGCGCTGCTCATGCCGCTCATCTTCGCTGCGACTTACGCCATCACGTGGGCGCTGGGCCTCGGCGGGCCGGACTGGCGGCTGGAGGCCTTCATGGGCATGATGGCGTCGGCGGGCGGCGATCTGACCGGCGCGCCCCCGCCCGGCGTGCTGATGGCGCTGGTCTTCGTCGCCACGACGCTGATCGCGCCGTTCGTCAACAGCCTCTTCGCCTTCGGTGAGGAGTTCGGCTGGCGGGGCTATCTGATGCCCAAGCTGCTGCCGCTCGGCAAGCCGACCGCCTATCTGCTGATGGGCGTCATCTGGGGGATGTGGCACATGCCGCTCATCCTGATGGGCTACACCTATCCCGGCCATCCCGTGCTCGGCACGCTGACCTTCATCGCCCTGCTGACCCTGATCGGCACGGTGCTGAGCGAGGTCCGGCTGCGCTACGGGAGTTCGCCGCTGGCCGGATGGCTGCACGGGTTGTTCAACAGCCAGCGGCTCGGACTGTGGGCGCTGCTGTTCTGGGGGCTGGATAAGCCGCTGCTGGGCGGCTATTCGGGTCTGGTCGGGATCGCCGTGTGGGGCATCGTAGCGGCCATCGTCCTGACCCGCCCCCCGGCGGACGCGCCGGGCACATGAGGGGACGGCGGCTCTCTACCCGTGCGCCCGTTCTGTAACCGGGGTATGATAGGGGCGTGGCGAAGGAAAGGGAGTTGTGATGGACAGCCTGAGACTACGCTATGAGGATGGCCGTTTCGTGCCGCTCGACCCGATCCCGGAGATGGAAGAGGGCGCGGAGATCGACGTGCTGAGCTGGGCCTATGCGACCTCTGACGAGGCGCTGGACGCCGCGCTCGACCGTACGCGCGGCCTGTGGGCGGACTGGGACGGGATCGAGGATTTGCTGGCAGACGCCCGTGATAAGTGGGAGCAGGCATGGCGCAGCAGCCAGTCTTCCTCGTAGACACGTCCGTCTTTGTCGCTCATCTCCGGCAGACCAAAGCTCCGACCATTCTTGAAATAGCTCGCGAACATTATGGGACGCCTGTCACCAGCGACATCGTCATTTTTGAGCTGGAGGTCGGGGCGCGGCGAGCCGGGCGGACGTTTGAGTTCAGCAATCTATTCAAACCGATACGATCCTATCCCCTGACTCAGGAAATCCTCATCCGGGCGGCTGATATTCAGGCAGCACTGCTTGGCCGGAATGAGATCATCGGCCTGCCGGATACGTTTATCGCGGCTACCGCCCTCCACGAAGACCTCCCGCTCCTGACGTTGAATGTCGACCATTTTCGGCGAGTCGATGGGCTGAACATGCTGGCCGTTCCAGAGAGGTAAAATCGGCCTGCCCTTTCTCACCTCGGTAAGCGTTGAGAACGGCTACGACGTTCTCCCGGTGAAGGGGCCGCGCAGCGGATGCGGCGCAGCGTGCGCTTCGCGTTTCTCTGCGTCGTGCGCCTGCGCGGTGAGGATCGCCACGAGCAGCAGCCCGAACGAAGCAAAGCCAACCGGCGGCACGAGCGCCTCCGGCCTCTCGACGCCGACGGCCATGTCGATCAGGACCGTGCCGGGGAGCAGCAGCAGCCACGCTGCGAGGCACGCACCGAGCGCCCACGGCCACAGCGCGCCGAGCGCCCGCCGCACGCCGGGGGAGCGCCGCCACCATGCGAGCGGTGCGTTGATGCGCGTCGCGGCGGCCCCCACGATGATCCCCGGCAGCGGCGGCCCGAATCCACCGCCGACCAGCAGCATGGCGACCGCCAGCCCGATCAGGACCAGCCCGCCGCCGTGAAGAACATTCGCGTCTCTAAACCTCCGCCCGGCGAACCACACCGCCCACACGAGGTAGGCCAGCGACAGGGTGATGGCGAGCACCCCGCTGATCAACAGGTTCGGCACGAGCGTCATGGCGGGCTCCCCGGCGAGGATGTCGAACGCCGCCGAGTCGGGCCACGAGAGGAACACGACGCCCTGCGGGGCAGCGTTCCCCTGCATCACCGCGCCGATCCCGTGCTCGACCCCGACCAGCCCCGCCAGTGCCCCCATGCTGGCGGTCACAACCCGCGTCGCGCTGCGCATAGGTTTCTGCCCTCCGCTGAGTGAGATGTTGGATATGCGAGCAGGCCGCCCGCACTTTCATTCTAGTCGATTTTATGCCGCGCGGATCGCCTTTCCGGTGGGGCGATGCGGTATGAGATTCGCGCCGCCGTTCCCCGCGCCCGCCCCCGAAGTGAAGAACGCAGCGCGTTTCTTCCCATCGCCCGCCCGGCCTGCCGACCGTCGCAAACGGTCAGACCCTCGCATCCGGCGAACGAGCGGTTCATTCCCCAACTCGACACTCGGCACTTGGCACCTGGCGCTGAAAGCACATCGACCCCCGGCGGGGCGACCGCCGCATACACTCATTCCTCCGCACTGGCGAACGAGCGGTTCATCCCCCAACGCACGTGGAGTTCGCTTTGCGAACTCCCAAGCAAAACCTTCGGTTTTGCACCGGCACTCATACGGGATTTTGCCCCTCACAGTGGGGTGAAAAGTCCATTGACAAAGCCCCATTGTGAAATACAATACAATAGAAGAATAGCTCCCTAGGGTGCTGCGGCGCGGCGGACGCGCTGCTCACTTCCCCTTTTATCCTCCTTCGGGCACTTTACCCGCTTCCTAGCTAAGTCCCATTTCTATAGCTTCCGGGGCAGGCAAACAGTGGATTTGGTAGTCGGGCCGGATCACCTTTCCACAACCGGGAAAGCACGCTCCGCCTTTGCAGTTACGTTCACGTTACCTCACCGTAGGGAAAGGAAAAGACATGTCATACGAGCAGCTCATGACCGCTGTGATAGAAGGAGACAGCGGGCAAGCCCAGCTGACCTGCCAGCAAATGCTGGACGAGGGTATTGCCGCGAAGGACATCCTTCACGGCGGCCTCGTCCCGGCGATGGAGCAGGTCGGCCAGGGCATGGAAACCGGCGAGTATTTCCTCGGCGAAGTGATCATGGCCGCCGACACCTTCCACCGCGCGATGGAGGTCCTCAAGCCGAGCTTCGACAACGAAGCGCCGGAAAAGCTGGGGACCGCCGTGATCGGCACCATCGCGGGCGACATCCACGACGTGGGCAAGAACCTCGTCGCGACGATGTGGGAGACGGCGGGCTTCGAGGTCCACGACCTCGGCATCGACGTGGCCGCCGAGCGGTTCGTCGAGGCCGTGCGCGAGCACAGCCCGCAGCTCGTCGGCGTCTCGGCTGAGATCACGACGACGATGCTGGGCATGTCCGACGTGATTCAGGCGCTGGAGGAAGCGGGGGTCCGCGACCACGTCAAGGTGATGGTCGGCGGCCCGCCCCTCTCGCTGGAGTACGCCAAATCGATCGGCGCGGATGGCTACGGCGTCGACTGCTTCGACGCCATCGTCCAGGCCAGGGCCCTGCTTGGCGAGTCAGGAGCACAATCATGACCGAGATGACATCCCGCGAACGTGTCCTGACCGCGATCGAGCACCGGGAGCCGGACCGCATCCCCATCGACTTCGCCCAGCTTCAATACCTGATCTCCGCCAGAGGGCCGTACGGCTACGACGCGCTGGCCGAGTATCTGGGCGTCGGGGACCCGGAGCCGCCCATCGAGATGTTTGGCATGGTCCTCAACCCCGACCCGCGCATCAAGGAGCGGCTGGGCAACGACTTCGTCGGCGTCCAGATGGGCAGCCCGCCCCCGGAGCCTGAGGGCGAGAACTACCTGCGCATGGTGCCCTTCGGCTACTACTACAAGAGCGTGGGGCCGTACTGGTACCCGGACTACACCAGAGCGCCGCTCAAAGACGCGAAGACGCTGGAGGAGATCGAGGACTACGGCTACTGGCCCGATCCCGACGATCCGGTTTACGTGCAAGGGGCCGCCGAGCGGGCCAAGGACCTGCACGAAAACACGACGCTGGCCGTCGTCGGCGAGCCGCTGCTGCTGGCCGCCACCTGCCACGTCTACCACTTCCTGCGCGGCTTCGAGCAGTGGTTCATCGACATGAAGCTGAACCCCGACTTCTACCACGCGCTGATGACCCGCATCAACGACTCGATCATCGAGATCGCCCACAACTTCTATAAAGATGTCGGGCCTCACCTCGACATGGTGTGCGCGAACATCGACGACATGGGCGCGCAGACCGGGCCGTATATGTCGAACGCCATGTACGAGGAATACGTCAAGCCCTACCACCTGAAGTACCTCGATGCGGTGCGCGAGCACGTCGACCCCGGCGTCAAGATGTTCTATCACTGCGACGGCGGGATTTTCCCGCTGATCGAGGAGTACATCGACATGGGGTACGATGTCGTCAGCCCCGTCACCTACCACGCCAAAGATATGAGCCCGGCGGAGCTGAAGAAGCGCTACGGGCAGCACATCACCTTCCACAGCGGCATCGACGTGCAGGAGGTCATGGCCGTCGGATCGGTGGACGACGTGAAGCGGCACGTTACGGAGGTCATACGGGAATTGGCCCCCGGCGGCGGCTACATCTTCTCCATCGAGGACATCAAGCCTGAGGTGCCCCCGGCGCAGATCGTCGCCGCGTTCGACACGGCGCGAGAGGTCGGCTGCTACCCCATCGTTTGACCGCGTATCACGACCCGGCAGCATCACGCCGGGCCTGTCAAACGGCGAGCCTACCGGTTTCCGGTAGGCTCGTTTTCATGCGGCGGCTGTCTGTCGCATCGCCGCCCAGTTAGGGGGATGACGTATGAACAGGGCGTTGCCCTGTTCAACTGGGAGTTGGCGCGATGCAAGCATCGTCGCCAACTCCATGAGCGCGGGGCGGCGGAACCGAACCCGGCGCGG
>CAZWUX010000256.1:5173-6576 GCA_964637665.1 uncultured Anaerolineae bacterium
GGGCGCGGCGTGCAGACATCGGCGGGATGGCCTACAATCGGGGTTAGCGCACCAACCGACCGGGGAATCATCACATGGCCGTCAGACTCGACCCACAGGAAGAAGAAGTCGCCCTGCTCCACCACGCGGCGGGGAACCTCGCCGGGCGGCGGGTGCTGGAGATCGGGTCGGGCGCGGGGCGTCTCACGTGGCGCTACGCGCGCGACGCCGCGCACGTGACGGCCCTCGACCCCGACCGGGAGGCCGTCGAACAGGCCCGGCAGGGCTGCCCGTCGGACCTGCAAGGGCGGGTCGAACTGCTGCACGGCAGCATCCTCAACATCGACCCCTCGACGCTGCGGGGCGGATACGACCTCGCCATCTATTCGTGGTCGCTGTGATGAGTCGAGCGGGCGGGCATGGTCCATGCCCTGCGGAACGTCCATAGCCTTCTGCGCGAAGGCGGCCTGCTGGTCGACATCCACCCGGTCGCCGTGCCGCGCCGGGTCGACGTGCGGATCGACGGGAGGCCGGTTCCGGTCGGCGCGACGGTTGACGCGGCGCGCTTCGCCACCTACCGGCTGGCCGACCGGGCCTTATCGCAGGTGGTGCGGGAGCGGCTTTTCATCCCGGCGGGGCGGGAGGTGTTCACCTTCACCGTCCACGCGGATACCCTGCCTGACCTGCTCGCCTATTTCGCCGAGGGGGAGTGGTCGGCCACGTTCGAGCGGCGGCCTACGGACCTCGAAGAGGCGATCCGGCGGCGCATCGCCTATCTGTACGGCGAGCCGGGCGGGGGGAAGGAGATCGTCCTGCACCGCCCGACAGCCGTGACGTGGTTCCGCCGGGCGGCGATCCCCCGGTGATGGCGAGCGATCGATAACCCGGCAGCTTGCTTTCTGGCGGGCTCAGCCCTCGGCCACCGCCTGCTTCACGAGCGCGCCGATCCGCGCCTCTGCGTCGGCGGTCAGCTCCTTCAGCGCGAAGGCGGTCGGCCACATCGCGCCGTCGTCGAGGTGCGCCGCGTCGTTGAAGCCGAGCGTCGCGTACCTCGCCTTGAACTTGGCCGCGCTCTGGAAGAAGCAGACGACCTTGCCATCCCTGTTGGCATAGGCGGGCATCCCGTACCAGGTTTTCGGCGAGAGGTCGGGCGCGCTGGCTGTGACGATGGCGTGGACTCGCTCGGCCATCGAGCGATCCGGCTCCGACATCTCCGCGATCTTGGCGAGCAGGTCGCTTTCCCCGTCCGCTTTCTTGCCCTTCTTCGCTTCCGCCTTCGCCTCTCTGGCGCGCTCCTTCATCGCGGCCTTTTCCTCGTCCGTGAATCCCCCGGACTTCTTGCCGGTGCTTTTCGCCATGCGAATCTCCTTATATGTAGATTGTTGGATTACGGCTTAGCTTGCCGTTCTGTATTAGACGCATCC
>CAZWUX010000257.1:0-6517 GCA_964637665.1 uncultured Anaerolineae bacterium
GCGCACTGACAGACTGACAGACTGACTACTCAACTCGCAACTCGTAACTGGTAACGGCGTTGTTGAATGAATAGGCTAGCAGTAAGCTAGCCGAATGGGCAGAAAAGCAAAGACGGGCAAAGAACAGACACAGAGCCATCGCAAGACGAAGAAGGCGCAGTACCGGGTCAGGAATTGGCAGGAGTACAACGCCAGTCTGGTGCAGCGCGGGGCGGTCGAGGTATGGGTCAGCGAAGACCTGCTGAAGGCGTGGCGGCCCAGCCGCAATGGTCCACGTCAGCGGGGTGGGCAGGTGCAGTATTCCGACCGGGCCATCGAATGCATGTTGACCCTGCGAGCGGTGTTCTGCCTGCCGCTGCGCGCGACGGAAGGGTTCGGACGGTCCTTGCTGAAGCTGCTGAAAGCCGACGTGACGGTGCCGGACTACACGACGCTGTGCAAGCGGGGCAAGACGCTGGCGGTGCAGTTGCCCACCAGTGGACGAAACGGCGCGCTGCACATCCTGATGGACAGCACGGGCTTGAAGGTCTATGGGGAAGGCGAGTGGAAGGTGCGCAAGCACGGCGCGAGCAAGCGTCGCATCTGGCGCAAGCTGCATCTGAGCGTCAACGACGCCACTCAGGAGATTGAGGCCGTGCTGCTCACCGGAGCCGGGAGCAATGATGGGGCGGCGGGCAGCGGCATGCTGTACGACATCGACCAGCCGGTTGAACGGGTGACGGGCGATGGGGGCTACGACACGCGCGCGTTTTACGATACCTGTCATCAGTTCGGCATCCTTCATATCATCGTGCCGCCTCGGCGCACGGCTCACATCTGGCAGCATGGCAACTCGTCCAAGCCTCCCCTGCCGCGTGACCAGAATCTGCGCTGTATTCGCTGCGTCGGGCGGCATCGCTGGAAGCAGCAGGTCGGCTATCATCGTCGCTCGCTGGCGGAAACCAGTGTCTTCCGGTTCAAGACATTGTTCGGTGGGCAGCTCGCCGCACGCACCTTTGAGAGCCAACTTGTCGAGGCCCGGATTAAGTGTCGGGCGCTCAACATCATGACCCAGCTCGGCATGCCTATCAGTGAGCGCGTCGCGTAGATTCTCGTTTCGCCTGGGCGGACTCTGCTATGGTGCTAAATTCATTCAACAACGCCACTGGCAACTACCCCACCGGCTCGTTCCGCACCTTGACGATCTCCGCGAGGATACTGACCGCGATCTCCGGCGGGGTGCGCCCGCCGATGTCCAGCCCGATCGGCGCGTGCAGCCGCCCGATCTGCTCCTCGGACAGCCCCGCCTCGCGCAGCCGTTCGATGCGCAGCCGGTTCGTCCGCCGCGAGCCGAGCGCGCCGACGTAGCGCGCATCGCTTTGCAGGGCCGCGATCAGGGCCGGGTCGTCCAGCTTGGGGTCGTGCGTCAGCGTGACGACGTAGGCCGAGTGGTTGAGCTTCATCCCCAACAGCGCGCCCCCCGGCCACTCGCCGACGAGCGAATCGACGTGCGGGAAGCGCTCGCGCGTGGCAAATGCCGAGCGCGGATCGATCAGAATGGTCTCGTACCCGGCGGCGTTCGCCATCGTGACGAGCGGCTCCGCGATGTGCACCGCCCCGACGATGATCAGGCGTGGGTCGGGCGGGTAGACCTCGACGAACAGCCTCAGCCCTTGCTCCGGCTCGATCAGGCCGCCTTTTTCGTTCGCCAGATGTCGCAGCGCCGCCGCGATGACTGCGTCCTCGTGCGCGCCGAGGTCGAGCGTGCCCTCCGTCGTGCCGTCCTCCAGCACGATCAGCTTGTGGTTGCGGGCGTCGGGCGGGCCGTCGAGCACGCTGACCACCGCCATCGGGTCGCCCGCGTCGAGGTGGGCCTTCACGCCCTCGTAAACGTCCGCCAGCGCGGAGAACGGCTCCACGAAGATGTCGATCTCGCCGCCGCAGGCCAGCCCGACCTCCCACGCGGTGTCGTCCGCCACCCCGTAGTGGAGGAGCTGCGGCTCGCCCGAACTCATCACGTCCTTCCCGGCGTCGATCACCGCGCCCTCCACGCACCCGGCGCTCACCGACCCGGCGATGCCGCCGCTGCGGGTCGTGATCAGCTTCGAGCCGACCGGGCGCGGGGCCGATCCCCACGTCTTGATCACGGTCGCAACGGCGATCTCCTCGTCGCGCTCGGTCCACGTGTTCAGGCTGTCGAGTACGTCCTTCATGGTGGTGCCTCCTGTCGTGCGCCGGATTGTTTGGGATGAACAGCAGCGGGCGGCCTGCCGGGCCTGCTGCCGCTGGCTCAGGGTCGGGTTGCCGTGCGTAGGATGCGGCTCAAAGCCGCCTCGCCTAGAGAATACCTCGCAGTTTAGGGTGTGTGCCAGCGGCGGGCGTAGTAGACTCATAAGGAAACGATTCCGGTGGATGCTGCGTAGGAATCATTAAATCCCGGCTGCTGCCCGGCAGCCGGTTAGTGTGATAGGTGACGTGATGCCACAACCCATTTTGACGGTGGACGGCCTCGTGAAACGCTACGGCGATTTCGTGGCCGTCGATCATGTATCGTTTGAAGTCTGCGAGGCTGAGATTTTCGGCCTGCTGGGGCCGAACGGCGCGGGCAAGACGACGACCATCCGCGCGATCATGGACATCATCAAGCCGGATGAGGGATCGGTCGCCGTGTTCGGCGGGCCGCCCGCCGAGGCGCGGGAGCGCGTCGGCTATCTGCCGGAGGAGCGCGGCCTGTACCGTGACCTGACGCTCGTCGAGGTGCTGGTCTACCTCGCGGAGTTGAAGGGCACATCGCGCGGCGTCGCCCGTGAGCGGGCCGAGACGTGGCTGGCCCGCGTCGAGCTTGACGAGCGGGCGGGCGATAAGGTGAAGGACCTCAGCCGGGGGATGCAGCAGAAGCTCCAGTTCGCGGCGACGCTGATCCACGACCCCGATCTGCTGATCCTCGACGAGCCGTTTCAGGGCCTCGATCCGGTGAACGTCGGCCTGCTCAAGCGGTTGATCCGCGAGCTTCAGGCCGAGGGCAAGACCATCGCGCTCAGCGCCCACCAGATGAATCTGGTCGAGGAGTTGTGTGACCGCATCGTGCTGATCAACGAGGGGCGGGTTGTGTTGTACGGTGCGCTCGATGAGATCAAGGCGCAGTACGCACCGGACACCGTCCGGGTCCGGGCGGACGCCGATTTCGGGGCGCTGCCGGGCGTCACGGCGGTGCAGCGCGACGACGGCGAGGCGATCCTCTCGCTCAATGGGACGCCGCCGCAGGAAGTATTACGGGCGCTGGTCGAGCGCGGGGTCGAGATCAGGGCGTTCGAGGTCGCCTCCGCGCCGCTGGAGGACATCTTCGTACAGATCGTAGGCGAGGGTAAACGCGATGCGTAAGGTATGGACGATTGCACGGCACGAATATCTCACCAACCTGAAGCGGCCCGGCTTCATCATCTGGACGCTGATCGTGCCCGCGCTGGGGATCGTCGGGCTGGTGATCGCGGCCTTTTTCGGCGGGCAGGCGTCGCAGTTCCTCTCCGCACAGTTCGACACCGGGGCCAGCCGGATCGGCGTCGTCGATCAGGCCGGGATCGCGACCCCCATCCTGCCCCAGTATGAAGATCAGTTCATCCCTTACGAGAGCCGCGAGGCAGGCCGGGCGGACCTCGCCGCCAAGCGCATCGACTCGCTGGTCGTCATCCCGCCGGATTACGTCGACCAGGGTGACGTGACGGTCGTCACGCGGGGCGGCAACGTCGATTTCCAATCGGCGGATCAGGTCGAGAATTTTCTGCTCGCCAGCCTGCTGCACGGCAGGGTCGACGAGCGCATCACCAACCGGGCGCTGCACCCCTTCAATCCGGTGACCGTCTCGCTGGACGAGGAAGCGGGCGGCACGGGCGGGGTCGGCGGGATGATCTTCGACTTTCTGGCCCCCTACTTCCTCGGCGTGCTGCTCGTGCTGACCATCTTCACGTCGTCGGGCTACCTGATGCGCGGCGTCGCGGAGGAAAAGGCCAGCCGCGTGATCGAGGTTGTGCTGTCGAGCGTCACGGCGTGGCAGCTTCTCGCGGGGAAGGTGCTGGGGTTAGGCGCGCTGGGCCTGACGCAGATGACGGTCTGGATCAGCTCGATGCTGGCCCTGAGCGGGGGCGCGGTCGCCCTGCTGGGCCTCGCCGCGCCGCTCGCCGGGCGTGTGGGGTTGATCGCGCTCAGCGTCGTGTATTACCTGCTCGGCTTCCTGATCTACGCCGTGCTGATGGGCGCGGGCGGCTCGCTGGGCACGAACCAGCAGGAATCGCAGCAGATCGCCGGGATGTTCTCGTTCATGGCGGCCATCCCGATGATGCTCGCCGGGTTCATCATGGCGAACCCCAACGCGACCATCGCCCGCGTGCTGAGCTGGTTCCCGCTCACCTCCCCGACGATGATGATGATCCGCCTCTCGCTGGGGGAGATTCCGGCGGTCGACATCGTGGGCAGTATCGTCGTGACCACGCTGACCGTGCCGGTCGTCGTGTGGGCGGGCGCGAAGCTGTTCCGCGCCGGGCTGCTGATGTACGGCAGCAAGCCGAGCCTCGGCGAGGTGGTCAAGATACTGCGCGAGGCGTGATCCGCCGTTCAGCGAAAAACCAACAGGCCCGGCGTGATATGCCGGGCCTGTGTCGATCTACGCTCAGGAGCGATGTGCCGGATCAGTATACGCCGTATTCTTTGGTGAACTCGAACATCGCCCTGACGTTTTCCGGTTTGGCCTCGTCGAGCATGACGGACGTATCCATGATGTACCCGCCGCCCTCGCCCACCGTGTCGATCAGCTTCTTGGCGTGGGCGCGCGCGTCGTCGGGCGTGCCCGTCAGCAGCAGGTAGCTCGGCAGGTTACCGGAGATGCACGCGATGTCGCCCAGCTCCCGCTTGGCGGCCTCCATGTCCATCGTCGCGAAGTGGAACCAGCACTTGCCGGGGGGAACCTCCTTGAAGTACTTCAGGCGCGGCGTCTCGTCGCCCTCGAAGTACACGACCGGTGTGATGTCGTTGGCGATCAGCTCCTCAAGCACGGTCCGCAGGAACGGCCAGTAGAACGTCGCGTACTGCTCGTCCGACATGAAGCCCGCCGATCCCTTGTGCGGCCAGATCCAGCAGAACGGCAGGTCCGCGCCCTTCGCGCCCAGCCCGTACTCGATGGAAATCTCCGTCGCGACCTCGATGGCCTGAAGCAGCTTCTTGGGCCGCCGGATGATGTCGCCCATCACCCCGCGCGTGCCGCGCAGCGTATCGCCCACGATGTCGAACGGTGTCCAGTCCAGCCCGGCGTACGCCTGCGGGAAGCCCTTCTCCTTGAGTTCCGCGCCGTACTGGCCCAGCGAGCCAAACCACTCGCCCAGCTCCTCGGCGGCCTGCGCGGCCAGCCTCAGCGACTCCTGCATCTCCGGCGTGGCGAAGGGCAGCAGCAGCCCCGTCCAGCCGAACCACATCATGCGCCGCATGGGCGGATAGGCCGAGAAGCCTTCCAGCGCCTCGAACGAGCGCGGCAGCCACTTGCTCGCCATGAAGTGCGACGGGTCGTAGATGAACTCGTCGTACTCGTCCGCCGTCATGTACTCGCCCTCGATGAACTGGTACATGACGTTGTCGGGCAGGCCGTGCCCGGCCCACTTGAACCACTTGACGCCCAGCGTCTCCATCGGCTTGGCCGGGTAGGCGAACACCGGCCCGAAGTCCGCGTCCGGCTCGAAGTCGTCCACGAACTTGTGGCAGACCTCGCGCGCCAGCGCGTAGTCGTTCATCGCGTCCTTGAAGCTGACGCCCGCATATTCGTAGGGGAACAACTGGTAGGGGCCGACGATGGGCACCCGATCGGGCTTGCGCAGCGCAACCGCGTCGAGGATGCGTTTTTTGCGTTCCTGATAGAGTTCTTCGGCTGTCTTCGCCATCTTATGCCTCCCCCACCCAGCTCTTTGCCAGCTTGACGGCTGCCGTCGCATCCTTGCCGAACGCGTCCGCGCCGATGTAGTTCCGTACGCCCTCGTCCATCGGCGCGCCGCCGATCATGATCCTGACCTGATCGCGCAGCCCCGCCTCCTGAATGGCCTCGACCGTCGTCCGCATCGCGTCGTAGGCCAGCGTCAGGAAGCCGCTCAGCGCGACGACGTTCGGCTGCACCTCCTGGATCATGCCGACGAACGTCTCCGCAGGCACGTCCACGCCCAGATCGTGCACCGCAAAGTTGTTCGCGTCGAGCATGAAGGCCACGATGTCCTTGCCGATGTCGTGGATATCCCCCGCGACCGTCCCGATGATGACGGTCCCCAGCGGCTCCTCGCCCTCCTGCTCGCCGCTCTGGAGGTACGGCTTCGCCAGCTCGCCGATGGCCCGCAGGATGTCCCCCGCGACGACCAGCTCCGGCAGGTAGTACTCGCCCTTCTCGTACCGGTCCCCGACGACCGTCATCGCGTCGCGGCAGGCGTCCAGCACCGTCTGCGGGCTTTCGCCGCCATCGAGCATCTTCCCGGCAAGCTCGACGGCCTCAGCCTCCCGCATGTTGGCGATG
>CAZWUX010000258.1:0-4006 GCA_964637665.1 uncultured Anaerolineae bacterium
CTCTTGGCCGGACGCCGGGGGTCGGCGGCGCTGACCGACCGTCGCCCTGCTGGGCTTGCGATGTGCCAATCAGCCGGGCGGGTGTGATCCGGGGGTAGGGGGATCGCCCCGCCGGGCTTGCAGACTCTTTTCCTGCTGACCGTCCGCACCCGGATAAGCACATCGACCCCCGGCCACCCGACCGCCGCTCAGCGCTCGGACCGCCGCCGTCCGGCCCGGAGCGGTTCATCCACAAAAACTGGAAACCGGTAACTCGCCACTCGCCACTAATTGGACATTTCCGGGCGGGTTAGTTACACTCAGCGATAGACGTGAGAATAGCCAGCACCACGACGGGGGCATCACCATGAACTTCTGCATGTGTCTGAGCCGGGGCCTGTAACCACCGACTCGTCACGTTCAACAATTGAGCAGGCCTTTTTCGCGGCCAACTGACGACGGTGGAACGGCGACCCCGACGGGAAACCGAATCCGCGCTCCGCGCCCACCTGAGCAGTTGGTTTTTTGCTGCCGGGTGAGGCTTATTGGAACACCTGATTAGACGCCATTTAACGGAGGAAACAACCGTGAACATCGCAGAGAACGTCACCGACCTCGTCGGCAACACGCCGCTGGTGCGGCTGCACCGCCTGACCGCCGGCTGCGACGCCGACGTGGTCGCCAAGCTCGAATACTACAACCCGGCGGGCAGCGTCAAGGACCGCATCGGGCTGGCGATGATCGACGCGGCGGAGCGCGCCGGGCTGATCGACGAGAACACCATTATCGTCGAGCCGACGAGCGGCAACACCGGCATCGCGCTGGCCTTCGTGTGCGCCGCGCGCGGCTATCACTGCGTGCTGACCATGCCCGACACGATGAGCGTGGAGCGCCGGGTGCTGCTGCGCGCCTACGGGGCCGAGCTGATCCTGACGCCCGGCAGCGAGGGCATGAACGGGGCCATCCAGAAGGCAACCGAGCTGGCCGAATCCGACGACCGCTATTTCATGCCGCAGCAGTTCAAGAACCCGGCCAACCCGCAGATCCACCGCGAGACGACCGCCGAGGAAATCTGGCGGGACACGGACGGTGAGGTTGACATCGTCGTGGCGGGGGTCGGCACCGGGGGAACGATCACCGGGATCGGGGAGGTGCTGAAGGGCCGCAAGCCGTCCGTGCAGATCATCGCCGTCGAACCGGCTGGCTCGCCCGTGCTGTCCGGCGGTGAGAAGGGGCCGCACCCCATTCAGGGCATCGGCGCGGGGTTCGTGCCCGACGTGCTCAACACGGACATCTACGACGAGGTGATTGAGGTCGAGGCGGAGGATGCGTTCGACACGTCCCGCCGCATGGCGACGGAAGAAGGTCTGCTGGTCGGCATTTCGTCGGGCGCGGCGACGTGGGCCGCGCTGCAAGTCGCGGCCCGACCGGAGAACGCCGGGAAGCTGATCGTCGTGATCATCCCGTCCAACGGCGAGCGGTATCTCAGCACGCCGCTGTTCGCCCACCTGGCGGAGGACTAATGCAGAGCGCGCAGGCAGTTACAGGGGCAGGTGGTACCATGTTCGAGACCATCCGGCGCGACATCCGCGTCTTCATGGAGCGCGACCCGGCGGCCCGCAATCCGCTGGAGATCGTGCTGCTGTATCCGGGGCTGCACGCCATCTGGGGCCACCGCGTGGCTCACTGGCTGTGGACGCACGGTCTCAAGCTCATCGGTCGGGCCGTGTCGCAGGCGATGCGCTTCATTACCGGGATCGAGATCCACCCCGGCGCGCGGATCGGCCCCGGCTTCTTCATCGATCACGGCATGGGCGTCGTCATCGGCGAGACATCGGAGGTCGGCGCGGACTGTTCGCTCTATCACGGCGTGACGCTGGGCGGCACGAAGTTCGAGCGCGGGATGAAGCGCCATCCCACCCTGCGCGACCGCGTCGTGGTGGGGGCGGGGGCCAAGATTCTCGGCGACATCGAGATCGGCTCGGACAGCCGCATCGGGGCCAACGCGGTCGTCGTCAAGCCCGTCCCGCGTGACTCGGTCGTGGTGGGCGTGCCGGGGCAGGTCGTCCGGCGCAGCCATCCGCGCCTGCACCGGGACACCCCCGACCTCGAACACGGCAAGCTGCCGGACACCATCGGGACGACGCTGGTGGCGCTCATGCGGCGCGTCGAGGAATTGGAGGAGCGGGTCGAGAACGGCTCGCGGCCCGAACCCATGCCCCACGCCCCGGTCGAGGACGCCTGGCTGGGTCAGGATTTTTCGATTTAGCCGCTCAGTCGGTCAGTCGATCAGTCTTTCAGTTTGATGTCGCCCCACCGCGCGTGGAGTTGGCGACGATGCTTGCATCGCGCCAACTCCCAGTTGAACCGGGCTTCGCCCGGTTCATACCCTCACCGGGCAGATCGCTGAGGAAGCCCCGCGCCAATGGAGCGCGGGGCTTCCTTTTTGCGTTGTGCGGAAGTCAGGTAGGGGCCGTCCGCGTTACTCACCGGACAGCGGCAGCGACTCCTCGACTTCCTCCACCACCTCGACCGGCTGCATCGACTCTGCGACCCGCAGCACCTCGTCGACCGGCTCGTTCGAGAGGATTTCTACCCACACGTCGCCTACCAGCCACGTGATCCGCACGCCGTCGTCATAGGCCAGCGAGTCGGGCAGGCTCTCGCGCGGATCGCGCCCGCCGCCGCCCCCGCCACCACCCGGCGCGGCGAAGTACGGCATGTGGTCCGGCTGCGGCGCGGGGATCAGGATGTGGGCGGTTCCCGCTAACCCGGTTTCCAGCACGGCGGGCTGACCGGCGACCTGCACGCCCTGCCCAGCGGGCAGGGCCTCGTCGCCGCCGGTCTGGCGCTCGAACACGATGACGAACCGCTCCGCGCTGAACGCGCGCAGCTCCAGCACCTCCGCGCCCGGCGCGCCGCCCGACACCATATACGAGTTCCGGTAGCCCTCCGGCAGGTAGGTCGGGGCCAGCGGGCGGAACGGCACGATGTCCTCCGATACCGTGACACCCGACTGCGACCCCGCCATCGGGATGCGCAGCAGGCGCGTCACCGCGTCGATCACCTGAGCGCGCACGGGCGCGACCAGCCCGACGACGCTCACGGCCAGAATCAGGGCGGCCAGCGCCGCCGCCGCGAACGGCCTGCGAATGGACAGGTTACGCATGATGCCTCCTCGGTTGTTGGATACTGACGGATGAGAGTCCGTCGCCTGCTTTAGCTGCGCCGCCTGCCCTGTCTGAGCGGCAATTCGGGCTTGCAGATCGGGCCACGCGCCCGCCGGGACCTCGGCCCCGGCAGCCATCGCCCGCAGCGAGCGGCGGACGCGGCTCTCGATCTGCCACATCCCCCCGAACGCGCGCTGGCAGTCCGCGCACTCGCTCAGGTGATGCTGAATGGCCGCCCGTTCGGGGTCGGTCACCTCGTCGTCCAGATAAGCGACCAGCAGGTCACGCACATCGCGGCAGTTCATCGCGTCACCTCCTCGTGATCGGCATCCTCAATCCCCTCGTGCAGCGTGGTGAGCGCGAGGTGCAGGCGGGATTTCACCGTGCCGACCGGGATATCCATCACCTCGGCGATCTCGGCGTAGGGCAGGCTCCAGTAGTAGCGCAGCACGACCACCGCGCGCAGCTTCTCGCTGAGGCGGCCCAGCGCGCGCCGGATCGTCTGGTCGGCCTCCACCTGCGCTTCGGGCGGGCGCTGGTGGCCGTTGGGCCGCCGGGGCGGTATGCCCTCGTCGAGCGCGCCCACGACCGGGCGCTGGCCGCGCCGCCGGTTGAGGCAGTGGTTCACCGTGATGCGGTACAGCCACGTCGTGACGGCCCCCCGCGCCGGGTCATAGGAATCCAGCGCGCCGTGTACGCGCATGAACACCTCTTGCAGCGCGTCCTCGGCCTCGGCGGGGTCGTCGAGCAGCAGATAGGCGGTCTTGTAGACCAGGTTCTTGTGCTGGTGAAACAGCTCGGCGAAGGCCGCCTCATCCCCCGCCGCGCTGCGGTCGGTCCGTGCCATAGCCCCTCCT
>CAZWUX010000258.1:4106-6484 GCA_964637665.1 uncultured Anaerolineae bacterium
CCGTTTTGACTGGGAGAAAGCTGCGCTTTCTCCACCATCAGGGCGGCGTGGCGGCGGGGCAGGGGGCGGGTACAATAATGGTAGATCGGTCTCAAGGAGGTGACGCATGACGGTCGAGAGCGTGGGCGACATGACCGTGCAGGAACTTCGCTCGATGATCGAGGCGGTGGTGGACGAGCGGATAAGGCCCGGCCACCCCCGGCCTTACCGGCAAACCAGCGACCGCCCGATCGGCGAGGTGCTCCAGTCGATGCGCGAGAATATCTGGACGCCGCCGCCGGGCACGCCGTCTATCGTCGAGATGCTGCGCGAGGACCGGGATCGGTGAGCGATCACTACGTCATCGATCCCAGCGCGTTGATGCAGGGCTACGTTCGAGAAGCGTTTACGCCGAATGTGCTTGCTTTGCTGGCGCAAGTGCCTGCCTCAGTTGAACTGCACATTCCCGACTTCTGTCTGGTGGAGTGTACCAACGTCCTGTGGAAGCACATTCGCCACCACGGAATGCCGCTGGAAGTGGCGCATCAGGCCATGCTGGACCTGTCGGCGCTGCTGCTCACCGTGCATCCGGCCAGCGCCTACCTGCCTGACGCCCTCACCATCGGCGTCGAGCAGGAGTTGGCCGTCTACGATTCGCTCTACATCGCGCTGGCCGACGCGACGGGGTATCCGCTGATCACCGCCGATGGCAGGCAGGAGCGCAGGGCGATGCAGGTGGGCGTCGCCATCAAACCGCTGACCGACTTCGCCCCGGCTGGCTGAAGTCCTCGCCGCGCTGCCCGCTGCCCGGCCCGGTGAGCGTATCGACCCCCGGCCACCCGACCGTCGCTCAACGCCCACACGCCCGGACTCCGGCCCTGTGCTTTTCATTCCCCCTGTTCGATCAGCATGGAGAACACCCCGCGTTTTTCACCCCAACCCCCCAAACCCAACCTTTGGCAGGTCACAGGCCGGGCGGATTCGCCTATACTGGCCTCACACGTTGGGAAAACGAGATTGACCTGTGAGGGGGAAGCATGGTTCAGCAAATGACAACGACGAGCACGGCCCCGGACGCCGCCGCGCTGGACGCCTTCGGCGCGTCGCTGCGCGGGGCGCTCATCAGGCCGGGCGATGCAAAGTACGACGAGGCGCGCGGCGTGTGGAACGGCATGATCGACAAATACCCCGCCGCCATCGCCCGCGTGCAGGGCGCGGCGGACGTGATCCACGCGGTGAACTTCGCCCGCGAGCACGGCGTGCGGATTTCCGTGCGGGGTGGGGGGCACAACGTGGCGGGGGCCGCCATCGTCGACGGCGGGCTGGTGATCGACCTGTCGAAGATGCGCGCGGTGCGCGTCGACCCGGCGAACCGGACTGTGCGGGCCGAGGGCGGCGTGACCATCGGCGACCTCGACCACGAGACGACCGTCCACGGGCTGGCCGTGCCGATGGGCGTCGTGTCCGAGACGGGCATCGCCGGGCTGACGCTGGGCGGCGGGCTGGGCCTGATGCGCCGCAAGCACGGCCTGAGCTGTGACAACCTCATCGCGGCGGACGTGGTCACGGCGGACGGGCGGCTGGTCCACACCAGCGAGTCGGAGAACCCCGACCTGCTGTGGGGGCTGCGCGGCGGGGGCGGCAACTTCGGGATCGTGACCTCGTTCGAGTTCCGCGCCTACGCCATCCCGCCGGAGCTTGCCATGGTGTTCGTCATCCACAGCGCCGAGGACGCGCCCGACGCGCTGCGCTTCTACCGGGATTGGGCGATGGACGCGCCCGACGAGGTGAGCGGGTTCGCCATCCTGTGGCACGGCCCGGAGATCGACGAGGTTCCGGCGGCGCATCACGGTGAGCCGGTCGTCATCTACCTGTCGGCCTACGTGGGCGATCCGGCGGAGGGCGAGCGCATCCTGCGGCCCCTGCGCGAGTTCGGGGACCCCATCGCCGACATGAGCGGCCCGATGCCCTTCCTCGACATCCAGCAGTTCTTCGACGAGGACTACCCGGCGGGCGAGATGCACTACTACTGGAAGTCGACCTTCCTGCGCGAGCTGCCCGACGAGGCGATCCGGCGGCTGGTCGCGCTGAACGAGGCCGCGCCCTCGCCGCACTCGTCGCTGGACGTGTGGCAGCTCGGCGGCGCGATGTCGCGGGTCGGCCCGGAGGCGACGGCCTTCGGCGACCGCTCGGCCCCGTTCATGCTCGGCATCGAGGCCAACTGGGAGGACCCCGCCGACGACGCGGCGAACGTCGCGTGGGCGCGGGAGGTGTTCGCGGCGATGCAGCCGTTCGCGACCGGGGCGCAGTACATGAACTTCCCCGGCTTCTACGAGGGCGGCGAGGCCGACGTGCGCGACACGTTCGGCGGCAACTACGCGCGGCTGGTCGCGTTGAAG
>CAZWUX010000259.1:0-6480 GCA_964637665.1 uncultured Anaerolineae bacterium
CACCGGTGACTATGGCGCACTCACGTTTATTGCGGGAACGCTGGTCACGTCCGGCATTGCCCTCCTGGTCGCCGTTCCACTGTCTGTGGGAACTTCCCTGTATCTGACACACGCAGCACCGGAACGCATCCGGCGGCCTCTCACCTACGCCATTGAGCTGCTCGCCGCCGTCCCCAGCGTGGTGTACGGACTGTGGGGACTGCTCTTCTTCGTCCCCGTGTTCCTGCGCCCGGTTGCGAAACTGCTGGCTGACACGCTCGGCAGCTTCATCCCGATTCTCAGCGGCCCGGTTGTCACATACAACTATTTCACTGCCGGTGTGGTGCTGTCGATCATGATCCTGCCCATCATCACCGCAGTTACACGTGAGGTGATGGCGAATACGCCCGCCGCAGAGATCTTCGCCGCCTTCGCGCTCGGCTCGACGAGGTGGGAAATGATGCGCGAGGTCGTGCTTCCGAGGGCCAGACCGGGAATCATCGGCGCGACGATGCTCGGACTGGGCCGGGCGCTCGGCGAAACCATCGCCGTCGCGATGCTCATCGGGGGATCGCAGCAACTGCCCCACACCATCTTTCAGGGCGGGCAGTCGATGGCAGGCATCATCGCGATCACCTTTCAGGAGGCAGCACCGGAGAACATCAGGGCGCTGCTCGGCGTCGGGGTCGTTCTCTTCGTGATTACAGTCATCGTCAACATGGCCGCCCGGCTGATCGTATGGCTCACCGGGGGGCGGGTCTCTGGAGATGCCAGCATATGAGCGCAAGCACCGCCGACACAGAGTTTCGGGCCGATCGAATCGCCGCCGCCAGCAAGCGAACCAACAACGCCTCCGCCCGGCGGCTCAAGAATCAGATTATGCACGGGGTTCTCATCGGTGCCCTGGCGCTAGCTTTGACCCCGCTCATCCTGATCCTGTTTGAGGTGATCAGACGAGGCGCAAGCGCCATGACGTGGGAGTTCCTCACCTCAATCCAGACGATCTCACTGATCAGAGAGGGAGGGGGCTACCTGAACGGGCTGGTGGGAACGCTGTACATGGTGTCAATCGCGGTTATCATCGCGGTGCCGCTTGGCATCGCAGCGGCGATATACGTGGTTGAGTACTCCAGCAGCAAGCTGGTCCCGTTCATCCAGTTCTTCACCGACGTGATGACCGGCGTGCCCTCCATCTTTGTCGGGCTGTTCATTTACACAATCCTGGTCCAGAACGGCGGCGGATTCTCCACCCTCGCGGGCGGTCTTGCCCTCAGCCTCCTTATGATCCCCATCGTTTCCCGTGCGTCTGAGGAAGTCTTCCGGCTCGTTCCCGACGACCTCCGTAATGCCGCCTATGGGTTAGGCGCTCGCCGCTGGCAGGTGATCATGAAGGTCGTGCTGCCTGCGTCGTCCAATGGCCTTATCACCGCAGCCATGCTCGCCGTCGCCCGCGCTGCGGGGGAAACGGCGCCGCTGCTGCTTACCGCGCTGGGGGCCTTCACCATCGTCCCCCAACTGCTCGGACAGCCCCAGGCGGCGCTCCCGCTTATTATCTTTAACGAGGCTCGTGGCCCGTTCGAGCCTGCCCACGCCAGAGCATGGGCGGGCGCCCTCGAACTAATGCTGTTGGTTCTTATCCTGACTCTGATCGCCCGAACCATCAGCCGGAGGTCTCAGACCGGGAGCAGGTAATCAACTTCGATACGACTACGCCGTGATGGACGCCGACGAGAAGGAATCAACGACCTCACCGCCTGATTACACAGCCGAACGAGATCGACCGGTGGCGTAAAGCCATCGGAACACACGCTAGAGGATAAAAAACATGGAAGAAGTCAGACTAACGGACAACCCGGTCAAGGAAGGCCTCATCGACGGTGATATCGCCATCGACACCCGCGACCTTACTGTCTGGTACGGGAATGATGTCGCCATCCGAGGCATCAACATCGCATTTATGAGCAACAAGATCACGGCCATTATCGGGCCATCGGGCTGCGGAAAGAGCACGCTGCTGCGCTGCTACAATCGCATGAATGATCTGATTCCCGACGCACGGGTAGAAGGCAGTGTCATCTACAACGGCGAAGATATTTACGATGAGGACGTTGACCCAGTCGACATTCGCCGCCGGATCGGGATGGTCTTTCAGAAGCCCAATCCATTCCCCAAGAGCATCTACGATAACGTAGCTTTCGGGCCGCGCATCAACGGTTTTCGCGGCGACCTCGACGAAGTGGTTGAGCAGTCGTTACGGCGGGCGGCGCTCTGGGATGAGGTGAAGGACAAGTTGGGCGAGAGCGGTCTGGCTCTTTCAGGTGGGCAGCAGCAGCGATTGTGCATCGCGCGGGCGATAGCCGTCCAGCCCCAGGTCATCCTGATGGACGAGCCTGCATCCGCGCTCGACCCGATTGCGACGCTGCGCATCGAAGAACTCATGCAGGAGCTTAAGCAGAATTACACGATCCTGATCGTGACGCACAACATGCAGCAGGCCGCCCGCGTATCTGACATGACGGCCTTTATGTCACTCGACCGCAACAGAATCGAGGAGCGTATCGGCATTCTGGTGGAGTACGGCCCGGCTGACCAGATTTTCACCAACCCGCGCGAACAGGAGACCGAGGATTACGTCTCCGGGCGTTTCGGCTAAATCGAACAAAGCTGCACGCTCGCCCAGCCGCCGTCAGCGGCTACCGGGTGACGTGTTAGTCTAACATCCGAGCAGTAGAGGAAGTGGGGTTTACGTATGGCAACTCGAAGCGCACTTGATCAGGATATGGTGGCGATCCGCGACGACATCCTGCGCCTGGCGTCGCTCGTCAGCCGCGCAATGGAACGCGCGCTGGAGGCGCTGACGCATCACGATCAGGCTCTCGCTCAGACCGTCGTCAACGACGACGACACGCTCGACGAACTGCACAACAGCATCGAGGAGCAGGTTTCACGCACGTTCGCCCGCCAGCAGCCGGTGGCCCGCGACCTGCGCAAGCTGATCGCCGACCTGCTGATCGCCAACGAGCTTGAGCGGATGGGCGATCACGCAGAAGGCGTCGCACGGACCGCGCTGCGCTACACGGGCGACACGGCGATCCCTGTGCCTGACCTCGTGCCGACGATGCGGCGCAAAGTACAGGACATGATCAACGACGTGATGGACGCCTACATTGACATGGACCCGGTGAAAGCCCGCATGGTGGCTCAAGCCGATGACGAGATCGACCACCTTTATCAGGAGCTTTTCAACCTGATCATCAACGCGATGCGTGACGGTGAGATTTCGGTCGAAGAGGGGACGTATATGTTGTGGGCCGGGCACAACTACGAGCGCATCGGCGACCGCGTGACAAACATCGCTGAGCGGATTGTCTACGCGCAGTCCGCCGCCGTCAGGGATCTCAACCCGAAGCCAGACGAGCGGGATTAGCTCACGGCCCTGATTTCCAGCCCTTCGATCCGACCGGCGCTCGTCTCTGGCAGATATCAGAGCAGGCGCCGTCATTTTCCCGGCCCACTCCCCCATCAGAATCATTAAGTTCTGATTTGCTTAAATAATCGGTACTTATTTTTGGGGCAGGAAATGGGGATTTCCGGGATCATTCTCAGGCGCTGCGTGCGCAGTCCGAGCATTTTTCCCTAGCAGGTTTTCGAACAGCCGCATCAGACCGCCTAACGTCGTGAAGCGCCACACAACGATGCGCCATCCGGCGGATTCGGCAACCTCGCGAAATGATGCCGCCCGTCGCCCCACCCCGCCGTCCTATGTGAACAAATTCACAAATAGTTGACAGCCTGCCCCCTGAGATTTATAATCTGTCTAGAATTGAACATTGACCTTCGGGGCAGGGTGAAATTCCCGATCGGCGGTAATCTGGGCGCGATAGCCGCGCCAGGCAAGCCCGCTACCCGCTGCGGCGGTGGACTCCGGTGTGATTCCGGGGCCGACTGTGAAAGTCAGGAAGGGAGAAGGTCGGCATAATGCCGCGAGGCCGTGTGTGCATCGGCACACGCGTGCGTCTGATCTGTGTGCCCCGGAGCCGACTATCTGGCTTCGGGACTGTGTTTTTCAGGCGCGGGCACGCCAGCGTGAGACGTGCTGCCGCCATACGTGGCAACCGTCCGCCCCGGAGTCGCATTTGTCGGCTTCGGGCGTTCGTTTTTCAGCGGATGGCCTCTCCCCTGCGCTCTGGCGCAGCCGCCGCCCTGCCCCGCCGGTTCGTCGCCCGCCCGTTTTAGCGAGCATCGAGGGGCAACCTGATGCAAATCAGTCTGACACGATCTCAGCGCAATCGCACACCGTCGTCCACACCATCCCGCGCCCGGCAGCCGCGGCTCTGGGGGCGGCTGCTGCCCGTCTTTACGCTGGTCCTCTTTCTGCTGGCGTGGGAAGCGCTCGTGCAGTTCAGCGGCTATCCGGCCTTCATCCTGCCCTCGCCGGGGCGAGTCGGTCAGAAATTCGTCGAGGTGGCGCTGAACGGGACGCTGTGGCACCACGCGGGCATCACGCTCGTCGAGGTGCTCGGCGGGCTGGCGCTCGGAATGACGGTCGCGACCGTGCTCGGCTACGCCGTCGCCAAATCCGTGACCATCGAGCGCGCGCTCAGCCCTTACCTCGTCGCCTCGCAGGCGGTGCCCATCGTCGCCATCGCGCCGCTGCTCGTGATCTGGTTCGGCCCCGGCATGACGAGCAAAGTCCTGATCAGCGCGTTGATCGTCTTCTTCCCCATTCTGGTTAACACGATCGCCGGTGTGCGCGGCGTCCCACAGGATTTGCGCGACCTGATGCGCTCGCTGCACGCCTCGCCCTGGCAGATGTTCGCCAAGCTGGAAGTTCCCGCCGCGCTGCCCGTGCTGCTCGCCGGGCTGAAGGTCGGCGCGACGCTGTCCGTCATCGGCGCGGTCGTCGGCGAGTTCGCCGGGGCCGACGCCGGGCTGGGCTTCATGATCAACCTCGCGGACGGCCAGTACGACACGGCGCGGGTATTCGTCGGCGTGCTGGCGCTGATCGTCATGGCGCTGGCGCTGTACGGCGGCGTAAGCTGGCTGGAGAGCCACACGATGCGCTGGCGGAAGGCGGGCAACGGCCAACACTGATTTACGCATCCCACCACCGCTTCAGGAGTAAAAACACCCCATGCAACGCATTCCCGTCATTTCAACGCTGGCCGCTGTGCTGCTCGCCGCCCTGCTGGCGGCGTGCAGCGCCACACCAACCCCATCGCCCACAAGCGCACCATCCCCCGAATCAACCGGCGAAGCCGAAAGCGCGCTGACGCCGGTCCGCCTGTCGCTGGGATACATCCCCGATGTGCAGTTTGCCCCGTATTACGTCGGCATCGACAAGGGGTTCTTCGCGGAGCACGGCATCGACCTCACGACCGAGCACCGGCAGGAGACGGACGGCGCGCGGCTCGTCGCCACCGGGGAAATCCCGTTCGCGGTCGTGAGCGGCGAGCAGGTGCTGCTGGCCCGCGAACAGGGGATGCCACTCGTCTACGTGTTCGAGTGGTACCAGCGCTTCCCGGTCGCCATCGCCGTCAAAGCCGATTCCGGCATCGAGACGCCGGAGGACCTCGCCGGGCGCAGCGTAGGGACCCCGGTCAAAGAAGGCGCGAGTTATATCGGGCTGGAGGCGCTGCTGGGGGCTGCCGGATTGACGGATGAGGATATCGATCTTCAGACGACGGGCTACTCGCAGGTCGAGACGCTGATTTCGGATCGCGTCGACGCGGTTGTGGTCTACGTTGCCAACGAGCCGGTGCAGCTTGAAGCAGCAGGCGAGGCGATCCGCGTGATCGAGGTGGCCGACTACGCCGACCTCGTCTCAAACGGGCTGGTGACGAGCGAGGAAGTCATTACAGACAACCCGGAGCTGGTGCGGGAAATGGTCGCCGGGCTGGCGGAGAGCGTGCAGTACACGATCGACCACCCGGAAGAGGCGTTCGAGATCAGCCAGGGGTACGTCGAAGGGCTGGACGACCCGGCGACGGCGGAAACGGCCCGCGAGGTGCTGGCCCGTTCCATCGAACTGTGGAAGGGCGATCCGCTCGGTTACAGTGAGGGCGAATCGTGGCAGATCATGCAGCAGGTTTTGCTCGATACCGGCCTGCTGACCACCCCACAGGAGATCGATGCAGCCTATACGAATGAGTTCCTGCCGTGACGCAGCCCCATGAGGTGGACACCCCCCACCCCCCTGCCGATCTGCCCGCCGAGAGCGAGCGCCCGGCGGTGCTCGCCGCCGAGCACGTCAGCCAGACGTATCTGGCGGACGGGGGCCCGCTGCCCGTGTTGCGTGATGTCGGCCTGACTCTGGAGCGGCACACCTTCACCACGCTGGTCGGGCCGTCCGGCTGCGGTAAATCGACGCTGCTGCGCATCCTGTCCGGGCTGCTCCGGCCCACAGAAGGCGTGGTCATGATCGACGGTGAGCCGGTCACGAAGCCGCCCCCGAAGATCGGGCACGTTTTTCAGCAGGCCAACCTGATGCCCTGGCGCACC
>CAZWUX010000260.1:0-3583 GCA_964637665.1 uncultured Anaerolineae bacterium
CCAGCTCACGTATCACCTGCTCGGTTTCGGCGTCCATTTGCACGGGGCCGTCTGCCGCTTCTAACTGCCCCTCCAGCTCGATTGCGCTGCGCCCGATGGCGTCCAGTATCTTACGGGCCGGAAGTTCCTCCTTCTTGCGGGCGAGCGCATCGATCAGGCCGCTCTCCTTTATCCTGACCAACGCCTGCGGATGCCCGGCGGCCACGTGGCACAACGCCTCGACGACCTCTTGCTTCGTTTCCAGGCTGCTGCTCCGCTCAAGCACGGCCATCAGCGGCGCGATCGCCGGTTCGCCCAGCTCCGCGCACGCTTCCCACTCGTGCATCGCCGCGTAGTAGAACGCGCTGCGCGGATCGCGGCCCGGCTCCCAGCCCGTCGTGCTGACGACCTGCTGGAGTCCCCGCCGTGTCGTGGGGTCGGCGTCCCCCAGCGTGTTCTCGAAAAGCTGGCCCAGCACCCCTTCGTCGATCGTCTCGACCGTCGACCAGTCGATACCGGGGAACAGCGCGCGCAGTTCCTCCGTTTCATCCGGCGCATAGCCGATTTCGTCGAGCACCTGCCGGGCTTCGGCCTGAACGTCCGGATCAGGCGCGTAGGTGGCCTTGAGCAGCGGTTCGACGCCGCGCTCCCCGATGGCGAGCAGCGCTTCGTGGATGACACGGCGATCGCGCGCCGCCCACCGGGGATGGCTGTAGGCCACGAGCAGGGGTTCCACCCCTTCAGCCACCCCGATCTTGCCGAGCGCCTCGCACGACCACGCGCTGACATCGTTGCTCTTGTCAATGGTCGTTTTGCTCAGCCCCCTCACCGCCCGCTCGTCGCCCAGTTTGCCCAGCGCACGGGCTGCTGCGCGCCGCACCTCCCACTCTTTGTTCTCCAATGCCGCGAGCAGGGGGTAGAGCGCCCCGCGATGGCCGATGTCGCCGAGCGCTCTGGCGGCATGTTCCATCTTCGTTTTGTCGCCCGATTTGAGCATGGCGATCAGCGGTTCAACCGCTTCCTGCGCCCGCAGCCGTCCGAGCGACTGCGCCGCCCACAGCGGGATGAATCGATCCTTCTGGTACTCAAGCGCCTTGATCAGGCCCTTGACATCGCCCTTCTCTTCCATTTTCTTGGTGTTGGGGGGGCCGAACAGCGGCATGGCAGCGGTCTCCTTGCGTTGGGTGTGCAGGTGGGTCAGTCTGCGCCGGGGGTAAATATCTGCACAAGAAGAACTATAGTGTTTCTCAGCATACGGGCAAGCCGCACGATCAGCTGGGGATTATCCGCCCTGCGGCGGCGCGACACGGTGCCAGAACAATTTATGGAATGAACCGCTCACCCGCCAGCGCGGGGGAATCGCCGCCTGCGACGGTCGGCAGGCCGGGGTTGTGATGCGTTCACCGCCCGATTGAGACCATTCAACTGTACCTTCAGACTGTCAAGGAAGAAGGTTAAGAGCACATACAAAAAATCGAGCGGCCCACCCACTGTGGATCGCTTGACTGCGCACTACCCTGATTTACAGATCCACCCTGCCAATCCTACCACCCGCCGCCTCTGCCGCTGTTCCCGATGCGCGTGCTGATCTCCGACACCGTGAAGCTCGTGTAGGCCTCGCCCGGCGTTTAGCCCTATCCCCATCCCAATATTGACAAATCGGACAAATCCAGTATTATAAATCATGAAAAATATGACATGATAAAAATATCATGTTATACGTCTCTCTCGACCTGCTGACAGGCTTCTGCGGGGTGACAAACCGGCCCTTGCAGGAGCTTCCGTAGTTTTTAGGAAAAGTGAGGGGTATCGACGGATGAAACGAAACCTTATCATGCTTCTGCTGATACTGGCGGCGGGCCTGCTGACCGCCTGCGGACTTCCCACCGCCGGAGCGGCGGGCGAGACGCCTATGCCGGTCGAGCCTGACGGCGGGCCGGGTAACAGCGAGACGCCCATGCCGGTCGAACCTGACGGCGGGCCGGGCGGCAAGACGCCCCGCGCAGACGACCTGCGGCCCATCCCCATCGAGGACGTTCAGGTCGAGGTCGGCGTCGGATCGCCCATCCCGGTCCACGTCAACGTCGCCGGGACGTGGCCCGACCTGTGCGCCCAGCTTGCCGAGGTTCACCAGACATTCACGGATGACTATATCGCCATCTCGCTGCTCGCCACGCCCGCCGATCCCGGCTGCCCGCCGGATCACCTCGGCCTGCCGTTCGCGCTGGCGATCCCGATCAACATCGTGGAGATGCCGGAGGGCAGCTACACCGTCGACGTGAACGGCGTCAGGGCGACGCTCGACGTGCCGGTGACGCCGCCTGCAGACGGTGGTGAGGAACCACCGCCCATCGAGTCTGGCGACCTCTGCCCGGAGATCGTCCGCCCGGCAATCATGCTCTCCATCCCGAACGAGGGGTTCGAGGTCGTGAATCCGCTGGATGGGGCGGCGTGTCCTACCCCACTGGACGGCTCGATGCCCGGCCCGGTGCAGGCAGCGGCGGACGGCGTGTACTTCCGCGCGTATGTGGATGGCAGCTACGTGCTGAAGCGCATCGAACCGGACGGCACGGCGTCGCTGCTGCCCTTCACGTCGGTGAGCGAGCAAGACACGAACTTCTACCACAGCTTCACCGTCTCGGCGGATGGCAGCCTCGTCGCGTGGAGTGCGGCTTCCGCGGGTCCGAACTACGAAGTGCAGCCCACGAGCACGATGTGGGTCGCCAACGTCGCGGACGGCGATCCCATCACCCCACTGCTGCCGCTCACGTCCGATGACATGCCCGCCCGCGCGATGGCCCCGGTGCGCTTCAGCGAGGACAACACCATGCTGTACTACACGCTCCAACCAGTGGGGATCGGCGGCGCGTGGAGCAGCTTCGTGGGGCGCTACGACAACCTGTACGCGCTTCGCCTGAACAGCGACGCCCCGCCCGAACGCGTCTTCGACTGCGCGGACTACGGCCTGTTCATGTGCATCGGTGATTTCTATGAGGTGAGCGGGCAGATCAGCGCGCTGGCTTATGTCGAGCAGGAAGCTGTCGTCGTGCTCAATGGGGAAGGGGAACCGATCAACACGCTCGCCGTCGAAGCCGACTACCTCGGTTTCCCGACCTTCGGGCCGGGCGGTGAGCTTGTATTCTACGCGGCAGACCTCAGCGATGAGGCGCTGCTGCCGGTGGAAGGTATCCTCTACCGCGTCGCCCCGCCGACGGCCCCCGCAGAGGTACTGGCCCGCGATCCCGGCCTCATGATGCCGCACGCGTGGTTGGATGCCACCCACGTCGTGACCGGATACGCTATGGACGAAGGTTCGTGGGGCACGGCGGTAGTCGGGCTGGATGGGTCGATGCAGGTGGTCGATCCACACGGGAGCTTTGTGGATACACTCCCCGCACCGTAGTAACTCAAAAGATATGTATACAAAAAGTCGAGCGGCCAGCAGGTTGGCCGCTCGACTGCGTACCGACCGTAAATCACCGGATCGCGATGCGTCAGGCCAGCGCCCCGATGGATACCGCGCACACCAGCATGAGGATCGCGACGGCGGCGGCCAGACCCCGGTCGAGGGGCCGCCCTTCTTTGCGCACCCACTCCCGCCCGG
>CAZWUX010000260.1:3593-4159 GCA_964637665.1 uncultured Anaerolineae bacterium
GCAAACACCGCCATCGCGATTCCGAACAGGCCCATCACAACGGCGCTGACGCCGAACAGCCTCCTGACTTCCGGCGAGAAGTCGAACATCATCTGGAACATATCCCCGCCTACCGACATGCCGATGATCACCATCAGGAGCAGGGTAGCGGCCAACCCGGCGGCGGTCAGCCGCCGCATCCACCTCACAGACGCGGCGGTGGGTTCGCCTCCCCGCCGACCGAACAGGCCGCCGATCAGCAGGATCACACATAACACGACCAGCAGCATCACCCCCACCGTGAAAATCGACATCGGCGGGCTGGTGAAGGTTGCCATCGGCGTGTGCAGCCCGTGTTGGGCGAGGACCCCGGAAAGCTGGATGTGCAGCCGCACCTGACCGGGCACGTTGCTGAAATCGTCCACCGTGCCGACCATGACGAGGTCCTCCGGCGGGTAGTATTCCACCCACGTCCCATTCGACCCCATCATGTAGAGGGCCGGTCCCCCGGCGGTTGGGAAGACGATCAACCCGGATGCGTAATGGATGCCTCGCACGTCCGGCACGGCCAGATAGTCGTCGAGCGA
>CAZWUX010000260.1:4169-6411 GCA_964637665.1 uncultured Anaerolineae bacterium
CCTCAGCACGCCACTGCGCAAGAAGCTGCTCGGCGCGATCGGCATGGAGCTCGGCCGCATCGGCAAGCGGCCCGACGAAGTCGACCCCTCCGACCCCGCGGTGCAGGCGTACGGCAAGCATCTCGTCGAGCGTAGCGGGCTGCCTGAACAGATCGCCCGCCACCAGCGCCCGCATGAACGTGTCGAGATCGGCCAGCGTCGAGACGACCCCACCGCCGCCCCAGTCGAACGAAAAATCCACCCCACCGCTGATCGACGGCTCGTTCCACGCCCAGACCTCGGCGAGGTTGCGCTCGTAATTTTCGGAAGGTGGATCGGTTGCGCCGAGCAGGTACGTGTCGTCCATGCCCAGCGGATCGAATATCCGGGCGCGCAGTTCGTGATGCAGGCTGCTGCCGGACAGGCTTTCGATCACGATTCCGAGCAGAATGTAGTTCGTGTCGGCGTAGTGGAACCCCTCGCCCGGCTCCCACAGCGCGTGCTCGTTCATCCCCGCCAGGTAAAAATTCAGCAGCCCCGCCATCCGGTCGCCCGGATCGGCCTGCCACGCGTCGTAGTCCCACGCCGCCCACTTGTGCCGGAACAGGTAGTCGTCGGGATCGCAGCCCGGCGGAACCCCATCCAGCGTGCAGTTGACGAGCGGCGTCAGCCCGTACTGCTCGTCGAAGGCCGCCATCCCGACCAGCGAATCGGGGGCCGCGCCGTCGGCGGTCCCCGGCATCAGCCCGACCCGGTTATCCACCCCGTCGAAATAGGCGTCTCGCAGGCCGGAGGTGTGGTTCAGCAGGTGGCGCAGCGTGATCTCGCGCCCGTAGGAAACGCCGTCTATCCGGTGCAGCGCGTCGATCACCTCCGGCGGCAGCACGTCCAGATCGGCCAGCCGGGCATCGATCACCTCCGGCGGCAGCACGTCCAGATCGGCCAGCCGGGCATCGATCCCCTCCGGGCCAAACGCCCCTTCCTCCGCCATCTGGTGGATCACGACCGCCGTCATCGCCTTGGCGACGCTCGCGACGATGAACTGGTGCTCCGGCGTCAGCGGCTCGCCGGTATCGACCCGCCCGATCCCCGCCGCGCCCGTGTATGTAAAACCGGCGTGAGGCGCGTCGATGGTCAGCAGCGCGTTCCGGTTGACCGCCCCATCCCGATCGCGGACGAAGCCGTCCAGCGCCGCGTCGAGGTCGGCGGCGGCCCCCGGCCCATCGAACGACCGGTCCGCCGCTCCGCACCCGCCGAGCGCGAGAATCAGCGCAAGCAGAAGCGCGATCCGGGGAAAAACCCCGATCTTGAATCCTCGATTTTTGCCCATCGTTATACTCACCCTTTTCTGGGGGATATTCGCACCCATAATACGCGAGAATCCGCCGGATGGTAGCCAACTGCGATCCCCGGTTGCCAAACATAAAAATCTCCCGGCGGAGTCACCCAGTTATTAGGGTAGCCAGGGGTCTTACCTGCTCTATAAAATGATTTAGTTGTTTGTCCATTCTGGAAGGTCACCGGATGCAGGTCGCGATCGAGGTTCACCAGCTTACGAAAACCTACGGCCCGGTGCGGGCCGTCGACGCGGTCCATTTGACCGTCCACCGCGGGGAGATATACGGCTTTCTCGGCCTGAACGGCGCGGGCAAGACGACGACCATCCGCGCGCTGCTCGGCATGATCCGCCCCGATCGGGGCTCGATCCGCGTGCTGGGCCAGCCGGTCGGCCCCGGCGGGCGCGGTCCCTGGCGGCACGTCGGGCACATGGTCGAGGCCCCCGCCGCTTACCCGGAGCTGACCGTCACCGAAAATTTAGAGATCGCCCGCCGGTTGCAGCGGGTCTCCGACCGGGGTCGCACCCGGCAGATGATCGAGCAGCTTGGCCTCGCGCCCTACGCGGATCGCAAAGCG
Source organism: uncultured Anaerolineae bacterium (assembly GCA_964637665.1). Classification (GTDB taxonomy): domain Bacteria; phylum Chloroflexota; class Anaerolineae; order Aggregatilineales; family UBA3940; genus CAZWUX01. The sequence goes on from CAZWUX010000260.1 coordinate 6,063, forward strand.
GGCAACCTGTCGACCGGCAACGCCCAGCGGTTGGGGCTGGCGCGGGCGCTGCTCCATCGCCCGGAGCTGCTCATCCTCGACGAGCCATCCAGCGGACTCGATCCGGCGGGCGTGGTCGAGATACGCAGCCTGCTGGCCGACCTCGCCGCCCGGACCGGCGTCACCGTGTTCATGTCGAGCCACATCCTGACCGAGGTCGATCGCCTCGCGACGCGCATCGGCATCATCCATCATGGGCGGTTGATCGAGGAGCTTGACGCCGGGCAGCTGGCCGCGCACGACGGCACGCTCTACGTGAAGGACGCCCGCGCCATCGAGCGCCCGGACGACGTGGCCGCCCTGCTGGTGA
>CAZWUX010000261.1:0-6402 GCA_964637665.1 uncultured Anaerolineae bacterium
TCCTGCTCCCACAGCGTCGCGACCCCCGGCTGCTGCACGGGCAGGCGGCCCGTAGTGGCGATGTGCTCTACAACCGGGTAATGATGAAACTCGTCCGACGCCTCGAAGATCGGCGTGACGACGCTGTACAGGACGCCCAGCGCGGCGAACAGCGCGGCGATGGCAATGATAGGCCAGTCTTTTTGCAGCGTGTCCCTCATCGCGTCATCCGTTTCGTGGTATCATGCCTCATTCGTGCGGTCCTACAAGGGCGTGGAAAAAATCGACCGTCTGCGCCGCAATCCGCTCCCAGCTAAAATGCGCCGCCGTCTCCAGCGCCGCCCGTTCGAGCCTCTCCCGCCGGGCCGCGTCCTTCCACAGCGCGCACAGCGCGTCCGCCAGCGCCTCCCCATCGCCGGGCGGAACCGTCTCGACCGCGCCCTCCAGTTCGGGTTCTTCCACCCTCGGATGCGTCGACACGACAGCCCGCTCGTGCGCGAGCGCCGCCATCAGCGAGCCGCGCCGCAGCGAGACGCCGTCCTCGTAGGGCAGGGCGGTCAGGTCGCTCGCCAGCAGATACCCGCTGACCGCCTCATCTTTTACAAACCCCGTCCGCGTGATGTGTGGATCGAGGTTTTTCGCGCCGATCAGCGCGTCGACCTGCGCCGCGTACGCCCGATCGCTCGGATCGCTGGCTCCTGTCTGGCCCCCGATCAGAACGAGATGAGCCGGAATCCCGCCTTCGCGCAGCGCCGCAAGGGACTCGATCAGCGTCAGCCCCCCTTTGCTTGCGTTCAGGAAGCCGAAATAGCTCACCAGCAGGTCGCCGTCCCCGACACCCATTTCACGCCGCCATTCCGCTCTGTCATAGTCTATGGGTGGGGCGTTTGGGACATTGCTTCCGATGGGAACGCGCGCCACATGATCGATCCCCCAGATTTCGCGCAGCGTGCGCTCGTCGGCCCGGTTGGTTGCGATGGCTCCCCCGGCGGCTCCCGCGAGCCGTCGTACGGCCCACTCCCGGATCGGCCCCGCTTTTGGGAACAGACGCGGTACGCGCAGGTCGTGAAATGTCACGGCGACGCACGCCCCGTGCGCAGACCCCGGCAGCCAGTGGACCGCCGGGTGCATGTTAAAGGCGGCGGTCTGATACTGAATATCCACTATGTCGAGGTCATTCTCCGCCGCCCAGCGCGCGATCTGCCGGTTGACACGCCATCCCCATTTCCCGGCGACCACACCCACCACCTCGATGCCCACTTCACCGCTCTCTGCCGCATCGACCCGCGTGAAGACGTGCACGGCGTGCCCCTGTTCGGCCAGCGCGCGCCCCAGTTTCCGGCTGAACGCGCCCACGCCGCCCGCCATCGGCGGGTATTCGCCCGTGACGATTCCGATCCGCATCCCCTAACCCCTCAGCCCCGACCGCAGGACCTTAAGGTAGGCGCTGACCCGCTGGCGGCGCAGCGGGCGTTTGTGCCCGACGAGCCATTTGCCTCCCTCGATCCCCAGTTTGATCGCGAAGTTCGCCAGCAGAACGATCCTCACCGCCTGCCCGGCTGCCCATCCGTAATGCTTGGTGAAGTAGCTGGCCTTACTCGTGTGGTAGTAGATGTCCCGCCGCGCCCCGACCTGCTCGCTGCTTTTCCCACCGTAATGGATCACCTGCGCATCCGGCAGATGGACGACGCGCCATCCCGCCGCCTTGATGCGCCGCTGCCAGTCGATCTCCTCCGAGTACATGAAGAACCGCTCGTCGAAGCCTCCGACCTGCTCGATGACCTCCCTCCGCACGAGCAGCGCCGTGCCCTGCACCCAGTCGACCTCGACGGTCTGAGTCTCATCCGTGTCCCGCATGAAGTAACGGTCGAAAACCCGGCGCGGCGCGAGCGGCATAAACACCGTGTCCTCACAGAAAGCCGTCCAAAGTGTCGGGAAACGCCGCCGCGACGGCTGGATCGTCCCATCCGGATTGAGCAACTCCGGCCCCAGCGCCCCGACCTTTGGATGCGCGTCCATGTAGTCGATCATCGCCGGGAGCGCCCCGTCGAGGGGCCGGGTATCCGGGTTAAGGACGAGCACGTACCGCCCCCCGCTGGCGTCGATGCCGGTGTTGCTCCCCCCGGCGAACCCCATGTTGCGCCCCGGCTCGATGAGTCTCACCCACCGGTACGACTCACGCAGCATGTCTGCTGTGTTGTCGGATGAACCGCTCTCGACGACGATCACTTCCGTCTGTGCGCCGTGCTGCGGTCCGGTATCCCGGCTTGCGATGTGTACCCCGCCCGCCCGAATTGAATCCAGGCAGCCGGCCAGCAGGTCGCACACATTATAGCTGACGATCACGATCGAAAGGTCAGGGGTCATCGCTTTGTCGATACAAAAAGGGCGGCTGGTGGCTGCCGCCTGACTGCCTGCATCCGCGCGCGGGGATTATAACCTGCCCCTTTCGCGTGACAAAAAGCAGCCGGGCCGGACGCATAATACACGTCCGGCCCGGATATCAGGCGAAAGTATGCGGGTTCGCTACGAGAGTTCGGGTTCAGGTTCGGCTTCGAGTTCGACTTCTTCCATTTCGTCGACCGGCTCTTCGTTCATCCCGTCGGTCGTTTCGCCGCGCGCCGTCATCCAGTCGTAAAGCTCCTCCTGCGACACGCGGTCGACGCTCAGCCCGATGCGTTTGCGGTCCGGCTCGATGCTGATGATCCGCACGAGCAGTTCCTCACCCTCCTGCGCCCACTGCTGCGGCGAGGAGATGTTGTAGCTGCTCATCTCGCTGATGTGGATCAACCCGGTGACGCCGTTCGGCAGTTCGACGAACGCCCCGTAGTCGACCACGCTGCTGATGCGCCCGGTCTCAAGGTCGCCCACCTGGTAGGTTTCCTCGATGGCTCCCCAGGGATCGGGGATGAGGGCCTGCCGGTTGAGGCTGATGCGCTCCCGCTCGATGTCTACGTCCTCGATCCGCACGTCGATTTCCTCGCCGACGGTCAGCACATCCGACGGGTGGTTGACGTGCCGCCAGTCCAGCTTGGAGATGTGGACGAGGCCGTTCACTCCGCCGATGTCGACGAACGCACCGTATTCGACGATCTTCACGACGCGCCCGCTGATGACCTGTCCGACCTCCAGCGCTTCGAGAATGTCCTGCCGCTGGTCGCGGCGGGCGGCTGTCTCCGAGAGCACCAGCCGGTTGCGGCGCTGGTTGACCTCGATGACCTTGACGGGCAGCGCTTGCCCGATCATCTGTGCCTTGATGTTGTCCTGCTCCTCGCGGGACGCGCCGCGCGGCACCTCCACGATCTGGGAATTGGGAATAAAGCCGCGCAGACGCCCAAAGTCGACGAGCGCCCCGCCCTTGTTATAGCCCGAGATCGTGACTTCGATTTTCTCATCTTTGTCCATGAGTTCGGCGGCGTATTCCCAGTCCTCGACGGTCAGCGCCTTGTTGATCGACACCAGCACTTCGCCGTCATCGCCGCGCGGACGCAGCACGTAGACGTTGAGTTCTGAGCCTTTCTCCAGGTCGCCGAGGATTTCATTGTCGAGCCGGTCGAGGTCTCTCCGTGTGACGAAGGCGTCGTGTTTACCGCCAAGATCGACGATGACCTCGTCGTTTGTGACTTCCAGGATGATGCCTTTGATGATTTCCCCGTGACGCGGACGGTCGTAATCGTACGACTCGAGGAGATCCTCAAAATCCATCATGGACATCTCTTCTTCTTCGAGCTCAACAGGGGGGACATGAACGTCAGCCATAGTAATTCGTTTTTTCTCTCCTTGTTATTTTTTTGGCAGCCTCCGGCCTGGCGATGATGGTTGTCGCGCCGCTGGATCTGCCTTGCGGGATGGCCGGGACACAATAAACCGCCGCGTGCCCGTGACATTTTGGCACTTCGGCGGTTTCGCAGGGCTGGTCTGTCATTCAGCCCGGGGCTGGCGGTTCGCCTGTGGCAAACTCTATGCCTGTGGAAGGCGTCGAGGAATAGTCACTCCACGGACACCGCATGAAGGCGCAAGACGCTTTCATGCGAGGGGGCAGATTGTGAAATTGTGTACCGATCATCCGGCGTCAGTATATAGGGATTCCGGCGGTTGGTCAAGGGTCATTTGTCAGGCTTCGCCCGGAAACCTGTCAGAAACCGGGTTAAGGAAGATTCATGTCTGCTTTATTCGCCGGTCGCGTTCGGTCATGGTCTGTGGATGTACCGCTCGTCAGCCGATGCGAAATAGTGTGCGCGCATTGACCGTCGTCTGCCCGGCCAGCGATGTGAGTTCTGATCCGCGCACCTCGGCCAGTTTGGCCGCCACGAAGCGCACGTAGCCCGGCTCGTTGCGTTCACCCCGGTGGGGCTGCGGAGTCAGGAACGGCGCGTCTGTCTCGACCAGAATCCGTTCGCCCGGCGCGTTGGCCGCTACCTCCCGCATCTCATCGGCCTTCTTGAAGGTGATCGGCCCTGTGAACCCGACGTAAAATCCCATCCCAAGCGCGATTTGCGCGTCCTCCCAGCCCGCGCTGAACGAGTGCAGCACGCCCGGTCTGGCAGTGAGGTCGGGTGGCAGTCCCCCATCCACCCAATCCGCCAGCGCCGCGAGCAGGTCCACCGTCGATTCCCGGTTATGCAGGATGACCGGCAGCCCAACCTCGGCGGCCAGCTCAAGCTGAGCCGCCAGCCACACCCGCTGGATGTCACGCGGCGTATCATCCCAATGATAATCCAGCCCGATCTCGCCGACGGCAACCACTTTGGGGTGATCGGCCAGATCGCGCAGCGCGTCGAGCGTCTTATCGAGCGCCGCCGGGGCCGGACCAACGCTGTTCGGATGCACACCTATCGCCGTGTAAACGCCCTCATACCGTTCGGCCAGCCCGATCACCGCCCGACTCGATTCGAGGTCCAACCCCGGCACGACGATCCGGCTGACCCCCGCATCAGCCGCCCGCCGGACGACGGCCTCGCGGTCCTCGTCAAACCACTCGAAGTCGAGATGGCAGTGGGTATCGATCAGCTCCACCACCGGGCCGCCGCTCATGCCCGCTCGGCTTCTTCCTCTTGCAGCCGTTCAAGGTCGGCATCGACCATTAGCTCGATCAACTGCTCGAACGTCACGTCCGGCTCCCAGCCGAGCTTTTCCTTTGCCTTCGACGGGTCGCCTACCAGCAGGTCGACCTCCGCCGGGCGCATGAAGCGCGGGTCCTGCACGACGTAATCATGCCAGTCCAGATCGACGTGCCCAAACGCCGCCTCACACAGGTCCTTGATCGAGTGTGTGCGCCCCGTTGCGACGACGTAATCATCCGGCTCGTCCTGCTGGAGCATCAACCACATCGCCCGCACGTAATCGGCGGCGTAGCCCCAGTCTCTCCGTGATTCGAGGTTGCCCAGCGCAAGCTGATCGGCCATCCCCAGCTTGATGCGTGCCACGCCGTCCGTCACCTTGCGGGTGACGAACTCCAGCCCGCGTCGCGGCGATTCGTGGTTGAACAGGATGCCGCTCGTCGCGTGCAGATCGTAGCTCTCCCGGTAGTTGACCGTGATCCAGTGACCGTACACTTTGGCGACGCCATACGGGCTGCGCGGGTAAAACGGCGTCTCCTCATTCTGTGGAACCTCCCGCACTTTCCCGAACATCTCCGAGCTTGATGCCTGGTAAAACCGGATCGCCGGGTTGACCATCCGGATCGCGTCCAGCACCCGCGTCACGCCCAGCGCCGTGACGCCCCCGGTGAAGACGGGCTGCTGCCACGACGCCGGGACGAAGCTCTGCGCGGCGAGGTTATACACGTCGTCGGGCCTGTGTTCGTCCAGTACCCGGATCAACGATGTCTGGTCGAGCAGATCGCCGGACACCAGCGTGATGCGATCCTGTATGTGGCCGATGCGCTCGAAGTTGACCGTGCTGGATCGCCGGACAAGCCCGACGACCTCGTACCCTTTATCGAGCAGGAACTCGGCGAGGTAAGACCCGTCCTGCCCGGTGATCCCGGTGATAAGTGCTTTCATGAGTTACATATCTCCTTCAGGGACTCTGCTCTCTCATCTCGGTTTTTGTTATTCAGATGATCTGTCGGCGGGGCGAGGTGGGGTAGGGCGGTCGGTTCAGGCGGCGTCCACGCGGATGCGGCCTCGCCAGTCCGCCAGCACGGCTTCCAGCGTCTGCTCGAACGTGAAGGCGGGCTCCCAGCCGGTTGCCGCCCTGATCCTGCACGTGTCGCAGGCCAGCACCGGTACTTCGACCGGGCGCATCCGTGACGGGTCTGTTTTCACCTCGATCGGCGTGTCCGTCAGGTGCAGCAGCACGTCGAGCAGCTCGCGGATGCTGTGGGCCTCCCCGGTGCCGACGTTGTATACCGCGCCCGGCTCGCCCTGCGTCATGATCAGCCGGTAAGCGCGGACCATATCGCGCACGTCGGTGAAGTCC
>CAZWUX010000262.1:0-6381 GCA_964637665.1 uncultured Anaerolineae bacterium
CCTTCGTCCAGCCGGACAACATCGGCATACTCACTTACTCGTTCGGCCTGATCATGGCGACCGGGGCGCTGTCTCGCTACCCGGACCTGCCGGTCGCGTTCCTGATCGACTGGGAGGGGCCGTCCAGCCCCGGCAGGGATATCACGCGCGGGCTGGAAAACGGGGAAGCCTGGGCAGCGGATACGATCCTGTATCTCAGCGGCAAATCCGAGATGAGCCGGGAGGAAATGGAGGCGTTCGAGATCCACGGGGGCGCGATTTCCGACGAGGCGTACTGGGCGGATAGAGATGCGGCCCGGTTTGCCGAAGACCTGCCCTGCCCGTACCTCAGGGTGCAGTTTGACATGGACCACGTACAGGGCACGTATAAATATCACATGATGGCGATTATCAATGCGGCGACCGAGAAAAGCGGCCAGTGGACGCGCTGTAACGATAATCCACCGAACATCATATACGACGAAGAAGACCTTGCCGGTTATCACTTTCACACACACGGCGATGGCGACGCCTCCGGGGCAGCGCCGGTCTTATCGACGGTGGATACCGTTCTGCTGGGCTACGTCGACGAGATGTTCTTTGCGAGGCCGTACGAGGAGTAGTTATTGTCTTGGGCGGATATTTAGCACCGATCACCCTATAATGGTCTGATATCTTGAAAATCAGGTAGCCTTACTGATACCACTTCCACCAGAAAGCGACGCATAATGGATACGACCCGTTCCGAAGAACTGTACGCCGAGGCACAGACCTTGATCCCCGGCGGCGTGAACAGCCCCGTACGCGCCTTCCGCAGTGTGGGCGGAACCCCGCGCTTCATCGCGCGCGGCGAGGGCGCGTACCTGTGGGATGCCGACGGCAACCGCTACGTCGACTACGTGCTGTCGTGGGGGCCGCTCGCGCTGGGGCACGCCCACCCCGCCGTCGTCGAGGCGATCCGGCGGCAGGCGGCGCTCGGCACGAGCTACGGCGCGCCGACGGCGCTCGAAAGCGAGCTGGCGCGCGTCGTGATCCACGCCGTGCCCTCCATCGAGATGATCCGCTTCGTCAACAGCGGAACCGAAGCGACGATGAGCGCGCTGCGGCTGGCCCGCGCCTACACCGACCGGAGTAAGATCGTCAAGTTCGCGGGCAACTATCACGGCCACGCCGATCACCTGCTCGTGCAGGCGGGCAGCGGCGTTGCGACGCTCGGCCTGCCCGATTCGCCCGGCGTCCCACCCAGCACGACCGCCGACACGCTCACCGCGCCCTACAACGACCTCGACGCGGTGCGCGCCCTGTTCGAGGATTATCCCGGCGAGATCGCCGCCGTGATCGCCGAGCCGGTGGGGGCCAACATGGGCTTCATCCTGCCCGCCGAGGGCTTCCTGCCCGGCCTGATCGACCTGTGCCACGAGCACGGCGCGCTGTTCATCCTCGACGAGGTGATGACCGGCTTCCGCGTCGCGCCGGGCGGCGCGCAGGCCGCCTGGAACCTCGACCCGGACATCACGACGCTGGGGAAAGTGATCGGCGGCGGGCTGCCCGTCGGGGCCTACGCGGGCAAGCGCGAGATTATGGAGAAGGTCGCGCCCGCCGGGCCGGTGTATCAGGCCGGGACGCTCTCCGGCAACCCGCTGGCGATGACCGCCGGGCTGGCGACGCTGCGTGAATTGTTCGCGCCGGGCGTGTTCGACGCGACGGTGAAGCAGACATCGCGGCTCGTCGAGGGCGTCCGCGCGGCGGCGGAGTCGGCGGGCGTGCCCGTGCAGGCCGCATCCGCCGGGACGATGCTCGGCTTCTACCTGCTGAACGACCCCTCCGCTCGCATCACGGACTACGCCTCCGCCAGGCAGTACGCCGACACGGAGCGCTACGCCCGCTTCTTCCACACGATGCTCGACGCGGGCTTCAACTTCGCGCCCAGCCAGTTCGAGGCCGCCTTCGTGAGCAGCGCCCACACCCCCGCCGACATCGACGCGACGGTCGAGGCGGCTGGCCGGGCGTTTGCGGAGTTGGGGTAGTGCTCGGAAAAGGTTAACTTTTATACTTGCTTGAACCCCCTCATCCTTGCTTCGCCCGGATGTGTCCCCCTTCGCGAAGGGGGACAATTTTTTATGTGTGGCGAAACACAGGAATTTTTGCGAAAAATCAACGATGTGGTGGGGTCCAGGCGAAGACCCCCACCGGTGTACTGCGGAGTCAAAATGGTCGATCCGGGCCGATCTGTGCTACTCTGTAGGGCGATCCGCACACAGGTTGAATCCACTGGTGAACGCCATGCCGAAATCCACCCAACCCCGCCGATTTTTCTTCCGCACGGAGGCGCGGGGGCCGGAGAATGGCTCCGACCCCGGCCCGCCGGACGAGGGGGAAGCGCTCGACGCCTACTCACGGACCGTCGTGGGGGTCGCGGAGCGGGTCGGCCCGGCGGTGGTGAGCATCGGCGTGAAAAATGGGGATCAGAGTGAGGCGAATGGATCGGGGGTGCTGTTCGCGCCGGATGGGTACGCGCTGACGAATGCGCACGTCGTCGAGGGGGCCGCGCGGCTGGTGATCGGGTTGACGGATGGGGCGAGCGTCAGCGGGCGGGTGATGGGGATCGACCTGCCGACCGATCTGGCGGTGATCCGGGTCGATGGGAATGGGCTGCCGTTCGCGCGGTTTGGGGACTCGGCGCGGCTGCGGGTCGGGCAGCTCGTGGTGGCGATCGGGAATCCGCTGGGGTACAGCTCGACGGTGTCGGCGGGGGTGATCAGCGCGCTGGGGCGCGCGATCCGCAGCCAGAAAACCAGGCGGCTGATGGAGAACATCATCCAGACGGACGTTGCGCTCAACCCCGGCAATTCGGGGGGTCCGCTGGTCGACAGCCGGGGGATGGTGGTGGGCATCAACACGGCGATGATCCCTGAGGCGCAGGGGATCGGCTTTGCGACCCCGGTCAACACGGCGCAGTGGGTGGTCGGGCAGTTGATGACGAAAGGGCGCGTCCGGCGGAGCCACCTCGGCATCGCGGGGCAGAATCGACCGCTGCACCGGGCGCTCGCGCGGCGGCTGGGGCTGGAGCAGGCCAGCGGGGTCGAGGTGATGGGCGTCGAGATGGACGGCCCCGCCGTCGAGGGCGGGCTGCACACGGGGGACATCGTCGTGGCGCTGGGCGGGCAGCCGGTCAGCACGGTCGACGATATGCACCGGGTGCTGAACGAGTGGCCGATCGGGCACGCGATGCGGGTCGTCGTGCTGCGCCGGATGCAGCCGCGCGTCCTGACCGTGCTGCCGGGTGAATCGCCGGATTAGCCTGCCGGTGGACCCGCCGCCCGCTTTGCGCGGGGCGGGATTCGATTATACTCAGTGCGGCTGCTTCACATCCAACATCGAGAGGAAACCCAACTCATGCCAGCGCACATCATCGTCGGAACGCAGTGGGGCGACGAAGGCAAAGGCCGCGTCGCCGATTATTTTGCCGCACGCTCGGACATCGTCGCACGGTACGCGGGGGGCGACAACGCCGGGCACACCATCCGCGTGGGGGAGGAGTCGTATGCGCTGCACGTCGTGCCGTCGGGGATCGTACACGACGGCGTCGTGTGCGTGATGGGAAACGGGATGGTCGTCAATCCGCTCGGACTGGCGGATGAACTGCGCGGATTGGCGGAGCGCGGGGTGGACATTGCGCCGGGGAGGGTGATGCTGTCGGAGAGCGCGCACCTGATCCTGCCGACACACCGGGCGCTCGACCGGGCACGGGAGGTCAGCCGGGGGAGGGATGCGATCGGGACGACGGCGCGGGGGATCGGCCCGGCGTATACAGACAAAGTCGCGCGCTCCGGGCTGCGGGCGGGATCGATGGGCCGCCCGGATGATTTCGTCGCGCTGGCGAGGGATCGGATGGCGCATCACAACCGCCTGCTGGCCGACCGCTATGGCGCGGACCCGGTCGACGTGGAGGGGGCGGTCGGGCAGTTGGGCGAAGCCGCGGCGTTCCTCGCGCCTTATCTGGCGGATACACCGTTGTACCTGCATGAGGCGCTGGCGGCGGGCAAGACGGTGCTGTGCGAGGGGGCGCAGGGCACGCTGCTCGACCTCGATCATGGGACGTACCCGTACGTCACCAGCTCGTCGGCGACGGCGGGAGGGGCGCTGACGGGGCTGGGCATCGGCCCCCGGCAGGTGGCGCGCGTCACAGGGGTGGCGAAGGCGTTCAGCCCGCGCGTGGGTGAGGGGCCGTTCCCCACCGAGTTAAGCAGTCCGCTGGCAGACCGGCTGAGAGGCACGGGTGAAAATCCCTGGGATGAGTTCGGGACGACGACGGGCAGACCGCGCCGCTGCGGGTGGCTCGATACGGTGGTGGTGCGCTACGCGGCCCGGATCAATGGGCTGACGGACCTCATCCTGACCAAGCTCGACATCCTGAGCGGAATGGGTGAGCTAAGCGTGGCGGACGCCTACACCTGCGCGGGGGAGACGATCCGCGAGATGCCGAGCGACCGCGATCAACTGGCGGCGTGCGATCCGGTCTACGAGGCGCTGCCGGGCTGGGATGAGGACATCACGGGGGCGGCCAGGCGGGGCGATCTGCCCGGTGATGCGCTCGGCTACATCGCTCGAATCGAGGCGGCAAGCGGCGTGCCCGTCGCGCAGGTGACGGTTGGGCCGGGCCGGGCGCAGGCGATCGAGGTCCTGTGATGGTCGAGCGTGCGGACTACGTATCCCCCTTTTCGTGGCGGTATGGCAGCGCGGAAATGCGCGCGCTGTGGTCGGAGGTCGAGAAGCGGAGGCGCTGGCGGCGGGCGTGGGTGGCGCTGGCGGAGGCGCAGGCCGCTGGCGGGCTGGTGACGGCGGCGCAGGTGGATGAGCTGGCGGCGCACGCGGACGCGGTCGACGTGGCGCGGGCGCAGGCCATCGAGGCGGAGATTCACCACGACCTGATGGCCGAGCTGCGCGCCTTTGCCGAGCAGTGCCCATCGGCGGGCGGCGTGCTGCACCTCGGCGCGACGAGCGCGGACATTCAGGATAATGCGGAGGCGACACGCCAGCGGGATGCCCTCGACATCGTGCTGGGGCGGCTGGACGGGCTGCTGCGGGCCTTCGCGGGGGGGATCGAGCGGTGGGCGGACCGGGCCTGCATGGGCTGGACGCACCTCCAGCCCGCCGAGCCGACGACGGTCGGCTACCGGCTGGCGGTTTACGCGCAGGATTTACTGGCCGACGAAGCCGATCTGCGCCGCCTGCGCGATTCGCTGCGCGGCAAGGGGCTGAAGGGCGCGGTCGGGACGCGGGCGAGCTACGCGGCGCTGCTCGATGGCACCGATCTGACACCTGCAGCGATGGAAGATGCCGTCATGGCGCGGCTGGGGATCGACGCCTTCCCGGTGGCGGGGCAGGTCGCGCCGCGCGCGCAGGAGCGGAGGCTGCTCGACGGGCTGGCCGGGCTGGCGGGCACGCTGTACCGCTTCGCCTTCGACGTGAGGCTGCTGCAAAGCCCGTCCATCGGGGAATGGTCGGAGTCGTTCGGAGAGAGGCAGGTTGGGTCGTCGGCGATGCCGTTCAAGAGGAATCCGATCAGGGCGGAGAAGGTCGATAGTCTGGGGCGGTACGTCGCGGCGCTGGCGCGCGTTGGGTGGGACAATGCGGCGCACTCGTTATTGGAGCGCACGCTCGACGACTCGGCCAATCGACGCGCGGCGATCCCTGATGCGTTCCTGGCGGTCGATGAGATGTTAATCACCACGCAAAAGCTGATCGATGGACTCCGGATCGATGAGGTAGCGGTGGAGGCCAATCTGGCGCGCTATGGGGCGTTCGCGGCCACGGAGAGGGTGCTGATGGCGCTGGTGAGGGCGGGGGCGGATCGACAGGTGATGCACGAACGCATCCGCGCCCACAGCATGGCGGCGTGGGAGTCCGTGCGGGGCGGCGGGGAAAATCCGCTGGTGGACCGGTTGGCCGGAGACGACGTTCTGACCGTCTACCTGCCTGCTGAGCGTATCAGGGGGTTGATGGATGCTGCGGGGTACACGGGTGATGCGGTTGAGCGGGCGCGGGCGCTGGCCGGGGTGATCTTGGCCGGGCGGGAGGAATGAGGTGGGGCGCGCTCGGCGCGTCAGAACTGGCGCAACACCTGACGCGGCGACCACATCGTCCGCCCGATGACTTCGAGCGGATCGTCCAGCACGTCGACCGCCACGATCCACTTCACCCAGAACCAGCCGCGACGGTCGGGGATGACGGCCCGCAGCGGGTAGCCATGCCCGGCGGCCAGCGGCTCGCCGCCGACGTGGGTCGCGAGCAGGATACGGGGCACTTCCTGAAGCAGAAATGTGTGGTTGTAGCCCGTCGTGGAGATGATCCGCACCCCGGCGATATGCTGTTCGGCGCGGGCCTCGGCCAGCAGGTTCA
>CAZWUX010000263.1:0-6324 GCA_964637665.1 uncultured Anaerolineae bacterium
AAGCGTATTCGACATGTCCTGTTTGCCGTTCTTGCGCTGAGCGCGGTCGTCGGAGGGCTGCTCCTCGCGGCACATTCCGTCTACGCGGACGATGGCGTTCCAGACGAGGAGGGGCAGGAACTCATCAGCGAGGTCCCCAACGCGGCGGGCTTCACCCCATGCGCAGTGTTCGACGTTCACGGCTGGGGCGACAAGTGGATCAATCTCGACGACTATCCCTCCTGCGATTTCTACCAGCCTTTTCTGACCGTCCAGTGCTTTACGGATGAAGGCACCTGGACCGACGCCACCGTCGACAGGGTGATCTACCACCCGATGTACGAGTTTGAAACCGGGCCGGTGCTGACGTTCGACTCGACTCAGCACGGCGTCTGCGGCATTTTCCCGACGGGCGAGGGGTATACCGGGCCGGAGATGGGCTACGCCGAAACCATCTTCATTCTGCTTGAGGCATTCGGGGAGGAAGTGAGCGTCGGAGCGCCGACCACCACGCTGACGGTCGACAGCCTCCCGGCTTACGTCATCCTGCCCGGCGAAGACGCCGCGCCGCCGGGCGATGCCCTGTACGTGATCGCCACAACCGATCCGGCTTCCATCCGCTGGGAGGCGCTCGACGCGGGCTACTACATCGTCGAGCAGCCAGCCAACCTTGAGTGGGGCGAGATGCCCGAACACCTCTTTGGCGGGCAGACGGAGTTTGACGAGTACCCCGAAGGGATTTTCTATGTGACGGTGGATCCCGACGACACAACGTTCGAGCCGCTGCCGTAGCGGGCCAAAACCAAAAAACGAGCCGCCCGGCAGCGAAGCGGGCAGCTCGTTTTGTCGCCGATGCGTGGATCACCCTGATCAAAACAGCCCTTGCGCCAGCGGCCAGAGCCGTTCAACGAGCGGCGGCCCGAACACGAGCAGCCCGACTCCCAGCGCCGTCACCGCCGCCGCGAGCACGGCCCCGGCGGATGCATCCTTGCTGAGCCGCGCCAGCGGATGCACCTCCGCGCTTGCCAGGTCAACCGCCGCCTCCACCGCCGTGTTGAACAACTCCGCCAACCAGACCATCCCCGTGACGACCAGCACGAGCGCCCACGAGCCGGGATCGAGCCGCAGCCAGATGCCGAGCACGACAGCCGCCGCCGTAAAGGCGGCGTGGATGCGCGCGTTAGGCTCGTTCAGCAGCAGAGCGGCCCATCCCGCAAACGCATACCGGAAGCTCGCCACACGATTCGGGCTGCGGCGGGGTACAGGCGGCTCCGAAGGGGTCACCACAGCCCCCCACCCTGTAATGCGTTCAGCGCCGCCGCTTCGCAGGCCTGCATCTCGGCCTGTCCTTGCGGCGTGTGGTGATCGTACCCCAGCAAATGCAGCGTCCCGTGAATCGCGAGTATCTGAAGCTCAACCATCAGCGAGTGCCCGGTTGCCGCCGCCTGCATTTTGGCGACCGGCACGGCGATGATCACATCTCCGAGATAAAGCGGCTCGCCCGGTTCAATGGCGTACGGCTCATCCTCCACCGGGAACGAGAGGACATCTGTCACGGAGTCGATACCGGCAAACTGCCGGTTCAGCCTGCGGATTTCCTCGTTCTCGGCCAGTTGGACCGTCAGCGCGCATGGCTCTTGCTGCCCACCGGCGTGCAGACCATGACTGACGGCGGCCCGGAGCTGTTCCTCCTCAACGTCGACGGGCACGTCCTCTATCGTGACGTTAACGTGTACCGTGTATAACTCGTTCACCGATCACCACCTGCTCTGGCGCCCTCGGCGTCATCCCCAACCTCGACCACTAAATCCGATTCAGGCGAGCGTTCCGGCGATCCGGCCACCTCGCCGGGCATCGACACGTCGCTGGTCGCCCCCGACGGCAGCGTTCGTGTCTCATCGCTGGCGGGCAGCTTGTCGGGCTTCTTATCGCCGGGGTACTTGATGCGTGGATGGTACATCCCCTTCAGCGTCCGCACGATGGACTCTTTGATCGTCTTGATGTCCGTCAGCGTCAACCCGGACTCGTCAAGCTGGTTGGCGTCGAGCCGCTGCTGGATGATCCGCGTCACCACCTCCTCGATTTCATCGCCGGTCGCGGGGCGGTTGGCGCGGCTAGCGCTTTCGCAGCCATCGGCCAGCATCAGGATGGCCGTCTCGCGGCTCTGCGGAGTTGGCCCATCGTAGTAGAAGGGCTCCTCGTTTAGCTCGACACCCGCCGCCTTAGCCTCCTCACGCGCCTGGTGCAGAAAATACAGAATAGGCATTGTGCCATGATGCTCGGCGATGAAGTCCACGATCTGGGGCGGCAGCCGGTAGCGGCGGGCCAATTCCAGCCCGTCGGTCACGTGTGCCTTGATGATGCGCGCGCTCGCCAGCGGACTCAGCCCCTTGTGCGGATCGACGCCGCCTTCCGAGCGATTCTCGACGAAGAAGCCCGGATTCTGCGTCTTGCCAACGTCATGATACAGCGTCCCGACCCGCGCCAGCAGACTGTCGGCCCCGATGGCCTCTGCCGCCGCCTCCACCAGATTCGCGACCGACAGCGTGTGCTGATAGGTGCCGAGCGCCTCCTGCTGGAGCCGCCGCTGGAGCGGGTGATCGGGCCTCAGCAGATCGAGCAGCCTGAGGCTGGTCGTTATCCCCGTGAGGTTGCCCACGGCGAACAGGAGCATCAGCGCCAGCCCGGCGGAAAGCAGACCGTTGACCATCGCCAGCAGCAAAAGCTGCATGAGCGAAGTCGGATCGACGGTGATGGGTAGCTGGAACACGAGCAATACAGCCAGCCCGCCGATAGCCGACGCCAGCCCCGCCATGAAGTAGGCATTGAGCCGTGTCGGGCGGCGCAGGCTGCCCGCCGCAAACAGGCTCGTGACCGTGACGAAGGTCGTCATCTCAAGCGAGCCATTTGAAAGGTAACCGACCAGCAGGGCCAGCACGACCGTCACCAGTACGGCGAACTCCGTGCTGACGAGCGTCGTCAGCGCCATGATCAGCGCGGCGGCGGGATAGAGATATCCGAGCGGGCCTTGATTGGGGATCATGATCTGCGCCGCTGTGAGAAAAGCCAGCAGCAGCGCGACGATCAGCAGCAGGCGGCCAACGTGCTCCGACCACGACTCCTCGAACACGACGAGGTAAACCGACAGCAGCGCGCCGCCGAGCAGGCTGATCAGAATCGCGCTGGCGACGTTCTGCCACGTCAACTGCTGCGCGGCGAGGCCGAGCACGCGCAGCGTTTCCAGATCAAGCTCGTCCACCCGCTCCCCCGCCCGGAGCACGATCTCCCCCTGCCGGAACGTGTGCCGGATCGCCGGGACGTTCTCGACGGCCTCCGCACGGGCCTGTTCCGTCGCCGAGACGTTGAGTACGCTGTTGGGCACGATCAGGTTCCGCGCGACGGCGACCGTCAGTGGGATAAGCTGCTCCGGCATGTCCGAGCTGACCTTCAGTTCGAGGCGGCTTGTGACCTCCTCGACGTTGCCCTCCTTGACGGTGCCACTCATCGACTCTTCGATCAGGCTGACCGCCTCGCCCTCGACCATCTCGAACTGGCTGTCCGGCACGTCGAGCAGCGAGGTCATTTCCTCTGGCGCAAGCGTCAGCGCGGTGATGGCCGCGAGGTAGCGCTGCTTCAGATCGGCGTCCGCGAAGGGGTCGGCCCGCACGTCGACCATGAAATCCATGATCTGGCGCGCCCGCCGCACCTGCTGGCGCCCGATCCGAGGATCGGGCGGATCGTAGATGTCCGCAACCCCGGCAGCCGCCGCCTCTCGCGCTGCTTCCGTCTCGATCTGGCTGACGTAGCTGATGTCGTTCGGCGCCCGGATGTCCTCCAGCGCAACAGCACCCAGCTCCAGCGCATAAGGACGTTTCGAGTTCAACTGGGGGAACAGCAGCACGAACGCCGTACCGGCCACGAACAGCAGACTCAGCAGCACCAGCCGGAGCGACTGCCAGAAACGCTCGAATCTCGTTTGGGCCTCTGCCGTTGACTCGACCTGTGTTGTGCTCATTCGGGCTTTCCCTCGCGGGTCTTTCCCCTCATGAAGGAGGAAATCAGCCTGCCAAGTCCTACCAAACCCTTTATCCTGATACCGATCAGGAGGACCATCAGGGGGAAAGCTGCTCCCGCACAACTTCGCTGACGATCTTGCCGTCGGCGCGCCCCTTCAGGTCGTCCATCAGCGGCCCCATCACCCGGCCCATGTCTTTCATCCCGTCAGCGCCGACCTGCTCGATCATCGCGCGCACCGCCGCCTCGATCTCCTCCCGCGAAAGCTGCTGGGGCAGGTAATCCTCCAGAATCACGATCTCAGCTTGCTCCGCCTCGGCGATATCGGCCCGGTCCGCCTTCTCAGCGTCCGCAATGCTGTCCTGCCGCTGCTTGACGAGCTTCTGTACGATGGCCTGAATCTCGGCATCATCAAGCTCGCTGCGCTGCTCGATGTTCTCGCTCGCTATAATCGAGTCGATGGCATTTTCGTCCGTGCCATGCTTGTCGAGCGCCTTTCGCACGAGCGTCTCGCGCTTGCGCAGTTCGGCTTCCTTCACCGCCGCCATGATCCCCCGGATCACGGTCCGCCGGTCGGCGTCACCGCTCTTCATCGACTCTTTCAAATCAGCGCGAAGCTGTTCTTTCAGGCTCATGAATCGTTCCAATCTGGTCACAGGTAACTAAACACCTCTAAGTAAGTATAACGGCAGGCGGGGAGAAAATAAAAGGCAGGCCGGATGGATCGACCTGCCTTTTTGCGGCGGGTTGCGGTCTACCGGACCGGTTCGCCAATGCGCAGCAGCTTATTCTCACCCATCGGCTGATACTCCAAAATCTGGACTGTACCCAGCTCGGCGAGATTCTGCTTAAGCTTCTCGATGTCCGCCCCACGCTCCTTGAAGCTGGCGATGGTGTAACTGCCGGACTCATCCTGGAACGTCGCAATCGAGATAATGTAGCTCCCCGCATCGCTGAAGGCCTGGGCCGCAGCGGCAAACTGTCCTTTTTTATCTGCCACCTGAACGTCGATGCGCGAACCGGGTTCGCCGCCCCCCATGATCTCCACGAACGTCTTGAAGATATCCGTGCTGGTGATGATGCCCACAAGTTCGTCACTGCGCATGACGGGCAGCGATCCCACATCATTCTCGACCATGTAGTGCGCTGCCGCCGTCAGGCTGCAATCCTCCTCGACGGCCAGAACGGGCCGCGTCATGATCTGTTCGAGCGTTAGTTCGTCGAGCAGTGTGTAAATCTCGTAGATGCTCAACGAAGTGACCCGTGACGGGCCGGTGCTGAGCAGATCCGTTTTCGAGACGATCCCGACGATGTGCCCACTACCATCCACGACGGGCAGTCGGCTGATGTTGTGCTCGTGCATCAGCCGCATGGCCTCCCGGTGTGAGGTTTCGGGCGAGGCCGTGATCACGTTGGTTTTCATCCGGCGCTTGACTTTCATGGGGATGCTCCTTCGCGAGTTCGCTGGACACGCCGGGATATCCCGGCGCTGGCAGCAGGCGGATCGCTCCTCCTGTCTATCGTAAGCTGATTCGGCCCGTGCGATCAAGCCCCAACCAGCCGCGCCGATCAAAAAACCGGCTGCGACCGCCGCAGCCGGTGGGATCGACCTGCGCGTCAGGCGTTCAGGCGTGCGGTCCAAACTCGCGCAGGCACGTCTGTCCGCTGGGCCGGAACTCGACGATCTCGACGTTTCCGAGCTTCCCTAACGCTACCTGCAGCGCCACTTCATCCGCCCCTCGTTCCTTGATGCTGAGGATGCCATAGGTTGAGTCCTCACCCTCGAACGTCGTGAGGGAGACGATGTTGCTGCCCGCCTCGGCAAACGCCTGGCTGACGGCGGCTAGCATCCCCTTTTCGTCAGGAACCCGCAGGTCGATGCGGAAGCCCGGCTCGCCGCCGCCCATGATCTCTACGAACGTGCGGAAGATATCCGTCTCGGTGATGATCCCGACGAGTTCCTCCCCGCGCATGACGGGCAGCGCGCTGATATGGTGATCGAGCATGAGGCGCGCAGCCTGCGCGAGCGAGCATTCCTCGTTCACGGCGTACACCGGGCTGGACATGATCTGATCCAGCGTCAGGTCGCTCAGCAGCGTGTAGATCTCGTAAATGCTGAGCGACGTGGCCTGTGAGGGTGCGGCGCTCAGCAGGTCGCTCATCGTCACGATACCGATCAGATGCCCATTCTTATCGAGCACCGGCAGACGCCGGATATTGTGCTCGTTCATGAGCTTCATGGCCTGCTGGTGCGTCATTTTGGGATGCGCCGTGATAGGGCTGGGGGTCATTCTCTGCTTTACGTTCATGGCCTATCCTTTGTCGGGCGGT
>CAZWUX010000264.1:0-6298 GCA_964637665.1 uncultured Anaerolineae bacterium
CTTCCGCTGTGACTCGGCGGAGTCGCGCAGCTGGGAGAGCTTGCGGCGCAGGTCGGCGCGCAGATGGTCGGTCCCCTTGTGTTTGGGGATCGTGCTGAGCATCTCCTCGAGGTAGCGGATTTTATCCTCGGTCGTACGGGCCGCGCGGAACAACTCCTCGACGTTGTAGTATTCGGCGGGAAGATTGGTCGGCATGGCAGGTCGTTCTCTTTCTAGCTGGCCTCCACGCAGTGCGGTGTGATGGGCTTATTATCTCCCATCCGGGCCGCCCGTCACAAATCCCGCCCTGCCCCGGCCCCGGCGAGCAGAGGTGCGCGCAGACCGGTGGCCCAGTCGCGGATGGTGTCCCAGTCGCGGAAGTCGCCTTCGGGCAGGCCCTTCGTCTGAATCTGGAGCCGCGTGATGGGAGAGAGCAGGTCGTAGTCGAGACGCCCGGCGAAGTAGCCGACGGAGATGGGCTGCATGATGACGCGCTCGGTCGTGATGTAGCGCTCCACCGTCTCGCGGATGGCCTCCGAGCCGTCGCGCAGGCGGATGGCGAGCACGAAGCAGGCGGTGGGCAGCGCGCCCAGCGCGCGGCTGTGGCGCTTCACGAAGGCGGTGGCCTCCGGGAGCCAGTCGGATGAGTAGATGGGGCTGCCGATGATGGCGGCGGTGTAGGGTGACAGGTCATCGACCTCGGACACGGGGTGGACGGCGATCTCCGCGCCGGGGGCGGTCAGCGTCTCGCCGATCACGCGGGCGACTTCGGCGGTCGCGCCGTGTTTGGAAGCGTAGGCAATGAGGATGTTGGCGGGCATGGGGGCCTCCTATGAGTGCCAAGTAAAAAGTGCAGAGTGCCAAGTGAAGGGGCTTTTGATCATGCCTATGAGTTCGAGAAGCGAGTTTGACGTGTCAAAAAAGAGCTTGATATGAAGGGCAGCAGGTAAAGGTGTAACGAAAGTATACGGTATGGCGGGTGGGATGGGTAGGAGATGGTGATCGGGAAGCGTATGCGCCACAATCAGGTGTCGACCGCCTGCTGAGGATCATGATGGCCTGCCTGTGATGCGCCAACCGCCCGCCCGCCACACCGAGAGACAGAAGCCGCCTGCCGGGTTCGCGGGCAGGTTGTGGGCGTTCGTCCGGCTGGGCCGTCCGCTGTTTCTGGTGGGTGGGGTCGTGCTTTATGCGCTGGGGGCTGCGGCGGCGCTGGCCGATGGCGTGAGGCTCGACGTGAGGGCGCTGGTGTGGGGGCAGGCTGCCGTCACGGCGATCCAGTGGATGACGCACTACAGCAACGATTATTTCGACCTGCGTCACGACCGGGCCAACCGGACGCCTACGGCGTGGTCGGGAGGGAGCCGGGTGTTAGTCGAGGGGTGGGTGCGCCCGCGCGCCGCGCTCGGCGCGGCGCTGGTGTTCGCAGGAGTGGCGGTCGGGGCATGGCTCGTGCTGGCGTTCGCGCTCGGCGCGGCCCCGGTGGGGCTGATCGTGATCCTCGCCGCACTGGGCCTCGCGTGGTCGTACAGCGGGCCGCCGCTCCGGCTAAACGCGCACGGATTCGGGGAAGCCGCCCTCGCGCTGATCGTTCCGCTGATGACGCCGCTCGCAGGGTATGCGCTTCAGGCGGATCGGTTAGGCGCGCTGCCGTTCCTGGTGGCGGCGCCGCTGGTGGCGCTCCAGCTTGCGATGCGGATCACCATCGACTTCCCCGACGCGGCAAGTGACGCGGCCACCGGCAAGCGCACGCTCGTCGTGAGGCTGGGCAGGGAGCGATCCGCGTGGCTGCACAATGCGTTCCTCGCGCTGGCGTATGTGAGCCTGCCGGTCCTCGTGTTGATCGGGCTGCCGGGGGTCGTCGCGCTGGCGGCGGGGGGGACCGC
Organism: uncultured Anaerolineae bacterium; assembly: GCA_964637665.1. Classification (GTDB taxonomy): domain Bacteria; phylum Chloroflexota; class Anaerolineae; order Aggregatilineales; family UBA3940; genus CAZWUX01. The sequence goes on from CAZWUX010000264.1 coordinate 1,866, forward strand.
GCCGCTGGCAATATGGCAGGCGTGGCGCGTCAGACGGGGAGCGTATGCAGATCCGGGGGCGTGGGACAGCCTCGCCTTTGGAGGGATCGCGCTGCTGATGGGCACGGCGGCGGCGGAACTGCTCGCCGTGCTGGCCGTCGTGGGGGGCGGGATGTAAAGCGGACGGTCGGGAAACCCACCCGCATATTACCCATTTGGGTCATTATGGGGGACTCCGCGCGCTGCCGCAACGTCTTCCGGGCGTATCCGTTGTACTATAGGAATTGAATAGCCACGACACAAGGGAGGAGCGCTGCCATGTCTTCGGACGATCTGAAACGAACCCCGCTCAATGCCTGGCATCATGCGCACGGTGGAAGAATGGTCGAATTCGGTGGCTGGGACATGCCGATCCAGTATGAAACCGGCATCGTGCAGGAACACCTCGCGACGCGCCGCTACGTGGGGTTGTTCGACGTGAGCCACATGGGGCGCTTCAGGCTGGGTGGTGCGGACCTCGTCCCGTTTTTGCAGCGCGTGCTCTCGAACAATGCGGAGGCGCTCGAAGAGTGGCAGGCGCAGTACACGCTGATCCCCAACGAGCAGGGAGGGCTGTACGACGATGCTTACCTGTACAGGCTCGGAGGGGATGATTACCTGCTGGTCGTCAATGCGTCGAACCGGGAGAAGGATTGGGCGCATCTGGAGAAACATGCCGCCGAGTTCGACGACGTTCAGATGGAAGATCAGACACATGAGCTGGCGATGTTCGCCTTTCAGGGGCCGCTCGCGGGGCAGATTTTAGAAGACCTCGTGGAGGGTGATTTACCGGAGCCAATGAGGAACCGGGTCGCGCCGACGCGGCTGTGCGGTGCGGACATCTATCTGGCGCGGACGGGCTATACGGGCGAGCCGGTGGCCTTCGAGATGTTCGTTCCCGCAGAAAAGGCGGAAGAGGTGTGGATTGGGCTGCTCGACGCGGGGGGTCCGCAGGGGGCGCTGCCCGTCGGGCTGGGGGCGCGTGACACGCTGAGGTTAGAGGCGGGGCTGCCGTTGTATGGGCATGAATTCGGGATCGACGCGGATGGGGAGGAGATTCCGGCGTATGCCTTCCCGCTGACGCGAATCGCCGTGAGTTTCTCGGACCGCAAGGGGGATTACGTCGGACGTGAGGCGCTCGCCGCGCAGTTCGAGCAAGCCAAACGTATTAGAACGGGAGACATCGAACCCGGCGAAAGCACGATCCGCCAGATTCTACCCCTCGCGCTGGTCGACCGGGGGGTGGTCCGCGAGGGCGCGGAGGTGTTCGATGGGGAGGAGAAAATAGGCGTCGTCACGAGCGGCACGGTAGCCCCTTACTGGGTATTCGAGGGGGAAGGCGTGCGGGCGACTCCGACGGATGAGACGGACAGGCGCAGCGTCGCGCTGGCGTACCTCGACGCGCATTACCAGCCGGGCGACCGGGTCGAGGTCGAGGTGCGCGGGAGGCGGCTGGGGGCGGAGATCGTCGAGTATCACGGGCGGTCGGAAGCGCCGCCGTATTTCCGCCCGATGCCGGTCGGGTGGGAGAAGTGGCGGCCCGACACGGCAGCCGGTCGGGCGCTGGAGAAGGCGACTCTGCTGTTGGAACGGGGCGTGGAGAATCACAACTGGCGGCAGAGCAGGTGCTTCAACCTGATCCCGTCTGAGATGACGCCGTCGCCGCTGGTGCGGATGCTTCAGGTGTCGGACCCGGTCGGGCGCTATGCGGAGCATAATGCGCTCAAGGCGGCGTTCGAGCAGGAGGTGTTTTACTATCAGGGCACGGACCTGATCGGCTGGGTCGAGGAGAACCTCAAGGAGGAGATGGCGGACTTCATGGGCTGCCCGCTCGTCGAGGTGAGGCCGCTCAGCGGGCAGATGGCGAACATGACGGTGTTCAGCGCGTTCGTCCATTACAAAAATCGCGCAGACCGCCGACCGGAGCCGGAGCGCATCCGGCGGGCGATGACGAACCACATTGGCAAGGGTGGGCACCTCAGCGCGCAGCCGATGGGCGCGCTGCGTGATTACATCGCGAAGGACCCGGTCACGGAGCGATATGCGGTCGTCAACTTCCCGGTGAGGAAGGATAACCCGTACAAGATCGACGTGGAGGCGACCGGCGACCTGCTGGATGCGTTCGAGCCGGAGATCGCCATCCTCGGTAAGAGCATGATCCTGCACCCGGAGCCGGTGGAGGCGATCCGGGGGTTGATCGAGGAGCGGGGGCTGTCGACGCTCGTCATGTATGACATGGCGCACGTGCTGGGGTTGATCGGGCCGCACTTCCAGCAGCCGTTCGCGGAGGGCGCGGACATCGTCACGGGGTCGACGCACAAGACGTTCTTCGGCACGCAGAGGGGCGTCGTGGGCGGGAATTTCGAGGAGGACACGCCGGAGTACGATCTGTGGAAATCCATCCAGCGGCGGGCCTTCCCCGGTATGGTGAGTAATCATCACCTCGGCACGCTGCTGGGGCAGCTGCTCGCGGCGCTGGAGATGAACGCCTTCAAGGATGATTACCAGAGGCAGGTGATCCGCAATGCGAAGGCGTTCGCGCGGGCGCTGCATCATGCGGGCGTGCAGGTGGAGGGCGATCCGGCGGTCGACTTCACGGAGACGCATCAGGTCGTGGTGAGGGTCGGTTACGCAGAGGGGCCGGAGGTCGCGCGCCACCTCGAAGAGAACAACATCATTTGCAATTATCAGGCGCTCCCTGATGACGAGAGCTTCACGGCCAGCTCCGGGCTGCGGTTGGGCGTGCAGGAGATGACGCGCTTCGGCATGAAGGAGGCGGATTTCGCGCCGCTGGCGGGGTTGTTCGCCGACGCCGTGCTGAACCGCGCAGAGGTAGGGGACGAGGTCGCCGCGCTGCGCGAGCCGTTCCGCACGATGGGTTACTGCTTCGACGAGGCCGACGTGGGGCCGCTCGCGGAGGCGCTGCGCCAGACCTTTTAACCGCGTCGATCCGCTCGCAGGAGGCAGATCGAAAAAGCGGCATAAACCGAACATCCGTGTTATCTTTGCGGACACCCCGGCTTGATTCATCCGGGGTGTCTGTCTCTCTCTACGGTTGGAAGGAAACGGTCTTTGATTGCGCGGTTGAGAAGGACGTACGAGTCGTTCCCGTCGACGTTCTGGATGCTGGTCGCCGGGTCGTTCATCGACCGGTTGGGCGGCACGATGTTGTTCCCGTTCTTCGCGCTGTACATCACCTCCCGGTTCGACGTGGGGATGACGGAGGCGGGGGTGCTGCTCGGCCTGTTCTCGATATTCAGCGCGGTGGGCAGCATGTTCTCCGGGGCGCTGACAGACCGCATCGGGCGCAAGACGATGATGCTGGTGGGCCTCGTGCTGAGCGCGGCCAGCAGCGTCGTGATGGGCTTCATCGGCTCGTATGGGGTGTTCTTCGTCGTGGCGATTTTCGTGGGGCTGGTGTCGTTCATCGGCGGCCCGGCACACGACGCCATGGTGGCCGACCTCGTGCCGGAGGAAAGACGCGAGGAGGCGTTTGGCATCATGCGGGTGGCGGTCAACCTGTCGTGGGTCATCGGGCCGACCATCGGGGGCCTGATCGCGGCGCGGTCGTACCTGTACGTGTTCTTCGCGGATGCCATCGCGAGCATGATCACGGCGGGGCTCGTGCTGATTATGATCCCGGAGACGATGCCGGAGCGCGCGGAAGGCGAAGGGGAGGGCGAGAGCCTGCTCCAGACGCTCGTGGGCTACCGGGAGGTCGGGCGGGACAGGGTTTACATGGCCTTTCTCGTCGTGTCGATGCTGATGATCCTCGTCTACAACCAGCTTTACAACACGCTGTCCGTCTACCTGCGGGACGTGCACGGGCTGGCCGAGCGCAGCTACGGCTTCCTGATGAGCATGAACGCATCGACGGTCGTGCTGCTCCAGTTCTGGATCGCGGCGCAGGCCAGAAAGCACGCGCCGCTGCTCATGATGGCGCTGGGGGCGGGGCTGTACGTGATCGGGTTCACACTGTACGGGTTCGTCGGGACGTTCTTCCTGTTCGCGGCGGCGATGTTCATCATCACGGTCGGGGAGATGATCGTCATGCCGGTGGCGTCGGCGTTCGTCGCCCGGCTGGCCCCGGTCGACATGCGGGGCCGTTACATGGCCGTGTTCAGCCTCTCGTGGACGATCCCGGCCTCGCTCGCGCCGGGGCTGGCGGGCCTGATCCTCGACAATGCCAACCCGGACTGGGTGTGGTATGCGGCGGGGATCGTCGGGTCGATCTCGGTCGCGGGCTTCCTGCTGCTCCACGCGACGACGCGTGAGCTTGTACCGGGCGGCGCGCCTGCCGAGGTGGGGAAGTAGGGAGCGGGTAGAAAAGTCTTTTTTCTCCGGGGGCGCTGCCCCCGAACCCCCGGAAGGGGATTCTCCCCTTCACCCCGTAGCGTTGGATTGACGCTGCTAAT
>CAZWUX010000265.1:0-6271 GCA_964637665.1 uncultured Anaerolineae bacterium
CCAAGCTCGGTAGTCTCCCCGTTGAGAACGGCTCTGCCGTTCTCACAAGGAGAAAGCTTCGCTTTCTCCACAGTAAGAGGGGAGATGCCCGTAGGGCAGAGGGGGTTCTGCGCCGGAAAGCCGCCATGCCATCAGGTATCGTGAGGGATTATATCGGAGCCGCCCGCCCCGCGCACCGCACCCCACCCGGAGCGTGGAGAACGGCTGTGCTGTTCTCTCAGTCAAAACGGCCCCGCCGTTTTGTACATCGACTCCTTGCCACCCGACCGCCGCCCAACGCACATTCCCTCGCCCTTGCGCCCTGAGCGGTTCATCCACAAATCCCAATCGCGCAACTCGAAACTGGTAACTCGAAACTCGTAACTGAAAGCTTGTTTACAAGCCGCTCGCGCAGCGAGCGTACTGACTACCTCTCTAGGTCATTTGTTCGGGCTGCGTTATAATGGGCGGCAGTCCACCGGATCACCGTGACGTAAAGGGACCTCATGTCAGAAGACGCTCGCGACGACCGCCTCGTGTCCGGCAAAAAGCAGCAGGGCGAAGCCCCCAGCATTGACGCCGCCCTGCGCCCCCGCTCCCTGAACGACATCTACGGGCAGGACGCGCTCGTCGAGCGTCTGCGCATCCTGATCGAGGCCGCTCAGGGGCGCGGCGAGCCGGTCGACCACATCCTGTTTTACGGCCCACCGGGGCTGGGGAAAACGTCCCTCAGCCACGTCATCGCCAACGAGACGGGCGTGAACATCCGCGTGACGGCAGGCCCCGCCATCGAGCGCGCGGGCGACCTCGCCGCCATTTTGAGCAATCTGCGCAAGGGCGACATCCTGTTCATCGACGAGGTCCACCGTCTGGGCCGCGCCGTCGAGGAAGTCCTGTATCCGGCGATGGAGGACTTCGCGCTCGACATCGTCATCGGCAAAGGCCCCAGCGCCCGCAACGTCCGCCTGAAGCTGCCCCGCTTCACCGTCATCGGCGCGACGACCCGCCTCGCCCTGCTCACCGCGCCCCTGCGCGCCCGTTTCGGCGCGGTCTACCGCCTCGACTTTTACGGCGAGGACGCCCTGATCCGCATCATCAACCGCGCCGCCGATCTGCTCGACGTGCCCGTCGATCAGGCCGGTGCGCAGGAGATCGCCCGCCGCGCGCGCGGCACGCCCCGTGTCGCGCTGCGCCTGCTGCGCCGTGTCCGCGACTACGCCCAGGTCCGCGCCGACGGCATCATCACGCGCGAGGTCGCGCAGGAGTCGCTCGACCTGATGGCGATCGACGCGCTGGGCCTCGACGACGTGGACCGCCGCGTGCTGTCCACCATCGTCGAGAAGTTCGGCGGCGGCCCCGTCGGTCTGGAGACGATCGCCGCCTCCATCAGCGAGGAGGCCGATACCATCATGGACGTGTACGAGCCGTACCTGCTTCAGCTTGGCTTTCTGGAGCGCACCTCACGCGGGCGCATCGCGACGAGCCTCGCCTACCGGCATCTCGGCCTCGACGATCACCGCGCCGCGCAGGATCGGCTGTTCTGAGGGGCCGCCATGTTCCAACTGGATTCTCTCGCCAAATGGCTCATCGTCCTCGGCATCGGCATCGCCGCGCTGGGCGCGCTCCTGTTCCTGCTGGGCCGCGTGCCGGGTCTCGATCGCCTCGGCAGTCTCCCCGGCGATATCCACTACCGCAGCCCCGACGGGCGCGTGTCATGCTTCATCCCCATCGTTAGCTCAATTTTGCTCAGCGTTATCCTGACCGTCGTGCTGAACGTCGTCATCCGCCTGCTGAATCGCTAACCGGGCCGGGTGCACCCTGTTTTTCTATTAACAAAGGATTCACCATGTCCCGCCGCAAACGTGGCTCGCGCTCCTGGCTGTTTCTGCTGCTCGTCATCGGCTTTCTGATTCTGGTTGGCGTGCTCTACGGCCCCCAGACTGCTATCGACCTCGTCTTTAACGCCCTCGGACTCGAATCGACTCCCACCGCCGTCCGCGAGGAATACACCGGATCGGGCGACTACTACGACGTGTACTTCACCAACCCCGCCATCCCCTTTGACGACGTGACGACCGGCGGCATCGACCGCCACCTCGTCTCCCTGATCGACGCCGCGCAGACGAGCGTCGACGCGGCCCTGTTCGAGTTCAACCTCCAGAGCGTGGCCGACGCCCTGATCCGCGCCCACGAGCGCGGTGTGGCGGTCCGCGTCGTCTACGACGACGAGCACACGCAGGACGATCCCCAGATCGCTCAGCTTCAAGCTGCCGGTATCCCCACCGTCCCCGACGAGCGCAGCGCCTTCATGCACGACAAATTCTTCATATTCGACGGCGCGACCGTCTGGACCGGCTCGACGAACATCACCGAGAACGGCGTCTACCGCAATAACAACAACGCCATCGTGCTGCGCTCCCCTGCGGTCGCCGCCAACTACCGGTCCGAGTTCGACGAACTGTTTGGCGGCGCATTCGGCCCATCATCCCCTCCGGGCGTTCCCAACCCGACCGTCGAGATCGGCGCGGCCCGTATCGACACGCTGTTCGGCCCTGAGGACCCCGTGATCTCCCGTCTGATCGAGATCGTGAACGGCGCGCAGACCTCTATCCGGTTTATGGCCTTCTCATTCACCGAGGACGCCTTGGGCGAGGCCATCCGCGCGCGCGCCGCCGGGGGCATCGACGTGTCCGGCGTGTTCGAGTCACGCGGCGCGAACACTGAGTACTCCGAGTGCCCGCCCATGCTCGCCGCCGGGCTGGATGTCCGGCTGGACGGCAACCCCCGCGTGCTGCACCACAAGGTGATCATCGTCGACGACCAGATCGTGGCTGTCGGCTCATTCAACTTCTCCGACAACGCCGCCGAATCGAACGACGAGAACCTGCTCATCATCTACGACCCGGCAGTGGCGACTCTGTACCGCCAGGAGTTCGACCGCCGTCAGGCCGAGTCCCGCCTGCCCGTCGGCGGCGAATGTCTGTCCGGCGAGGGCGACGAGTAACCAACGGTCCGCCCGCTACGGCGTATCGCTCGGAGCCTCGCCGCTCTCCGCCGTTGGCGTGAGCGAGTCACCCGGCGCGCATTCGTCCCTGTAGTACGCCCATTCCTCGCACTCGCTGCCGTCCTCGAACACGCATACCCCGATCTGCCCGCCTCCCTCGCCCTCCCGTATTTCGAGCGATCCGCCGTTTTCCTCGCAGTACACCGAGGCCGGGTTGGCTATCTCAGCTTCGGGTTCCTCCTCCTTTTGGCAGGCCACCAGCACGCCCCCCACCACCACCATCACCACGAACAGGACGGTAAACGCCGTACGTTTCATCGAAGTGACTCCCATTCAGCGCCACTAAAAACCAGCTTGTGCTATTCTGCACAATAGACGCCCCCGGAGGCAAGTTAGTTCCCCCAACTGCGTGATACCTTTACCTGTAGGCAAAATTTCGCTGATTTTTTCCGCGCCAACTCTCTCCGCCGCGCCACGCTCGGAATCCTCCCCTTTGCAAAAGGGAGGAAAGACCGAGCAATCTGTGATTGCGAGGTCAGGAGGGGGTTCTCGCTCAAAAACCACTCTACCCGGTCTCGCGCATGGAGGCGTTGGCGGCTTCGCTGCACAACGTCAGCGCAGCCGTTCTCCCGGTCAAAACGGCCCCGCCGTTTTGTACATCGACCCACGCCCTGCCGACCGTCGCTCAACGCACAAACGCCCGGCATTCGCGACCGAGCAGTTAATCCCCCAAAACCATCTAACTGACAACTCGAAACTCGTAACTGGCAACTCGCAACTCTCCCCCCATTCGCATCCCCCCCGCCTCCGCTGGTACAATCCACCCTATGAAAACCGCCGATTTCGACTACGATCTACCACCCGAATACATCGCCCAGACACCCGCCGACCCGCGCGACAGTGCCCGCCTGCTGGTCCTCGATCGCGGGTCCGGCGCGGTCGAACACCGCATTTTCCGCGAGATAGGCAGCTACCTGCGCCCCGGCGATGTGCTCGTCTTTAACCAGACACGCGTCATCCCCGCCCGCCTGAACGGCCACAAGGCCGGGACCGGCGGCGCGGTCGAGTTCCTTCTGCTCTCGCGCGAGGCCGAGCAGACCTGGCGCGGCATCGTCGGCGGGCGGCGCGTCACCGCCGGGACCCGCCTCGTGTTCGAGCGCGGCGGGGCGCGCGTTGGCGCGGAGGTGATCGCCGAGGGCGAGCGCGCCGAGCGCACCCTGCGCTTCGACGCCCCCATCACCCCCCTTCTCGACTCACTGGGCGAGGTTCCACTGCCCCCCTATATCCACCAACCTCTCGACGACCCGGAGCGCTACCAGACGGTCTACGCCCGCGACCCCGGCTCCGCCGCCGCCCCAACCGCCGGTCTGCACTTCACGTCCGACCTGCTCATCGGTCTGCGCGAGCGCGGCATCACGATGGCCTACTGCACGCTCCACATCGGCCTCGACACCTTCCAACCCGTCGCCGAGGAGCGCATCGAGGATCACACCATGCACACCGAGCGCGTCACCCTCACCGCCGGGAACGCCCGCATCATTAACGAGGCGAAACTGGCCGGAGGCCGTATCATCGCCGTCGGCACGACCGCCGTCCGCACCCTGGAGACGGCGGCCCTGCTTTCTGCCGGAGTCGAGGGCGACCCTTACGCCGCCGGGGCGGGCGCGATGTGCCCCTGGCGTCCAGTCATCGCCATCGACCGGCCAACTAATCTGTTTATCTGGCCCGGCTACCATTTCCGCGCCGTCGACGCCCTGATCACCAACTTCCACCTCCCACGCTCCACCCTGCTGATGCTCGTCAGCGCCTTCGCCGGGCGCGAGACGATCCTGCGCGCCTATCGCGCCGCCCGCGAGGCGGGCTACCGCTTCTACTCGTTCGGCGACGCGATGCTGATTGCCTGACGGTCTGACGATGGAGAAAGAAAACCTCACCCTGCGACCGGTAGAGAATCAGGACGCCACTGCGCTCCACGCGACACTCTGGCCGGGCAAAACCCGCCGGGCCGTCGACCGCCGCGTGCAGAGCGTCGTCATCCGCCGCCGTCGCGGGCTGGCGTGGGGCGTCGTCGCCGAGATAGGAGGGCAGATCGTGGGCTACGGGCAGGTTTCGCAGTGGGAGCGGAGCGCCGAGATCAGCAACCTGATCGTCACCGAGGGCTGGCGCGGGCGCGGCATCGGCACGGCCATCATCGAGCGCCTGCTGACCATCGCCCGCGAGCACGGCTATCCCGATGTCGAGATCGGCGCGGCCCTGTCTAACCCCCGCGCCCTCGCCCTCTACCGCTCGCTCGGTTTCGAGGATCGCCGTCAGGTGTTGATGCGCATCGACGGCGAGCCTGAGCCTGTGATGTATCTCGGTATGCGCCTCGACGGGCCGTCCGGTGGCTAATCCACGCGCCGCATGGCTCGCCCTGTCGCTGGCTGGCGGGGTCGGGGGCCGGACCATCACCCGCCTGCTGCGCCATTTCGGCAGCCTGGAGGCCGCCCTGTCCGCCCCCTATGACGCCCTGCTCTCCGTGCCGGGGGTCGGCCCCCACACCGCCCACACCATCTCCTCCATCGATCTGCCCGCCGCCGAGACCGCGCTTTCCTCACTGGCGGCGGATGGCGTCCGCGTGCTCACCTGGCTCGACCCTGCCTATCCGTCCAACCTGCTTTATACTGTGGATGCCCCTCCCGTCCTGTTCGTGCGCGGGGCGCTCGCCGTTGTGGATGCCCGCGCCGTAGCCATCGTTGGGACGCGTTCCCCGGCCCCTCGCAGCACCGAGCTGGCCCACACGCTGGGCTGCGGATTAGCCCGCCTCGGCTGGACCATAGTCAGCGGTCTGGCGATTGGGATAGATGCCGCCGCTCACCGGGGCGCGCTGTCTGCGGGCGGTCGGACGCTTGCCGTCCTCGGTTCCGGCGTCCTGAGCGTCTACCCGGCGCGCCACACCGATCTCGCCGCCGAGGTCGCCGCGCAGGGTGCGCTCCTCTGCGAGGTGCGCCCCCGCGCCCGCGTGAGTCGGCCCTCCCTCATCGCCCGCAACCGCATCACCAGCGGCCTGAGCCGCGCCGTGATCGTCGTCCAATCGAGCATGGACAGCGGCAGTCTGAATACCACCCGCTGGGCGCGCGGGCAGGGCCGCCCCGTATTTTCCGTCGTCGGTGGGGGCGAGGGGGGCGATGCGCTGATCGAGGCGGGCGCGTACCCTCTGGACCCGGATCGCCTCGACCTCGACGCCCTGTCCGCCCAGCTCGACGCTGCCCCCCTCCCCGATCAACGCACCTCCCCATCCCCCGATCA
>CAZWUX010000266.1:0-6259 GCA_964637665.1 uncultured Anaerolineae bacterium
CATGTGGATTCGCTGAACGTGGGGGTCGACACGACGCCCGACTTGATGCGGGAGTACGACGAACATCGGTCCGTCACCGGGCTGCTTCAGCTTTCCCGCGAGCTTCACACGACGATGACCCCAGTCAGACCGTCGCCAGATTTCGTTGGGAAACTGGGCTATGAACTGGAGCAGGCGTACATGCGGCGTACCCGCTCCACGCGGCGCTGGTCCCGCAGGCAGCGGAACTGGGCTGTGAGGCTATCACGCGTCGTCGGCGCGGCGGTGTCCCTGTTAGCGGTTCTCGGACTGGTCATCAGGGTGCTCGTCTCGTTTGTGATGCTTATCATGTTGATTGCCCGGCAGAAGCAGCGTTCTGCGGCTGCCGCTTAGGGACACAGACTATCCGCTTTGCGTTTCATCCTTCGCAAGCGATGTGCCACAACGGCTGCAAAAGGCGGCTGTGGAAGGCATCAGCTTGCCGCAGGCCGGACATGCTTGCGGCTGCACCTCCGCGAGACCGGCCCCGCAGGCCGAACACTGGCCCGATCCAACCGGGTTTCCGACTCCACAATAGGGGCAGGCGACCAGCCGCTCATGTTCGGCCAGCCCTAACCGGGCGCCAACGCTCTCAACGTAGTGATCGACGGCCTCCCACACCTGAGTCGGAAGCTGGAGTGTGTTGATATCGTCGGCCATTTCGGCCAGTTCGCCGACGAGTGATAGAGGCTGAAGCCAGCCCCTCAGCCCACTCTGGAGCAGATCAGCGGCGGGGCCGAGCCACTGATGTTCGCCAAGGGAGACCTCGACGGCTTCCGCGTTCTGCACAATGCTGATCGTCAGGGCTGAGCGCGGGCGGCGTCCCCAATCGCGCTCCCTGGCGACGATCTGAACGACGACGTGCTCGTCAGGGCCGCTTGCCCTGGCGACCAGGTGCCCGGTATTGAAGCGGTTGACAAGCGCTTCGGCAAGTCCGGAGGCGGTAATAGGGCCGCGATAGGTTCGCCGCTGCATCGCATCAGGCTCCTTTTATCAGGGAATCAGCACGGTCGAAGTATAAGCGGCAGATGTCACCCCGGCAAAGTGTCAGCATTGCGTATGAAGCATTAACATCGCGAAAAAGTCATTGACTCCCTATCGGCATCTTGATATAATCAGGGTTCCTTGCAAACGAATCAACTGGAGTGTGGGGCAGCGCAATCTGGTGTAATCCCGGGCGTTTGCCTTCTTTTATGTTGTCTGTGTGTCACCTCGCTTATCAGGAGAGTGTGAATGTCTCGCGAACTGGGTCGGAAGAATTACGCACGCATTACGGATGTCCACACCCTGCCGACGCTGATCGAGGTCCAGCTTGAATCGTTCCGCTGGTTCATCGATCAGGGGTTGCAGGAGCTCTTTAATGAAATCTCCCCCATAGAGAGTTTTAACGGTACCCTGAAACTGTTTTTCCCAAGCGACACGGAGGAGAGCCGCCAGTTCGGGTTGACCTATAAGTTCGACGATCCCAAATACTCCGAGGAGGAGTGCGTCGAACGTGATATGACGTTCGCGTCGCCGATGTATGTTAAGGTGGCGCTCGTCAACACCCAAACCGGGGAGGTCATCGTCTCCGACATCTTCCTGGGTGATTTCCCGCTGATGACCGCCAACGGCACGTTCATTATAAACGGTACGGAACGGGTTGTCGTCAGCCAGCTTATCCGCTCGCCGGGCGTCTATTTCGATGCGGATAAAGACCCGTCGACCGGTCGCCCGCTGGCGAACGCCAAGCTGATCCCCGATCGCGGCGCGTGGATGGAGTTCGAGTCGAAGCGCAGCGACTACATCGCCATCAAGTTCAACCGCAAGCGCACGATCCCCGTCACCATTTTCCTGCGGGCGCTGGCTGCCGTCAGCGATGGGCTGGACGACAAATCGCCGATCCAGACCGGCTCAGACGAGGAGATGCTCGAACTCTTCGCTGATGTGGATACCGATCCGGATCACCAGCTCATGAAGGGTACTATCAAGCAGGAGCCTGATTGGGACCTGAAGGATGGCAAGCTGACGATTGCCGAGGCCGCGCTGATCGAGTTTTACAAGCGGATGCGCCCCGGCGATCCGCCCACGCTGGACAACGCGCGCGAGTACCTCGAATCGCAGTTGTTCGACCAGCGCCGATACGACCTTGAGAGGGTAGGGCGCTACAAGCTGAACCAACGTCTGAACCTCGACCGGGACATCCAGCGTACGCACCGCACCATCACCAAGCTGGACCTCGTGAAGGTCATCGAGCGCATCATCCAGATCAACACCGGGTTGGCGCAGCCTGACGACATCGACCATCTGGGCAACCGCCGCGTTAAGACGGTGGGCGAGTTGATCCAGAACAAACTGCGCGTCGGCCTGCGCCGGACCGAGCGCGTCGTCCGCGAGCACATGAGCATCCGCGAGAGCGAGGGGCTGACGCCGATCACGTTGATCAACATCCGCCCGATTGTGGCGGCGATCCGTGAGTTCTTCGGGTCCTCCCAGCTTTCGCAGTTCATGGATCAGACGAACCCGCTGGCCGAGTTGACGCATAAGCGCACGCTCTCCGCGCTGGGGCCGGGCGGCCTGCGGCGCGAGCGCGCGGGGTTCGACGTGCGAGACGTTCATCACAGCCACTATGGGCGCATCTGCCCCATCGAGACGCCGGAGGGGCCGAACATCGGTCTGATTGGCCGCCTGGCGTCTTACGCCAAGGTCAACGAGTACGGCTTCATCGAAACGCCGTACCGCCGCGTTCTCGATACGCTCGCGCCGGACAGCCCGCTTCTGATGAACCGCTATCTGCGGGACGATGTCGTCGTCAAAGATAAGGTCATCGCGGAGGCGGGAGCATTCATCGACGAGAAGCTGCATAAGAAGCTGGCGTCGCTCGACGTTGAGGAGATCGCCGTCCGCCCCTTCGTCACCAGGGACATTCAATACCTGTCGGCGGATGAGGAGGATCGCTATTCCATCGCACAGGCGAACGCGCAGCTGGACGACTTCGGCAATTTCATGGCCGACCGTGTTTCCATTCGTGAGAGCCAGAAATTCCGCTTTGCGCAGATCACACAGGTAAATTTCATCGACGTGGCTCCGCGCCAGATCGTCGGCATCAGCGCTGCGCTGATCCCGTTCCTTGAGCATGATGATGCGAACCGCGCGCTGATGGGGTCGAACATGCAGCGTCAGGCCGTGCCTCTGCTTAAGCCCGACGTGCCCATCGTGAGCACCGGGATGGAAGGGCTGGCGGCCCGCGACTCCGGCCAGGTGATCGTCGCCGACACAGATGGCGAGATCGTCAGCGTGACAGGTGAGCGCATTGTCCTGCGGGCAACGGACGGCGCCGAGCGCATTTACCGGCTGCGCAAATACCAGCGCTCGAACCAGAGCACATGCATCGACCAGCGCCCGGTCGTCACGAAGGGACAGATTGTCCACGTTGGCGATGTGCTGGCGGACAGCTCCTCGACCGTCAACGGCGAGCTTGCGCTCGGCCACGACGTGCTGTGCGCGTTTATCTCGTGGGAGGGCGGCAACTTCGAGGACGCCGTCCTGATCTCGGAGCGACTGGTGCGTGAAGATCACTTCACCAGCATTCACATCGAGAAGCACGAGGTCGAGGCGCGTGATACAAAGCTTGGCCCGGAGGAGATCACGCCCGACATCCCCAATGTAGGCGAGGAGGCGCTGAAGGACCTCGACGAGCACGGCGTCATCCGGGTGGGAGCTGAGGTTGGCCCCAACGACATCCTTGTTGGCAAGATCACGCCCAAGGGCGAGAAGGAGCTCAGCCCGGAAGAGAAGCTGCTGCGTGCGATCTTCGGCGAGATGGCGCGCGAGGTGAAGGACAGCTCGCTCCGCCTGCCGCATGGTGAGCGCGGTAAGGTGGTCGACGTGCGGACCTTCACCCGCCAGGAGCACCGCGATCTGCCCGCAGGCGTCGAGCAGATGGTGCGCGTGAGCGTCGCTCAGAAGCGCAAGCTGACCGAGGGCGATAAGATGGCAGGCCGTCACGGGAACAAGGGCGTCATCTCCAAAGTGGTCCCGATTGAGGATATGCCCTTCCTGCCGGATGGGACGCCCATCGATATCATCCTGAACCCGCTGGGTGTCCCTGGCCGGATGAACATTGGTCAGATTCTGGAGACACACCTCGGCTGGGCATCAAACCGGCTGGGTTTCCGCGCGGTGACGCCGGTGTTCGACGGCGCGCGTGAGAGCGAGATCGAGGCCGATCTGGCTCGCGCCTGGATGATCGACGAGGCATGGCTCGAGGTCACGAGGGACGCCTGGGCATGGCTCAAGGAGTACGGCTACGATCCAGATGACCTTGAGGATGAGAACGAAGCCCGCCGGTTGTACATCGATGCGTGGCTGGGTGAGGAAGAGCGGTACGACCGCGATCTGCTGCTGTGGGATGAGATTTACGCCCGCCGGGCGGTTCTGATGGAGTGGCTGCGCGAGCGTGGCTTCGATCCAGCGCGGCTGCTCGTGTTCGAGGAATCCGACCTTTCCCAGGAGGATCGCGCCGCCGCCGACACCGGCGCTACGATGGCTGGCCTACGGTTGTGGATGCGTTCGCTGGGGTATGATGATGTGCCGGACGACGCCGATCTACCCGATCTGCGCCAGAGGGCTACCAAAGTTCAACTGGAAGCGGGGGTGCCGATCCCGATACTCGGCAAGCAGACTCTTTACGATGGGCGGACAGGCGAGTCGTTCGATCGCCCGGTGACGGTGGGCATCATTCACATGTTGAAGCTCTCGCACCTCGTCGAGGATAAGGTCCATGCGCGCTCGACCGGGCCATACTCGCTCGTCACGCAGCAGCCGCTTGGCGGTAAGGCCCAGTTCGGCGGCCAGCGGTTCGGCGAGATGGAGGTCTGGGCGCTGGAGGCTTACGGCGCGGCTCATACGCTGCAAGAGATGCTGACCATCAAGAGCGACGATGTGCAGGGACGCGTCCGCACCTACGAATCCATCGTCAAGGGTGAGCCCATCGAGGAACCCGGTCTCCCGGCGAGCTTCCGCGTGCTGGTCAAGGAGCTGCAAAGCCTCGGCCTGTCGGTTGAAGCCATCACCGACACCGGCGAGGTCATCCGCTTCGGCAAGGAAGAGGAGAAGACACGCCAGCCACGCCTCGACGTTGGGCTGCTTGGGCTGGCGAACTCAGGCGGCTTACGGGGCCAGTAAGCCCCTCAGAGCAACGTAAATTTGCCGGGCGAACCACGATGAGTCGCCCGGCAAATTTTTTGCCAGCACAGTTTGTGGGGTTTATTTAATTTTGTGGGTGGATGATATCTTGGTTCGCCAGAATCCCTCGATCTGACTTTGCGTGAGAGGGTTATTGCGAAAAGCCGCCCAGCCCGGAGCGGGGTGAAAATGCCCCGCGTTTGCTGCATCGCAACCTGAATGCCCGACCCTGAGAGATGCACCCCGGCTGAACGTCCGGCCAAGAGCAGTTCATTCACCAAACTCATTGCCCTGAAATAGATTCCAGTCTGTGAAATTTCTTGACAAGCGGGGTAGGGCACGGTAAACTAACCCCTCGATACGGGTTCAGTCGGCGGCAAGCTCGTGTGGCTGCGAGCCAATACCGCTGAATCAGATACAAGAGTCGCAACGAGGTCATCCTGTCAGTGCGATGACCTTATTGATTGCCAAGAAAGAACGGGCGTAGGCGTATAAGGCGCCCGTTTCGCGTGCCAAGTGAGAAGCAGACAAAAGAAGATGGGCTGCGCGGGCACGCCGCAAACACCATCGGCCTTTTAGGAGGCACCAGTGCCGACGATTAACCAGCTTGTCCGCAATGGACGCAAAACCAAAAACAAGAAGAGCAAGGCTCCGGCGCTGCAGTATACGTTTAACAGCTTCAAGCAGAAGCGGATAAAGCAGCCGAAGGGCGCCCCGCAGAAGAGCGGTGTCTGCACGCAGGTCCGTACGATGACGCCCAAGAAGCCTAACTCGGCGCTGCGTAAGATCGCGAGGGTCAGGCTCTCGAACGGGATCGAGGTCACGGCCTACATCCCCGGCGAAGGCCACACGCTTCAAGAGCACTCGGTTGTGCTGGTGCGTGGTGGTCGTGTGAAGGACCTGCCCGGTGTGCGTTATCACATCGTGCGCGGCACGCTCGACGCGACAGGCGTCGCCGAGCGCTCGCAGGGCCGCAGCAAATACGGGACCAAGAAGCCCAAGTAGCAGGGTGGCGGCTGCGGTTGCAGCCTTGACTTGCAGGAGAAAAGCTTATGCCCAGGCGTTACCGTCCGCC
>CAZWUX010000267.1:0-1783 GCA_964637665.1 uncultured Anaerolineae bacterium
TCCAATAGCTCAAGCCCTTCTTACCTTATCCCTGCTTCACTCAATATACGAGGGGGGCAAATTCGAGCGTAAGCGAGAATTGGGGGGTTCCTGCTTGTAAAGAGACAAAAAGCGCCGGGACGCGCGTCCCGGCGCTTTTGATTCCGTCAGTGCGATGGAATCAGCGCTTCACGTCGTGCCATGTCGTGTGGACCTCCGGCTCGCCGCGCTTGAGGGCGCGGAGCAGGGCATCCTGATCGACGGGCACGCTGAACACGCGCACGCCGGTCGCGTTGTAGATGGCATTGACGATGGCGGGTGTCGTGTTGATCTGCGGCAGCTCGCCCACGCCCTTCGCGCCGAATGGGCCGTCGGCGGTCGGGTCCTCGACGATGTGAGAGATGATCTCCGGCGTGTGCTTGATGCTGGGCATCTTGTAGCGGGCCAGCAGGGTCGACCAGGGCACGCCTTCCTCGACGATGAATTCCTCGGTGAGCGCGTTGCCGAGCGCCATCACGATAGCGCCCTCAACCTGCCCCTGCACGGACTTGGGGTTGATGGCCCGGCCTACGTCGGTCCCGGCGACGACCTTCTCCACGTGGACCTCGCCGGTTTCGAGATCGACCTCGACCAGAGCGGCCTGCGTCGCGTAGGAGAAGGCGAAGTGCATATCGCCGCCCTCGCCGAGCGGCTTCGTCTCCGGGGCCCAGTACTCGTGCAGCGCTTTCGGGTCGAGGCCCTGCTCCCGCAGCCAGCCGACGACTTCGCCGAGCGGGGTGGCGTCGCCGTTGTAGCGGACCAGCCCTTCCTCGAAGCGGATATCCTGCGGTGGGATGTTGTCGTGCTCCGCCGCGACGGAGCGCAGCGCCTCGCGGAGCGCCCCGGCGGCCAGCCGGGCGGCGTTGCCGGTCACGTACGTCTGGCGGGAGGCGGTCGTCGGCCCGGCGTCGGGCGTCAGGTCGGTGTCGGAGAGCAGCACCCTGACCTGCCCGTAAGGCACGCCAAGCTCCTCAGCGGCCATCTGCGCGACGACCATGCCGAGTCCCTGCCCCATGTCGGCGGCAGAGGTGCGGACCTCAATCGAGCCGTCCTCGTAGGCCTCGACCTCGGCGGCAGATTTATCGGGCGCGCCGCCGCCCAGCCCGGTGTTCTTGTATGCGCAGGCGATGCCCCAGCCGTACGCTTTGTTACCCTCGCGCCAGCTCCAGCGGAAGGGTCGATCGCCCATCGCGGCCTGCATCCCGGCGTTCACCTGCTCCAGTGTGTCGAGCAGGCCGACGCTCTCGCGGAGAATCTGGCCGGTGGCGGTCGTCTCGCCGACGCGCAGCGCGTTCTTGCGGCGAAACTCGACGGGGTCCATACCCAGTTCCTCGGCCACGAGGTCCATGTTGCTCTCGACGGCGAACGCCGACTGCGTGACGCCGAATCCCCGGAATGCGCCGGAGGGCGGATTATTGGTGTACATCACGTAGCAGTCGACCTTCGCGTTGGGCACGGCGTAAGGGCCGGTGGCGTGGGTCGTGGCACGCGTCATCACCTTGTCGCTGAGCGACGCGTATGCGCCGCCGTCGCCGTATAACTCGGCCTGAACGGCCACCAGCGTGCCGTCGCGCCGCGCGCCGGTCTTCACGCGGATCTGCGTGGCGTGCCGCTTGGGGTGGAACAGCAGTGACTCCTGCCGGGTGTAGAGCATCTTCACCGGGCGGCCCGTCGCCTGCGCGAGCAGGGCGACGTGGGCCTGCGCGGCGATGTCCTCCTTGCCGCCGAAGCCGCCGCCGATCAGCGTGCCGCGCACCCGCACCGT
>CAZWUX010000267.1:1793-6256 GCA_964637665.1 uncultured Anaerolineae bacterium
TGCGATCCTGATAGGGTATCTGGGAGCCGACGTAAATCGTCAGCTTGTCGTGCTCGTCGTCGTAGCCCGCCGGGATGCCGATGGAGCACTCCGGCTCAAGGAAGGCGTGCTCGATGGTCGGCGTGTGGTAGGTCCGCTCGACGACAACATCCGCTTCCTCGAACCCCTGCTCAACGTCGCCGTGACGCACCTTGATGTGCTTGAGCAGGTTGCCGGTATTCCATTCCTCGTGGACGATGGCGGCCTCCGGCTGCCGGGCGCGAACCGGGTCGTCGACGACGGGCAGCGGCTCGTACGCGACCTCGATCAGGTCGAGCGCCTCGGCGGCGATCTCCGGCGTCTCGGCGGCGACGACGGCGACCGGGTCGCCCATATAGCGAACCTTGCCCTCCGCGAGGCAGGGCCAATCCTTATAGATAATGCCGTGCGAGTTCTCGCCGGGGATGTCGGCGTGGGTCAGCACGGCGTGGACACCGGGCAGCGCCTCGGCCTCGCTCGTGTCGATGCTGAGGATGCGCGCGTGCGGGTAGTTGGCGCGTTTGGTCCGCCCGTAGAGCATTCCGGGGAACACGTAGTCGTCGGCGTACTTCGCCTCGCCCGTCACTTTGGCGACATCGTTAGGCCGGGCGACCGGCTGGCCGACCACCTTAAATGGCTCGGCAGTTTCGGGCAGCTCGAAGGGAACCGGCCCCTCGCCGCGCAGCTCGCTGGCGGCGGCGCTGATGGCGTTAAACACGCTCGTGTAGCCCGTGCAGCGGCAGTAGGTATCTTTGAGGGCCACCTTCACGTCGTGTTTGGAGGGGTTGGGATTCTCGTCGAGCAGGGCCTTCGAGGTCATAATCAGGCCGGGCGTGCAGAATCCGCACTGCACGGCGCCCTGCTCGATGAACGCGCTTTGCAGGGGATGCAGATCGCCGTTCTGCTTCAGCCCCTCGATGGTCGTGATCTCCGCGCCCTGCGCCTTGAACAGCGGGTAGATGCACGAATCGACGGGCTGACCGTCGACGATGACGGTGCAGATGCCACATTCGGCCTCCTCGCAGCCGATCTTGGTCCCCGTCAGGCCCAGATCGAGCCGCAGGAACTCGGCCAGCGTGCGCGATTCGGGCACGTCCTTTTTCACCGATTTACCGTTTACGGTCAGCGTAATCTCAGACATCACAGGACCCCTTTACTGCAAACCAATACCTTCGGGAACGGCCTCACCGGTCCGGGCGCGCCTGACGGCCAGCGGCAGGGCGCGGCGCAGCAAGACCTCGATCATCTCAACCCGGTATTCGGACGTTGCGCGGTATTTGCTCGTGCGCGGCTCGAAATCGCGCCGGGCGATGGCAACTGCCTCGTTCAGCGCGTCGTCGTCAAAGCGCCGCCCGCGCAGGGCGTCCTCCACGCTCTCCGCGCGGACCGGGACCGGCGCGACCGGGCCGATACAGATGCGGGCGTCGTCTACCGTCTCGCCATCCGCCGCCAGCCGGACCCACACCGCCGAGGCCAGCACAGGCAGCGCGACGCCCTGCGGGCGCATAATACGCTTGAAGGCGGTCGCCTCGCGCGGGCCGCTCAGCTTGAAGCGCACGTTGAGCAGCATGTCACGCGTCGGATCGAGCAGCGATTGGCCCGGCCCCTCGAACATCTGGAGGATGGGCACCCACATCCGCTCGCCGTTTTTGATAATCTCTGCCTCGGCGTCGAGCGCGACGAGCGAGGTCGTGCCGTCGGCGGCGGGCAGAGCGTGGGCGACGTTGCCGCCGATGGTCGCCACGTTGCGGACCTGCGGCCCGCCGACTACCCCGCAGCTCTCCACCAGGCAGGTTGCGCGGTCGGCAAGCTGACCGGTTTTCACGATCTGCGTGTGCGTCACGCCTGCGCCGATCGTCACCCGGTCGCCGTCGAACGTGAGCCGGGTCAGTTCGTCGATGCACGTCACATCGACCAGCGCTTTCGCTACCGGGCGGTGGCCCTGCTTAATTTCGAGCAGCAGGTCTGTGCCACCGGCTATGATCCGCGCCTCGCCAGCGTAGCGGGCCAGTAGATCCGAAGCTTCTTCGATGGTGCGGGGGGTGTAATAACGCTCCCACAGCTTCATCGCCGGGACTCTCCTACACTCTGATTGCGATTGTCTCTCGTGGAGATTGGCAGCACTTTTCGTCAGGTGGGGAACCCAACGCCGCCATGCGTCACGGACGGTGACGACTGCCAACCGGATTATTTAAATGGTAGCATACCGGAGGTCAGATTCCAAATCGAACCGCCCTCCTGTTTTATCAGGGTAATGGATTCTGGTGGATGAAACGCGCTTGGCCGGACGTGAGGGTGGGTGCGTCTCTCAGGGTCGTGTATTCAGGCGATGATGCGTAAAAGGCGCGCGTGTTCTTTCACCACCATTCACCCTCGCCGCAGCCCGGCGTATGTTAACAAAATTTGACGCCATACGGCTTGACAAATGAGGGTGCGGGGGTAAAATAGGCAGCACGACAGCCGAAGTGGCGGAACAGGCAGACGCGCTACGTTCAGGGCGTAGTGGGCTTCACGCCCATGTGGGTTCGACTCCCACCTTCGGCATACCGGGAAGCTGGGCGTAAGCTCAGCTTTTTTGCTAAACGACGAGTGAAGGCTCTGACGCGCATCAAGGAGCATGGCGTTGACAACGTCAGATGCAGCCGAACAGCCGAAATCCAAGCAGCCGCCAAAGGCATCGCGCGGAGCGCGTGCCCGCAGCAGAATGCGCCTGTCGAACTGGCAGATCATCCTGATCGCGCTGATCGTCGTGGGCGGGCGGCTCGTAATCGACTTCAGCCAGCGCATCGTCGAGGGGCAGCAGAAGCTCGCCGAACAGCGCGCGCTGGAGGTCGAGATCGACGGGCTGCTGGACGAGCAGAAGGCGCTCGAAACGGCGAAAACCTACTACGGCAGCCCGGCTTACGTCGAGGCGTGGGCGCACGACGAGGGCAAGATGGTGCGCGAGGGCGAGATGCTCGTCATCCCCCTGTACGAACGACCTGAACCCGCCACCCCGCCCCCGGCCAGCGGCCAGATGGCACAGGCCAACCTCTCACCCTGGCGCGTGTGGTGGACGCTCTTTTTTAACGGCGAGCCGCCATTCTCCGGCTAACTCCGCAGCGCCGAATCCGGTTGCAAACCACTCCGCGCAAACTGTAGAATCAGGCAGATATTTGGCCCGCCCCGGCTACCCCCTACTAGCAAAGGTAACGCTGTGAAAGCTGCCCTGTACGACTCGCCAGAGGTGTTCGACCGGCTGGCAGACGAGTGGAACGGTCTGCTGGATCCTGAGCGCACAGATAACCTGTTTCTTCGCCACAGCTGGCAGCGAATCTGGTGGCGGCATCTTGGCAGGGGTAGGCTGGCCGTTGTAGCCGTCCGCGATGAGGAGGGAGCACTGCGCGGGATCGGCCCCTGGTTCGTCGAGGAGGATGAGGACGGCCAGCGCATCGTGCGCATCGTCGGCTGCCACGAGGTGACGGATTACATGGACCTCATCGTGGAGCCGGGCCGCGAAGAGCCAGTGTTCCGCGCGCTGCTCGACTTCATGACCTCCCCCGACGCGCCGGACTGGGACGCCATCGACCTGTGCAACATCCCGGAAAATTCCCCCACGCGCGATCTGCTGCCCCGGCTGGCCGGGGAATACGGCCTTTCAGCCGGGATGAGCGTTCAGGACGTGTGCCCGGTCGTGACGCTGCCTGAGAGCTACGACGATTACCTGATGGCGCTCGACAAGAAGCAGCGCCACGAGCTGCGCCGCAAGCGCCGCCGGGCAGACGCGCAGGGCACCGACTGCTACATCGTCGGGCCGGAGCACGATCTCGACGCGGAGATCGAGGCGTTTTTCGAGCTGATGGCGTTGAGCGGCCCGGACAAGGAAGAATTTCTCGAAAGGCCGGGCTACCGGGACTTCTTCCGGGAGATGGGCCGCGCGCTGTTCGACGAGGGGCTGCTGGAGCTGCTGTTCGTGACGGTCGATGGCGAGCGGATGGCGGGCATGTGGCAGTTCCCCTACCGGGGCCGGATGCTGCTCTACAACTCCGGGGTGAATATTCAGGATTATGCGGCCCTCAGCCCCGGCATCGTGCTGCTGACCTACGGCGTCGAGGACGCCATCGAGAAGGGAATGTCCAAGTACGACTTTCTGCGGGGTGATGAGACGTACAAGTACCGGATGGGCGCGGAGGACACGCAGGTGTACAACGTCGTGCTCCGGCGCGAGGAGTCATCGTGACGATCATGGTCTTACCCGACCGTATGCATTCATTTTTCCATCACTATAGCATGGGTGTGCTGGGCCGATGACGCCGCCGCTGCGCGTCGCCATGCTGAGCGTTCACACCTGCCCGCTCGCCACGCTGGGGGGCAAAAAGACGGGCGGGATGAACGTCTACGTGCGGGAACTCAGCGCGGAATTGAGCCGACAGGGCGTGTTCGTGGACGTGTTCACGCGGTCGCAG
>CAZWUX010000268.1:0-6207 GCA_964637665.1 uncultured Anaerolineae bacterium
GATGTCTTTATTTGGCATCGTAGATAGAGAAGGGAAAAGCGATGGACAAGGATTTCGTTGAAGAGATGCCCAGCCAAACACTGGCCCGCGCGCTGTTGCTTCTGGAGCATTTCAATTCTAAGCATCCTGAGTGGGGCATCAGGGAGTTAAGCCGAGAGATGGGCATCAGCCCCGCTTCCGTTCACCGGCTCGTGAAAACGTTTCAAACTCTGGGTTATCTGGAGCAGGATGACGACACACAGCGTTATTCGCTGGGGCCTAAAGTCATGAAGCTGGCCGGTGTTTACACCCATCAGAATCCTTTGCCGAGCATTGCCTCGAAAGTATTTGAGAACTACGCTGATCAATTTGAATACAACTTCTACCTGGGCAAGCTCTACCAGTTTGAGGTGGTGTACCTGGCTGTGCTGGATGGGAGAGGCCCCATAAAGATTGCCGTCGAACCTGGTGGGGTGACGGCCCTCCATTCAACAGCACTGGGTAAGGTTCTATTAGCGTTTCAGGACGATGGCTACATTCACGAGTTTATGAGGCGGTCCGACCTGCACTGCTACTCACCGCGGAGCATTACAGATCCTGAGAAGTTGTGGGAGCAGCTGCATGAGATCCGGGGACAGGGGTACGCGATTAACGACGGAGAGCATTACGCGCAGGTTGGGGCGATCAGCGTTCCCGTTTATGATCACACAGGCCGTGTTACGCTGGCGACGAGCCTGGCCTATCCCAGGCATCTCATTCACGACGGGCGGATTCAACTTGAAAACCTGGTTCCGCTAGCTCGAAAAATCGCCGATGAGATCTCATATCGCTCCGGGCCGGGATAACGACATTGCGGTGTGGTTTGTCTTCCGGTTTACACAACATTCTCTATAGAAATGCGACTCTGCCGCCCCGAAAAATCCGCCGCGCTGGAGCGCCACCCGAATTACAGGCCCGGCTTCCCGGAAAACGCGCCCGACTGCGTGGTGCTGCGCTTCGTCGAAGACGCATCGCAGGCGGCGCTGGCGCTGGAGGCTGGCGATCTGGGCGTTGCATGGCGGTCGCCAAACTTCGCAGAGGCGGCCCGCCTCGCCGCCGCAGAGAATCTCACCATCTGCAGTGTGGGCAGCGGCCAGATTTTCTTCCTCACGCCCAACCACACGAGCGAGCCGTTCGACGACCGCCGCATCGAGATGCGGTGAGGGGGGCTGCACAGGGTAGGTGGCGAAGGGCGGGAGTTGACGGATGCGGGGGGGACGTAGACAGAGACGAAGGCGGCGTCGCTCCGGCTTTAGTACCTGGCGGATTAAAAGCTCAGGGCGGCTGCACAGCGCAGCGCGCCGATACAGCGTCGGGAATACCGGCAGCGATCCGGGCAGCGACCCGATCGACTTACAATAACTGCTGTCTGAAGCGCGTCAGGCGTTCCAGGCTCGTTTGCAGCGCTAACTCTCTTACTGAAATCTCAAACGAAGGGAAACAACAAACAGATCAGGAGAGGTTAGACAGGAAAAAAACGGCCTCTCTGTTTTAAGAAAAACTGTGTATAATAACCTGAACGGAACATGATTGGCTCTTCATCCAATCAACTGTGCGCAGCGCAGTAACACGCCAGCTTCCCCTCTGCTGATTTCCCCTCCTGTGGCGTTGCGCGCGCCTACATACCTACCATCAGCAACTTTATCCACCACCGGCGTGTATCTCAGCGCATGCCGTCTCTCTCAAGGAGGACAAACAGCATAATCATTCGCTAAGCGTTTCCGGCTACCTGATTATTTTAAGGGTATTGGTGAGCATGTGATGCGTTATCACGGTCACCAAGACACTTGGAAAATCACTGTGATTTTCAAGGAGATGAAGGGAAATGTTCGAGCGAAAAACCTTGTTGCTGCTGACCGTGACCCTTACCGCGTTGCTCCTGGTCGCCTGCGGCGGCGCGGAAGCGCCCCCGCCGCCGTCCGAGGCGGAAGAACCCACCGAGGCAATGGCGGAGGAGCCCACTGAAGAGATGGCAGAGGCACCTGCCGAAGAAGCGACAGCCGAAGAACCCGCCGCCGGAGAGGAGACGGGGGATCGCAAGGTCGGCGTGTTCATCTTCACGGAAGAGTTTGACTCGATGAACGGGTACTACACCAATATGTGGTTCTCGCAGATCACGCAGGCGCTGTGGAACAACTGGCCGTGGCAGTATGACGAGAACAACGAGGCCTACCCGGTGATGGTCACCGAGATGCCCTCCGCCGAGAATGGCGGCATCTCCGAGGACGGCATGACGATCACGCTGACGCTGCGGGACGACATCACGTGGTCGGACGGCACGCCGCTGACCTCCGCCGACTTCGTCTTCACGAACGACATGATCCTGGACCCGGCCAATACGGTCGCGTCGACCTATCCCAACGACCAGCTCGCTTCGCTCGAAGCGCCTGACGAGCACACGGTGATCATGAACTTCGAAGAGCCGTTCGTCGCGTGGGAGTCGACGTTCTGGCACAGCATCCTGCCCGAACACATTCTGAGGCCAGTCTTCGAAGCCGAGGGGACGATTGACAACGCCGACTGGAACCTCACGCCGACGGTTGGCGCAGGGCCGTACGTCTTCTCCGAGTGGGAGTCGGGCAGCTACGTGCGCTTCGTGCGCAACGAAAACTACTGGGGCGATCCACCCGTGCTGGATGAGATTTTCATCCGCTTCGTGCCGGACGACGCGTCGCAGATCAATGCGCTCGTGACGGGCGAGGGCCATCTGGGGACGTTCTTCTCCTACTCGGACGTGCCCACGCTGGAGGACGCCGGAGTCACCATTTACACGGTGAAGTCGGGCTACAACGAGGGCTGGTACATGTACCTCGGCGAGGACGGCCACCCGGCGCTGCAAGACGTGCGCGTCCGACAGGCGATTGCGATGGGCTTCGACCGCGCCGCGCTGGTGCAGGATCTGCTGCTCGGCCTGACCAAGCCAGCCGCCACCTACTGGGATAACACGCCGTGGGCCGATCCGTCCATCGAGCCGTGGCCGTACGATCCGGAGGCCGCCGCCGCGCTGCTGGACGACGCGGGCTGGGTCGACTCGAACGGCGACGGCACGCGCGACAAGGACGGCGTCGAACTTGTGCTGAGCTACGGGACGACCACGCGCGAGGTCCGGCAGGACACGCAGGCGGTCGCGCAGCAGCAGCTTGCCGAGATCGGTGTGGGGCTGGACCTGCTAAACTACGACTCGGACCTGTTCTTCGCCACCGACGGCCCGGCGGCGACGGGCGAGCTGGACATCATGGAGTGGTCGGACACGACCGAGTTCCCCGACCCGACGATCAGCTACTGGCTGATCAGCGAGATTCCCACCGACGACTATCCGGTCGGGCTGAACTGGCAGAAGATCAACGACCCCGATCTGGACACCCTGTTCCAGCTTCAGGCGACGCAGGTCGACCCCGAAGCGCGCCAGGAGACGTTCTACGAGATCAGCCGGATCCTCTACGATCAGGTGTACTGGCTGGGCATCTGGCAGGACCCGGACCTGTTCGGCATCAACGAGACGATCCAGAACGTCAAGCTGTCAGGCGTGACGCCGTTCTACAACATCGGAGAATGGGACCTGGCCGAGTAAACGCCGGTCCGTGTGTATGCCGGGGCAGGCCGTGACGCCTGCCCCGGCGTGTTGTATGGTCTGAATTCGAGGAGGGCGCAGTGACGCGCTACATCATCCGGCGCATCTTGCAGGTTATCCCGCTGCTGTTCATCATCACGCTGGTGCTGTTCATCCTGATGATGAACATGGGCGATCCGCTGGCGACGATGGGAGGGCGGCGCGCGACCCGCCCGGCAGATCGCGAGCGCCTGACCCGCCAGCTTGGGCTCGACAAGCCGCTGCACGTGCAGTACATCTACTGGCTGATCGGCAACGACTGGGCGCTGATCGACATGGACGGCGACGGCGTGGCGGAGACGCCGGGCCGCCGCCAGGGCGTGCTGCGCGGTGACTTCGGCGAGTCGATCGTGAACCGGGGACGGCCCGCCCTCGAGGTCATCTGGGATCGCATTCCGAACACACTGCTGTTGATGATACCCGCCGAGATCGTCATCGTCGTCGGGGCGCTGCTGGTCGGCATTTATTCGGCGCTGCGACAGTACTCGGCAATGGATCACATCATCACGACGGTGGCGTTCATCGGCTATTCGATGCCGATCTTTTTCATCGCACTCTTGTCCATGTACATCTTTGCCGTGCTGTTCAAACGCTGGGGTCTGCCCTACCTGCCGACCGTCGGCATGTTCGATCCGCAGATCGGCAGAACGCCCTGGCAACTGCTGTGGCACATGGTGCTGCCAGTGTTCAGCATCGCGGCGATCAGCCTCGCCGGGTACAGTCGCTATATCCGCAGCACGATGCTGGAGGTGCTCGGCCAGGACTACGTCCGCACGGCCCGCTCGAAGGGGCTGCCCCGCTTCGACATCGTGTTCATCCACGCGCTGAAAAACGCCGCGCTGCCCATCGTGACGGTGATCGGCCTCGACCTGCCATTTCTGCTGGCGGGGGCACTCGTGACGGAGAGCATCTTCGCATGGCCGGGCATGGGGCGGCTGTTCATCGACCATCTTGAGCGGACGGACGTGTCGGTCGTGATGGGCATTCTGCTGCTCATCTCCATTGCCGTCGTCGTGTTCCAGCTTCTCACGGACATCACGTATGCGTGGCTCGACCCGCGCATACGGTACGAGTAGGCAGCCGATCATGGACCTCACACTGAATCAGGTTGAACAGATTGCAGCAGCGGACGCGCTCGAAGCGCCGCCCCTCACGCTCAGCCAGTTGTTCTGGCGGCGCTTCCGGCGGCACCGGATGGCGCTCGTCGGGGTGGCGATTCTGCTCTTTCTCGTGGTATACACCGTCGTCGGTAGTTTCTTCTACACGGAAACCTACGCCAACTTCACGGAGACCGGAAACCGCCTGCAAGCGCCCACCGCCGAGCACCCCTTCGGCACGGACACCATCGGGCGCGATATTCTGGCGCGGACCATCTACGGCGGGCAGATATCGCTGCTGATCGGGCTGGCGGCGATGCTCGTCGAGGTGGTGATCGGTATTCTGGTGGGCGCGCTGGCGGGCTACTACGGGAAGTTCGTCGACAGCCTGCTGATGCGCATCACAGAGGCGTGGCTCAACGTCCCGGCGCTGTTCCTGCTGCTGATTATGGCGAAATTCTTCGGCGGCAAGATACCGGACATCAGCCTGCTGGGGCGCACCTTCAGCGGCAGCGTGGTCGTGATCATCATCATCATCGGCGTCACAAGCTGGATGTACCTCGCGCGTATCGTGCGGGCCGAGTTCTTATCCATCAAGGAGGAGGATTTCGTCCTCGCCGCGCGGGCGACCGGCACGCCGAACTGGCAGATCATCATGCGCCACATCCTGCCGAACAGCATCGCCCCCATCGTCGTGACGGCCACGCTGGGCGTGGCGAACGCGATCCTGCTGGAGTCCTACATCAGCTTTCTGGGATTAGGCGTGCGCCCGCCGACAGCCACGTGGGGCAACATGCTGGAGGGCGCGCACGGCTACATCGAGTCGGCTCCCTGGCTGTGGATCTTCCCCGGCACGCTGATCGTCCTCACCGTGTTGAGCATCAACTTCATCGGCGATGGCCTGCGCGACGCGCTCGATCCGCGCAGCCGCCCCGGTTAGGATGGACGCCATGAGCATTCTGCTCGACGTGCAGGACCTGAAAGTTCGATTCCATACGCCTGAAGGGACCGTCTACGCGGTGAACGGCATCTCCTACACGCTGAATGCGGGGGAGACGCTGGCCGTCGTCGGCGAGAGCGGCTGTGGGAAGTCGGTCAGCATGATGTCGCTGCTCGACCTGATCCCCATCCCGCCGGGCGAGATCGTCAGCGGGCAGGCCATCTACCGGGGGCGCGATCTGCTGGCGCTCTCGGAAAACGAGTTGAACGACATCCGGGGCAGCCAGATCAGCATGGTGTTTCAGGACCCGATGACCTCGCTCAACCCGGTATTGACCGTCGGTTGGCAGATCACCGAATCGCTGCGGACACACCAGGCGATGAATCGCGAGCAAGCTCGTTCACGAGCCATCACGCTGCTGGAGTGGGTGGGCATCCCCGACGCGGCCCGGCGGCTCGACCAGTACCCGCACCAGTTTTCGGGCGGGATGCGCCAGCGGGTGATGATCGCTATCGCGCTGGCGTGCAATCCGACGCTGCTCA
>CAZWUX010000269.1:0-6203 GCA_964637665.1 uncultured Anaerolineae bacterium
AGGTCGGTCGCGTCGACGGCCTGCGCATCGATCTCCGCCTCACGCAGCGCGGCGGCGACGAGCCGGGCATTCATCCGCTCGCCGAGGCCCATCGTGTAATCGAGCGCGCGCGGCGTGACCTCCCCCAGCACCGCAATGCTCTCACAGAATCGCCTGTACGTTTCAAGCAGCGCCTCGACAACCGTCATCACGTCGGCGGTCTCCCTGCCGAGCAGTGTCCCCGCCGCCTCGCGGTGCTTTTCAAGCGCCAGGTCGGCGGCCCCGTGATAGCAGTCTGCGTCGCCCGACACCGCACAGATCACGCCTCGCTGGAGCAGGTCCGTCACACCACTCATCGCCGAGACGACGACGGCGACGCGCTCCGCCTGCCCCTCCCGCGCCTGCCGGACGATCTTCACCGCCCGGCAGATAGCGTCGGCGCTGCCCACCGAGGTACCGCCGAATTTCATCACCAGCGTCCGCACAGACGCCTCCCATCCTGTGCTCGCGTCGCCCTCACCCACTCAGACGATCCGCTTCACCGCATCGATGATCTTCTGCGGATTGGGCAGGGCCATCTGTTCAAGCTCGGCATTGTAGGGCAGCGGCACGTCCTCCTGGTTGACGCGCTGCACAGGCGCATCCATCCAGTCGAAGCACTCCTCTTGAATCCGGGCCGCCACCTCACCGGAGGCATTGAAATACGGGTGTGCCTCCTCGACGACGACCGCCCGGTTCGTCTTCTTGAAGCTCTCATACACCGGATCGAGGTCGAGCGGACGCAGGCAGCGCAGGTCGATCACCTCCGCGCTGATCCCATCGTCCGCAAGCCGGTCGGCGGCGCTCAGCGCGTGCTGGACCATCTTGCCATAGGCGACCAGCGTCACATCATCGCCCTGACGCTTCACGTCGGACTTACCCAGCGGGATTGTGTATTCCCCGGTCGGAACCTCCCCCCGATTCTGATAGAGCGTCGCGTGCTCGACGAACATCACCGGGTTATCGTTGCGGATCGCGCTCTTGAGCATCCCCTTGGCGTCAGCAGCCGTGCTCGGAATCGCCACGTACAGGCCGGGAAAGTGCGCGAAGATCGGCTCCGGCGAGTGCGAGTGCGTCGCGCCAAGCTGCCTGCCACCACCCGTCGTCGTGCGAATCACGAGCGGCACGGTGAACTGCCCGCCGAACATATAGTGGATTTTCGCCGCGCTGTTTACAATCGCGTCGAGCGCCAGAAAGGCGAAGTTGATGGTCATCAGCTCGGCGACCGGACGCAGCCCGTTCATCGCCGCCCCGACCGCGGACCCGACGATCGCCATCTCGGCGATGGGTGTATCACGCACGCGCTTCTCACCGAACTCATCGTAGAAGCCGCGCGTCACGGCGTAGGTTCCACCCCACACGCCGACTTCTTCACCCATGATAAACACGCGATCGTCGCGCTCCATCTCCTCCCACAGCGCCTCGGAGACGGCCTCGCGGAACGTCATTGTTTTAGTTTCCTCAGCCATCGTGTCTCTTGCCTTCCGCGCTACTCGACATACACGTCGGTGAAAAGTTCTTCGGGGGCGGGGTCGGGGCTTTCCTTCGCGAACTCGACCGCCTCCTCGACGATCGTCTCCGCTTCATCCCGCATCGCCGCGAGGTCTTCCTCGGATGCCAGCCCCTCGCCGATCAGATGCTCACCCCACATGGTGATCGGGTCCCTCTGCTCCCGCTCCTCGACCTCCTCCGACGGGCGGTAGCGTTCCGGGTCGCCCATCGAGTGGCCGCGATAGCGGTAGGTGTTCACCTCGACCAGGAATGAGCCATTCCCCTCGCGCGCATACTCGACGCCCTCTTTGAGCATCTCATACGTCGCCATCAGGTCCATCCCATCGACCTGCTCGCAGCACGGCATCCCATACGCCTCAGCCTTTTTCGCGAGGTCCGAGACGGCGGAGGCCCGCGTCACGGCGGTGCCCATCCCATACTGGTTATTCTCGATGATCCACACGACCGGCAGCTTCCAGACGGCGGCGAGGTTCAGCGACTCGTGGAAATAGCCGATGTTCGTCGCGCCGTCCCCCATCATAGCCAGCGTGACGCGATCGTCACCACGATACTGGTCCGCCAGCGCGATACCCGCCGCCAGCGGCAGGTGCCCGCCCACGATGGCGTAGCCCCCCCAGAACCGCTTAGCTTTGTCGGCCAGGTGCATCGAGCCACCCTTGCCCTTGCTCGTGCCGGTCTCCTTGCCGAGCAGTTCCGCCATGACCTGTTTGGCCGGAATTCCGGCGGCCAGCGCCACGCCGTGATCGCGGTAAGCGGTGATGATGTTGTCATCAGGCCGCCGCGCCCATTCACAGGCGACGGCGACGGCCTCCTGTCCAATATAAAGGTGCAGAAATCCACCAATGTCGCCTGCCGAATACAACTCGGCAGACTTTTCCTCAAGACGCCGGATGACCATCATGGTCCGGTAGGCATCCAGCTTTTGCTCATCAGAAATCGACATAATCTCCTCTCCGACTGCTGAGAGACGGATCAATTTTGGCATTCAGCGTAAGTCAGCCCCCGTAGCTCCTCTACAAAAAGGTAAGGGACTGACTCGTTTGCGCAAATCCTTCGATTTGTGCCGGGAAACGGGAGGATAAAGAGACCCGTTCGCTTCCCACATCATTGTACCGAATACGTGTGCTAAATACACATCCGGCAGGCAGAAACACCCGCCATCCCCGCAGCGCGCGCGGGCCGGGCCGGTTCGTGTCGTCTATACGGATGGCGATCAGGCGATAATCACTTAAGGCAGCGTCACCTCGCATGTCCCCTCGCCCGCCCCACACTGGCCGATGACCTCGCCATC
This sequence comes from uncultured Anaerolineae bacterium, assembly GCA_964637665.1. Classification (GTDB taxonomy): domain Bacteria; phylum Chloroflexota; class Anaerolineae; order Aggregatilineales; family UBA3940; genus CAZWUX01. Next base: position 2,822 of record CAZWUX010000269.1, read on the forward strand.
CTGCTGCACGTCGAAATCATCCGTCTCCCAGAACGTCTCGGTCCCTGCCACGAGGATCACGGACCGCCGGTAGCGGCACTCCGGCGGCTGGCCGGGGTCAGCCTGATCCCACGCGAACACGACGAGGCAGTCGCCCCCCGGAAACTCACTGAGCGGCGCAGTGAGCCACTGCGTCTCCCAGCGGGTAGCGGGCAGGGACATCCCCCCACCTTCGAACGTCAACCCGCTCAGGTCCACCGGCTCATCGGACGTGTTGAGAATATACAGAGAACGCGCGTCGTATCCGATGCGCACCGTGCTGGCGGCGGTCGCCGGTTCGGGGGTCGATGTGCTCTCGGCGGCGGCGGGTTCCTCCGTCGCCTCACCCCCGGTTTCCGCTTCGCCCTCCGCCGGAGCGGGCGCTTCCGCCACTGCGGCGGTTTCCGGCGGCAGATTGTCCGGGTACCAGGCCACGTCTACGCCCCGGTCCACGTCCACGACCAGCTGGTGTACCCCATCACTGTACGCCACCGAAAAACGGCTCGCATCTTCATCCGGCGCGCGCAGATAAAGCTGCCAGGGAAAATCGCGGTTGGGATCGGTCTCCGTCTCACCCGCCCTCCGGATGCCCACGTCCAGCACGTCCAGAATCCAGTTGCCGCCCGGTGCCCACCGGTAGCGCTCCGATGACAGGTACACCAGCCCACTCAGCGGCTCGTAAAGCGCGGTGAGCACGTTCGGGCGTGACCCGAACGTGATGATGTATAGATGCCCCAGTGGGTGATCCCGCACCGCCACGCCGATCTCCCGGTAACCGGCGCTTGTCACCGTCGCATTGTGGATCGGCGACGCCACCCAGAACGCGACTGCTGCGTCGAGGTTAGCCCCCACGTACGCGATCTCACCCGCCGCGACCTGCTGATCGTTTTTGTAATGCGGCCAGCCGAAACGCCGCGTCACCCGCTCGAAGATGTTCTCCCCCTCGCGCCCGGCGTGAACGTCGGCAGGCCATGAAGACAGCGATATCAGGTAATCGGCCTGATCCGCCGCCGCCTCGTTGAGCGTGTCATTGATCTCCAGCGGCCACAGGCCCTCGACCAACCGCCACTGATTCAGCGCCGCGACGGCCTCCAGCGTGTCATAGCTGTACGGCAGCGGCGTCGGGCCGGGCGTCTCGGTCGGCGCGGCTGTCGCCGTCGGTTCCGGCGTTGGCGTGGCCGTCGGCGGGATGCTCGTCGCCGTCGGCTCCGGCGTCGGCGTGGGCAGCGGGGTCGGCGTGCTGGTCGCGTCAGCCGCCCCGCCCGTTTCCTCACTGGCGGGCGGCGATGTGCTGCTCGGCTGCCCGGTTTCCGCAGCGGTTGGCGGCCCGGAGCACGCCGCCAGCCCAACCGCAGCGACTACTGCCCATATCCACCCCTTCAAGGAACGCATCGCCATCCCCCCACGCCTAAAAGGTTAAACAGGTGCGATTTATCGCATTAGTATAGCCGAAGCGCACGGGGGATGGAAATTGTTGCTTTAACGCTAGATGTAAGTAGCGCGGCGGTTACACGTCCGTGACCCAGCACAGGCCGAGCGCTCCCGGCCCGGTGTGTACGCCCAGCCCCGGCCCGACTTCACCCAGAATCAACGTGTCGGGCTTGAGCGCCTCACGGAGATCGTCCGCCAGCCCGCGCGCAGCCTCCTCACTGACCGCGTGCAGCACGCCGATGTGGATCGACTCCGCACCACCAGCCGCCTCCATCACGAGGTCGCACAACGCATCGACCGCGCGCCGCCACGTCCGGTGGCGGCTGTGAGCGTCGATCTCGCCATCCGCCAGCACCAGGATCGGCTTGATGTCGAGAAGCTGTCCCATGAGGTGCGATGCCTTTCCGATGCGCCCGCCCTTCGCGAGGTACTCGAGCGTGTTGAGCACGAAGAAGACCTCCATCCGCTCGCGCATCGCTTCCAGCGTCTTCAGGATGGCCGCCACGTCCGCGCCCTGCCGGGCCATCTCGGCGGCCCGCACGACCATCAACCCCTGCCCCAGCGACGCCGAGAGCGTGTCGAACGGGGTGATGTCCGCATCAGGCAGCAAATCCGCTGCCTGTCGGGCGGACGCGATCGTGCCGCTCAGCTTATTTGAGATGTGGATCGAGAGAATCTGCGCGTCAGGCTCCCCGGCGAGGATGTCCTCATAGGCCATCTTGAACGCGCCGACGGGCGGCTGGCTCGTCTTCGGTAGTTCCTTCGCCGCCGACATCATCCGGTAGGACTCCGCGTCGGTGAGGTCGATCCGCTCACGCAGCACCTTATCACCGAAGATGATCTGTATGGGGACGAGTGTGATGCCATACTCGTCGACGATATCCTGCGGCAGGTTCGAGTCGGTGTCGGTTACGATCCGGATCACAGGCAGCTCCCTTTTCTGATTCGATTAATCAACGCCTGCTAAAAGCGCGGCTCACGTCTCACGACTGCGCCGCGCCGTCTGGAATAATGTTCACCCACCCAACGGCGATGGTGTTTGGACCGGCATGTGCGCCGATGGCGGGGCCAAGCTCCGCGAACAAAAACACGTCGGGGTTGAGATCGGAGCACAGCGAGTCCGCGAATTCCCGCGCCTCAGCTTCGCACATCGCGTGCGCCACGCCCAGCCGAAGCCCCGGCTTCTGGTCCGCGCCTTCGAGCACGTACTCGCGCATCAGCCCCAGTGTTCGCCTGCGGGTCCGGGCCTTCGAGTGACTGTCGACAAAGCCATCTGTCAGTTTCAACACAGGCTTGATGTCGAGCAGCGATCCGAGCAGATGCGCGGCCCGTCCGATGCGCCCACCCTTCGCCAGATAGTCCAGCGTATCGACCACGAAATAAACGTTCAGGTTGTCACGCATGACGGCCATCCGCGCCATGATAGCATCCGCTGTCTCGCCTGCGCGGATCATCCGCGCGGCCTCCCAAACGGCCAGCCCCAGTCCGACGGAGATCGACCGCGTGTCGAAGATGCGGATGTCGGCCTGCGGGTACGTTTCCTTGATCTGATCCGCCGCCGGGTGCGCCGAGCGCACCGTCCCGCTGACCTCCGTGCTGGGGTGGATGCACAGGATCGTGGCATCCGGCTCCTCGGAGAGGATCGGCTCGAACACCTTGAGGAACTCTCCGACCGTCGGGGCGCTCGTCTTGGGCAGTTCGCTGGCAGCGGCTTGCCGTTCGTAGAACGTCCGGGTGTCGATTTCGTAGGTATCCAGCAGCGTTTCCTCGCCAAAGTGCACGTACTGCGGCACGACGGGGATGTTGAACTCGTCGACGATCGACTGGGGAAGCCCTGCCGTCGTGTCCGTGATAAGGTGAATCGTCATCGTCTCTCGCTTTTCGGCTGTGTTCCTATCAGGCTGTGCGCTTGCACGTTTCTGGGCGCACCGTT
>CAZWUX010000270.1:0-6150 GCA_964637665.1 uncultured Anaerolineae bacterium
CATCTTCGTAATTTGCTTAATCCTATCGCTATCCTCCGGCGTTTTCAATCGGAGGGAGAGGGTGGTAGACTCGCGATAGCATATGCCGGGCACGCACTGCGTGGAGGGTGAGGCCACAGAACCGTGAGCACGGTACGTAAGATCGTCGAGCGGCGGCAGATGCGCCGCCAGAGCGTCCGCACCGGTGGGCAGCGCGCCCTGCGCGTGCTGGCGCTGCTCGCCGTCGCTTTTCTGGGTTTGAACCTGCTCGGCCTGCTGACCGGCGCAGGGACCGCCATCAGCCTGTATGCCTACTACGCCCAGCAGCTTCCTGAGCCGGGCGAGATCGCCGCCGTCGAGGAGGAGTTTGCGACGACCCGCCTCTACGACCGCACGGGCGAGGTGCTGCTCTACGAGGTGATCGACCCGCTGGGCGGCGACCGCACATGGGTTGAACTCGACGACATTCCCCTCCACCTGCGGCAGGCGACGATTGCGCTGGAGGACAAGACCTTCTACGAGAACCCCGGTTACGACCTCGAGGGCATCCTGCGCGCTGTATGGACCAACCTGACGGACGACGAGACGACCGTGCAGGGCGGCTCGTCCATCACCCAGCAGCTTGTGAAGAATGTGCTCATCGACCCGGAGGAGCGCACGACCATCAGCCTGGAGCGTAAGCTCAAGGAGCTGATCCTCGCCATCCGCCTGTCGAACACCTACAGCAAGGATCAGGTGCTCGCGTGGTACCTGAACACGAACTTCTACGGCAACCTGGCCTACGGCGTCGAGGCGGCGGCGCAGGTCTACTTCGATAAGCCGGTCCGCGAGCTGACGCTCGCCGAATCGGCCATGCTGGCGGCCATCCCGCAGTCGCCCGCGCTGAACCCCATCGACAATTTTCCCATCGCGAAGGAGCGGCAGCGCATCGTGCTCGACCTGATGGTCGAGCAGGGCCTCATCACGCAGGAGGAGGCCGACGTTGCGTGGAACACCCGGCTGGAGGTCCAGCAGCCCGCGCAGCGCTTCGACCTGCTTGCCCCGCACTTCTCGGTGGCGGCCCGCAAGCAGCTTGAGGAGATCGTCGGCCCCGACCTCGTCTACCGGGGCGGGCTGGTGGTCTACACGACGCTCGACTACGATCTGCACGAGCAGGTTTTATGCGCGGCCCGCTCACACGTCGCGCGGCTCTCCGGCCAGCCGCCGGACACCGTCGTGCCGACCGAGAGCGGCGGGCCGTGCCTCGCGGCGGAGAGCCTGCCCCCGCTCGACGCGGACGACGCCGGGCGCGATCATGACGTGTCAAACGCCGCCGTCGTCGTGATGAACCCCCGCACGGGCGAGGTTCTCTCGATGATCGGCAGCCTCGACTACTATGACACGACCATCGACGGCAACTTCAACGTCGCCCACGCCGAGCGGCAGCCCGGCTCGGCCTTCAAGCCCTTCACCTATCTCACCGCCTTCATGCAGGGATACACGCCCGCAACTATGACGCTCGACGTGCGCACGGCCTTCGATCTGGGCGGCGGACAGCCTTACGCGCCGGAGAACTTCGACCGGTCGTTTCACGGCCCGCAGAGCATTCGCAGCGCGCTCGCCAACTCCTACAATATCCCGGCAGTCGAGGTGCTGGAATGGGTCGGCGTCGACAACGCGATCCGCACCGCGAACGCGCTGGGCATCAACACGCTGGATCGCGGTCCGGGCAGCTACGGGCTGGCGCTCACGCTGGGCGGCGGTGAGACGACGCTCTACGACATGACCTACGCCTATTCCGTGCTCGCCAACATGGGCACGATGGCCGGGACGCCTACCCCCGACGATCAGCGGCGGCCCGGTTTCCGCACGCTCGATCCGTCCCTCATCCTGCGCGTCGAGACGCGCGACGGCGATGTGCTGTGGGAGTACGGCCAGGGCACGACCTTCAACCAGCACGCCGTCGTCGAGCCGTCGCTGGCCTACCTGATCAACGACATTCTGGCCGACGAGGAGGCCCGCCAGCCCTCCGTCGGCGCGGACAGCGCGCTCGACCTCGACCGCCCGGCAGCCGCCAAGACGGGCACGACCAACGACTACCGCGACAACCTGACCATCGGCTATACACCCCAGATCACCGCCGGGGTGTGGGTCGGCAATACCGACAACAGCCCGATGACCGATCTACCCGCCATCGTCGGGGCGGCCCCGATCTGGCACGCCGTGATGGAATACGCCCACCGCAGCCTGCCCGTCGAGCAATGGCCGCGCCCGGATGACATCGTGGAGATGACGGTCTGCGAAACCTCCGGCCTGCTTCCGACCGCGTACTGCCCGACCCGCGAGGAGATTTTCCGGCGCGGCACGGAGCCGGTTCAGCGCGACAACATCTACCAGCCGTTCCTCGTCAACGAGGAAACCGGCCTGCTGGCGACGGTCTACACGCCCTCCGAACTCGTCGACGAGCGCGTGTTTATGGTCCTGCCGCCGGATGCCGCCGACTGGGTGCGCGAGGCGGGCATCCCCCAGCCGCCGGACGAGTACGACACGGTCGACGCGCCCGACACCTTCGGCGATGTCGCCATCATCGACCCCGCGCCCTTCAGCTACGTGCGCGGCGCGGTCACGATCCGGGGCAACGCGCGAGACGCCGACTTCGCCTTCTACCGGCTGGACTACGGCGAGGGCATCAACCCGCAGGCGTGGACGCAGATCGGCACGAACCAATCCGCGCCGCGCTCCGACGCCGAGCTTGGCATCTGGGACGCGCGCACGCTCGACGGTCTGTACAGCCTGCGCCTGACGATGGTCCGGGGCAGCAGCAGCGTCGAGGAGTTCGTGATCCCCGTCACCGTCGACAACACGCCGCCCATCGCCGAGATCATCGCCCCGGAGGACGGCGCGACGTTCTCCGAGGACGACGAGTTTGTGACGCTCCAGCCCAGCGTCGTCGATAACATCTCGATGGACCGCGTCGAGTTTTACGTCGACGGGCAGGTCGTCGCCGTGAGCACCATCGCCCCCTACAACGAGCGCTGGATCATCACCGGGCCGGGCACGCACTTCGTGGAGATACGGGCCTACGACGCGGCGGGCAACGTCACCGTCAGCGAGCGCTCAACCATTGAGGTCACGGCGGAGTGAAGGTGGGAATCCGGCCTGCGCCGTTCGTCCTTGCCAGCGATCCTCTCCTTCTGTACACTGTGCCCGGCAAGCGATCCACCACACAGCACCCTGAACGGACCCGAGTCCCGGTCACATGAAAGCCACACCCGCCACTTGTCGATCCCGCACCCGCCCGTCCCCGCTCCGGCGCATCGTGCCGTGGATCGGCCTGCTCGCCGTGCTTGGCTTGTGGCTGGTGGCGACGGTCGATGCGCCGCCGAGGGCCATCGCCGCCGAGCGGGCCGTCACGGGGCGGATCGTCGACGCGCAGGGCGCGCCCGTCGCCGAGGCCGGGGTTGCGCTCTACGCGGGCGACGCCGCCGAGCCGCTGGCCGAGGCGCACACCCAGCCCGACGGCACATTCCTGCTGATCGTGCCGGAGCTTGCCGGATCGGGCGATCTCGTGCTTGTGGTCGAGCGCCCGCATTTTGCGGCGGTCCGACGCCCGCTGGACGAGGCCGAGGCGCAGACGCTCCGCGCTGCGGGCTGGCTCGTGCTCGACGACCTGACACTGGCCCGCCAGTTCGGCGTGAGCTTCTGGATCACCGCCGCCGCCTTCGCGCTGATGCTGTTCGCCGTCGCGACCGAGCGTCTGCACAAGACACTGGCCGCGCTGGCCGCCGTCGCCGTGATCTTCTCCGTCAGCCTCGCCGGGGGCGCGCTCAACCCGGACCTGTTCATCTTCGACTTCGAGCAATCTCTGGAGTACGTCGACTTCGACGTGATCTTCCTGCTGATGGGCATGATGATCGTCATCGGCGTGATCGAGGAAACCGGTGTTTTTCAATGGCTGGCCTACCAGGCGTACCGCCTGTCGCGCGGGCGCATCTGGCTGCTGAGCATCATCCTGATGACGCTGACGGCGGTCGCCTCCGCGCTGCTCGACAATGTAACGACCATGCTGCTCATCGCGCCCATCACGCTCCAGATCGCGCTGGCGGTCGGTATCGATCCACTGTCCCTGCTGCTGCCGGAGGTTTTCGCCGCGAACGTGGGCGGCATCAGCACGTTGATCGGCACGCCCACCAACATCCTCGTCGGCTCCTACGCCGGGCTGGGCTTCAACGACTTCCTGCTCAACCTGACGCCCGGCGTCGTGCTCGCCCTGATCGGCCTGTTCGGCTATACGTTGATCCGCTACTGGCGCGAGTACAACAGCCCCGGCGGCGAGCTTTCCGCCGCGCTGCTCGACCGGCTGCGCCAGAACGCCGCGATCGAGGACATGGTGAAGCTGCGCAAGGCCGGGATCGTGTTTGGCGTGCTGCTCCTGCTGTTCATCTTCGGCGAGCCGATCCACCTGCCCCCGGCGGTGTCGGCCATTATCGGCGCGGTCGCGATGCTGATCTGGGTCCACCCCGACATCGAGCAGATGATGTCCGTCGTCGACTGGACGACGCTCATGTTTTTCATCGCGCTGTTCATGGTGATCGGCGCGGTGCAGGAGGTCGGCCTGATCTCGCTGATCGCGAGCGGCATCGGGCGGCTCGTCGCCGGGAACCTGACCTTCGCGCTGCTCGCCATCGTGTGGATGGCCGCGCTGCTCTCCGGCGTGGTCGACAACATCCCGTTCGCGGCGGCGATGCTGCCCGTCGTCGACTACCTGACCCAGACGATCCCCGGCGCGGGGAACATGATGCTGTTTTACGGTCTGTCCGTCGGCGCGGCGATGGGCGGTAACAGCTCGCTGATCGGCGCATCGCCCAACCTCGTGACCGCCGGAATCGCGGCGCGGGCGGGTTATCCGATATCATTTAAACGATTCCTGGCGGCGGGCCTGCCTTCCGTGCTCGTCACGGTGGCACTGGGCTGCGCCTGGCTGTTCATACATTTCTTCTAGGAGTGCGACTATCATGGGCAAGATTCTGTGTGCGACGCGCGGCGGGGAAGCCGCCATCGAGAACCAGAAACGGGCCATCCAGCGCGCGAAGGAAACCGGCGACGAGCTGATCTTCTTCTACGTGGTCGACGTGGAGTTCATGGCCCACGCCGACTACGCCCTCCGCTCGGATGTCGTCACCAGCGAGATGGACAAGATGGCCGAGTTCCTGATGGCGATGGCCGTCGAGCGTGCCGAGAAGATGGGCAAAGAGGCGAGTTATATCGTCAAGCACGGCAAATTCGTCGAGGAGCTTGAGGATACGGTCCGCGAGGAGGGCATCACCCTCGTCGTGCTGGGCCGCCCCGGCGATGAGGAAAGCGCCTTCCAGATCAGCGGGCTGCGCGAGCTCGCTCAGAGCATCAACGAGGCCACGGGCGTTGAGGTCTGGATTCCCGGCATCGAGATCAAAGCCGACAGCGACTGACGCCTGATGCGCCTCACCCGGCTCCAACGCGACGACCGGCGCGGCGTGCGCGCTTTTCTCGACCTGCCGTTCCGCATCTACGCCGACATCCCGCAGTGGGTGCCGCCGCTCCGGCCCGGCGAGCGGGCGCGCTTCTCGCCCGATTATGCCTTTTACCGCCACTCGGAGGCGGCCTTCTTTCTCGTGTGGGACGGCGATCAGGCCGTCGGTCGGATCGCCGTGCTGGAGCACCGCCCGCATAACGCCTACCGCAACCATCACGACGCGCTGCTCTACCTTTACGAGGCGGTCGACGACGACGAGCTGGCCCGCCTGCTGTTCGACGCCGCCGCGAAGAGTGCCGCCGGGCGCGGCCTCGACCGCCTGCTCGGCCCGAAGGGCTTTCTCACCGGCGAGGGGCACGGCCTGTTGATCGAGGGCTTCGAGCACCGCCCGGCTATCGGCGTGCCCTACAACCCGCCGTACTACGTCCACCAGTGGGAGGAGGTCGGCGGCATGACGAAGGTGCTCGATTACGTTTCCGCCTGGACCGACCGCGAGGAATTCACCTACCCGGAGCGCATCCGCCGCATCGCCGACAAAATCCGCGAGCGGCGCGGCTTCCGCGTCCCGACCTTCCGCACCAAGCGCGAGATACGCGCCTACGCCGACACCATCCAGCGGGCGTACAACCGCGCTTTCGCCAGGCTGTGGGCCTACACACCCATCCCCGACGAGGAGCTTG
>CAZWUX010000271.1:0-6139 GCA_964637665.1 uncultured Anaerolineae bacterium
ATTCTCATGGGCAGCTATTGTGCCCTCTTATCACCAAATGTCAACACAACCTAGCTAAGAAAGAGAAGAAAACAGCTTGGGGCGCTGCCCCAAACCCCGCACGGGGCCGAGGGCCCCGTGACCCCTAGACTGGGCCAGTCGCGTATTGCTGAAAAACGAGGTCTATGAGTGGGCTAGCGCCTGCTCGTAGACCTCGCGCGTCTGGGCGGCGGTGCGCGCCCACGAGAACTCAGCCGCGCGTTCGAGGCCGCGCTGGCGCAGCCCGGCGGCGAGGTCGTCCTGATTCAGCGTGGCGAGGATCGCCCCGGCCATCGCGCGGGCGTCGTCGGGCGCGACGAGAAAGCCTGCGTCGCCGACGATCTCAGGCAGCGAGGCGGCATCGCCCGCCACGACGGGCGTGCCGCAGGCCATCGCCTCCAGCACGGGCAGGCCAAACCCCTCGTAGCGCGACGGGTACACGAAGCAGGAGGCCAGCCGGTAGAGCGCCGGGGTCTCGCCCTCCTCCACCCATCCAATGAGATCGATCACGTCCGCCAGATTCAACGACTCGACGAGAGCAGGAACGTCGCTGAAGCGGGGGGAGGGATGTTCTGGCAGCCGCCCGGCCAGCACGAGCGGGACGGCGTCCGCCACTGCCTCGCGCACGTAGGTGTACGCCCGGAGCAGCGTGTCGACGTTTTTGCGTACGTCGTAGCCGCCGAGATAGAGCACGAATCGATCGGGCAGGTCGTACTTGCGGCGCACGGCGATCTCGACCAGATCGGTACGGCGGGGATGATACTGTTCTCCGGCGGCGAGGTGGATGGCCCGCACGCGGTCGGGTGGCAGGTTGAGGTGATCCACGATGTCGGCCTGAGAGGCCGCCGAATCGGTGATGACCATCGCCGCGCCGCGCGATGAGGCCGCGACCAGCCCGGTGTAGAGACGGGCAAGGGGACCGCCGCGATAGCGGGGCAGGATCAGGGGGATCAGGTCGTGGATGGTCACGACGATGGGAACCGGGCTGCGGAGGGGGCTGCCCCAGTAAGGCACGTGGGCGAGGTCCGCGCCGACCCCACCCGCCGCCGCAGGGAACGTCCGCTGCTCGAAGCGCAGCTTGGCCCAGTGGCCGCGCCCGGACACGTCGACGGGGTGGATGGCAATCGAATCGCCGGGTGGGTCGATCTCGACGCCGCGCGGGGTAACGAGCGTGATGCGTAGATCGGGGTGATCCTGAGCGAAGGCCGCGACGAGGCGGCGGATATACTGTCCGCTGCCTGTGCCGGGCTGCCCCCAGAACCAGCCGTTGACGGCGACGTGCACGGTTTCTAGCCGAGGCCGAGCAGGGCGAGCAGCAGGATCAGGATGCCCAGCCCCATGCGGATGACCGCCGCCTGGTTCGCCTCGTCGCCGCGCACCTTGCCGACGAGCCACTTATCCACCGAGCGGCGGAATGGGGGGAAGGCCGAGCCGAGCACCATCACGCCGACGAGGATCAGGCCCCAGCGCCAGCCGAACAGCGCGCCGAGCAGCAGCAGCACGCCCAGACCGAGAATCACGGACTGGAGCGCGCGGGCGGGAAGCGGCTCGTCGACGGGCTTCAGGCGGCGCTTGCTCCGCGATGACTTACTGCGGCTCGACTTGTTGGTAGCCATGTGGATGAGTCCTGTGCCAGGCCCACGCCGTAGCCATAATGTCCTTGAGGTCCGGGTAGCGCGGCCCCCAGCCCAGCTCCCGGCGGATTTTCTCCGCGCTGGCGACGAGCGCGGGGGCGTCGCCGGGGCGGCGGTCGGCCTCGATCACGGGGATCGGGTGGCCGGTCACCGCGCGGGCCGTCGCCACGACCTCGCGGTTGGTGTAGCCGCGCCCGTTGCCGAGGTTGTAGACGCGCATCCCCGGCTCGTCGAGCGCGCCGAGCGCGAGCACGTGGGCCGACGCTAAATCCTCGATGTGGATGTAGTCGCGGATGCACGTCCCGTCGCGGGTCGGGTAGTCCGTGCCGAACAGGGATAAGCCCTCGCGCTGGCCGAGCGCGACCTGCAAAATGATGGGGATGAGATGCGTCTCCGGCTGGTGGGCCTCCCCCCGCGCCGGCTGGCCGTCCGGTCCGAGCATCGCCCCGCAGGCGTTGAAGTAGCGCAGGGCGCAGGCGCGCAGACCCTTGACCGAAGCGTACCAGCGCAGCATCCGCTCGACCATCAGCTTCGTCTCGGCGTAGACGTTGGCCGGGCCAATGGCGGCATCCTCCGCCAGCGGATCATCCTGCCCCGCGTAGACGCCCGCCGTCGACGAAAAGACGATGCGCTCGACGCCGTGCCGGGTCATCGCGTCGAGCAGGGCGATCGCGCCGCCGACGTTGTTGGCGAAGTACTTGCCGGGCTTCTGCATCGACTCGCCTGCCTCGATGTAGGCGGCGAAGTGCAGGACGGCCTCCGGCTGAGCGGCGTCAAACGCCCGGTCGAGTTCGGCGCGGTCGGACACGTCGCCGTGCAGAAACGTCGCCCCGGCGGGCACCGCCTCGCGGTAGCCGTGCGACAGGTTGTCGTAGACCGCAACCTCGTGCCCGGCAGCCAGCAGATGAGCGGCGGTCGCCGAGCCGATGTAGCCCGCCCCGCCCACAACCAGAATCTTCACGCGTCCTCCCGCAGCTTTTCAAAGTAATCGACGACGGCCCGGCGCGTGCGCGCGTTCGTCTCGCGCCAGAAGGCGTCGAGGTAGGCGCGGGGCACGCGGCTGAACACCTCGTCCGCCATGCGGCGCTCGGACAGCACGATGGCCTCCAGATCGCCGGGTGAGAGGCCGTTCGAGGTGGCGAACATCTGCGAGATCAACCGCGCGCCGCCCCCGATGCGCGAGATGACGTGATCGCGCCATGCGACGAGGTCGTCGTCCGAGACGAAGGGCAGCCACCCCGCTGGATCGGCCCCCGCCAGCAGGTCGACGGCGCGCCCCGGCAGCCGGTCTGCTGCCCGATATTCAAGATAGGTCATCAACAGGCTGTACAGCCGCCAGTTTGGATGTTCCACGCCCCACGCCATCCCCTGAATAAATAAGCCGGGCATGACGACCTGCTCGACCCACGCCTCATCCATCACGAGGTGGGAGACGTACCCGGCCACGAACGCGGCGTGCGTCCGGCCCAGTGCGGCGGGCACGGCCAGCGAGGGCCATTCCGCGAACAGGCGGGCCGGTGCCGGTTCCCCGCCGGATGGAATCTCGAAAAAATGGGTGACCTCGCGCGGGTGGCCGCTGATGGCGCGCACGTCCGGGCTGATGGCCCCCAGCAAAAACGCAGCCTGCACCCGGTCGGCGGCCAGCCAGGGAAAGCGCGCTTGAAGCGACGGCTCGGCCAGCAGATCGCACACGGCGGCCAGGTGAGTCTGGGCGTTGGGCATGGTCCGCCGATTGTACATCACGGGCGGGAACCCAACAACCGGTTGAAGCGATGGAGGATATCTGCTAAAGTACCGGGCGGCCTCACACCACACACCCAACAGGCATCGACCGACAAGGAGACTTTTTGGTAGAGCGCCCCACCCTTTCTGAACGACTCGTCGCACTCCAGCACCGGGATTTCCGCCTGCTGTGGGCCGGACAGCTTATCTCGATGGTCGGCAGCCAGATGCAGCTCGCCGCCGTCGACTGGCACGTTTACGAGCTGCTGCGCGGGCAGACCTTCACCCTGGCGATCTTCGGGCGGGAGCTGAGGCTCGGCTCCGATGCACTGGGGCTGGGCGCGCTGGGGCTGGTGCGCGTCGTGCCCGTGATCCTGTTCGGGCTGCTGGGCGGGATGCTGGCCGACGCCCGCGACCGCCGCCGGGTGATGATCGTGACGCAGACGGCGGCAGCGCTCTGCGCGCTGGCGCTGGGGATCATCACGTTGATGGGATGGGAGAGCCTGCCCGCCATCTACGCGCTGACGGCGGCGCTGGCGGCGACGACGGCCTTCGACAACCCGGCCCGCCAGTCGCTCATCCCAAACCTCGTCCCGCGCGAGCACCTGACGAACGCCATCAGCCTGAACACGCTCAACTGGATGCTGGGCACGATCATCGGCCCGGCCATCGCGGGCGTCATGCTGATCACGTTCAACGTGGGCACGATCTACATCGCCAATGCGCTGACGTTCGGGGCGGTGATCGTCGCCCTGCTGGCGATGCAGTACCGGGGCCAGGCTCGCCCGGAGATGAGCGGGCTGGGCTGGGCGGCGCTGGCCGAGGGGTTCCGCTTCACGTACAACTCGCGCATCATCTGGGGCACGATGCTGCTGGATTTCTTCGCGACGTTCTTCGGCTCGGCGCGGACGATGCTGCCGCTCGTCGCCGGGGACATCCTCGGCGTGGGGGCGTTCGGCTACGGCCTGCTGCGGACCGCGCAGCCGCTCGGCGCGGTGCTGGCGGGGGCGATCGTCGCACTGCGCGGGGAGATCAAACATCAGGGCGTCGTGCTGCTCGTCAGCGTGGCGATCTACGGCGCGGCGACGGCGCTGTTCGGCCTGTCGACGCTGTATGCGCTGTCCTACGTGCTCTTCGCGCTGACCGGGGCGGGAGACACGGTGTCGACCGTCATCCGGGGCACGCTGCGCCAGCTTCTGACGCCCGATCACCTGCGCGGACGGATGACGAGCGTGAACATGATCTTCTTCTCAGGCGGGCCGCAGCTCGGCGAGCTTGAGGCGGGGTTGGTCGCGTCGGCGCTGGGCGTGCCGTTCGCCATCGTCACCGGCGGGATCGCCGTCGTGCTGCTCACAGCGTGGATCGCGTGGCGGTACCCGCGCCTGCGGACGTATACCTCCGAGATGGCACAGGCCGAGAGCGCAGCGGGGGCCAGCGCGTGAGCGAATCGTGGAAACCCGCTCCGAATGAACGGCGTTCTTAATGCGCCGGCAACTCACCTGCTGTATACTTGAGGCGGCGCGAACCAACCCCCAATCGCGGCGGGTGGCTCGCACCAGTAGAGGACGTTACCCACGCAAGGAGGCGCAGTGGACGAAAAACACCCCCCATTTTCGTTTGAGACCACTTCCGCCAACCCGATCACCGTCGGGGGCACCCGGCTCACCCCGCGCGCATCGGCGTTGACCTTCCGCTGGCCGTCCGGCGGGCTGGTGTGGAACCGGCCAGCCGCCGTAGAGGTGGAGCAAAACGGCTCGACGGAGATCATCCCGATCCTCGACATGACGCGCATCGCGCAGGTCGTGCTGTACGGGCTGGCGGCGTCGTTTTCCGTGTTATCTATCGTGCTCATGATCAGAAGGAGGTGATCCGCAGATGGCTGACAATGATAAGATGGGCCAGGTATTCGACCGGGCAGGGGAATCACAGGCGCAGAGCCTCGAAGCGCTGGGCCGGCTGTTCGACGTAGCCAGCGCCGAGACCGTGTTCGGCGAACCCGTCCAGCAGGGTGATTACACGCTGATCACCGCGTCCGAGTTTACCGTTGGGCTGGGCTTCGGCTTCGGCGTGGGCGGCGGCGAGGGCATGGACGAAGACGAAGAGACGGGCGGCGAGGGCTTTGGCGGCGGTGGTGGCGGCGGCGGCGGCTCGATGGGCCGCCCGGTCGCCGTGATCGCCGTCGGGCCGCACGGCGTCACCGTCGAGCCGGTCGTCGATGCGACGAAGATCGCGCTCGCGTTCGCGACGGCGCTGGGCAGCATGTTCTTGATGTTCAGCAAGATGCGCAAAGCGTCTCGCGGGTAGACGCGCGGGGCTGATTTTCAGACCGGCAGGCGAGGCCGGTTTTCCAGCTTGCAGACGCTTCACCGGCTTCTGCATGTATTCTTGCCCTGAATCCCCCTCACCCGGTGCCCCGCACCACCGGGCGGGGGATTTCGTTTTAGCTGGCAGGTGGAAGCGCCCGGACGGCCCGGTATAATTGGGGCCTATGGCCGGAAACACCCGAAAGAGAAGCCTCATTTTATGGATCGCGGGGGGGGCGGCGGCGCTGATCGCGGCGGCGGCCCTCGCGCGGAACCCGCTGCGCGCGTGGGCCTTCGCCCGGACGGGCGAGGAAGGCGCGTTCGGGCAGGCGCGCGGGCTGGCCCAGCTTGCGCTCAACCTCACGCACCCCCCGCTCGACCTCGCGCCCTACGCCGAGATCGAGCACGGCGGGGTCAACCCGTTCGGCATCAACACGTTTTTGCACCACGAAGTCGAGCCGG
>CAZWUX010000272.1:0-6137 GCA_964637665.1 uncultured Anaerolineae bacterium
TGATCACGGCGACGCTTCCCGAAACCGGGACGTACACCGTGCGCATCGACGTGTTCACCGAGGGCACATACAGCGTCTCGGTGGATTGACCAACGCTCAACAGGAGGAGATCGCCGTGAAAAGACAGGGCAGGCTGACGGGTGCAGGGATCGCGCTCTTGCTCGCCGGGCTGGCATGTACGTGTATGCCGCTCTCGACCGTCGATCTGCTAGGCGAGAATGCCAACGAGGTCCCTGAACAAAGCGACGGCTTGACGCTCGCCGCCCAGCTCACCGAGATCGTTCCGACGATCGAGGCCGAGGCGACGAGCTTTTTCGGCGAGGCCACACAGCACGCGCCCGACCTCGACGCCACGATGACCGCCGTCGTCGCAACGGCTGACGCACTGGGCGACACGTCTGAACTCGAGGCCACGCTGGACGTGCAGCTCACCGCCTTCGCGGCGACCGTCGACGCCGCGTTTGAGGGAGACGAGCTTGATCCGTCATTCTTTGACACTGGCGGTTGGCTGGAGATAACCGGCGGCGGCACGCTGACAGTGGGTGGCGAACCACAGAGCGCGACGTTGAACAGCCTGGAGGAGGGACATGACTGGACGTTCGACGGCGAGGCCGGGCAGGCGGTGACGATCGACGTGGTGGCCGAGGGCGATACCGATCCACAGGCCCGGCTGCTCGATCCGAGCGGCGATCTGCTGGTGCAGGACGACGACGGCGGCGATGGCTACAACGCGCGGATCGTCACGACGCTTCCTGAAACCGGGACGTACACCGTGCGTGTCGACGTGTTCACCGAAGGGACGTATTCGATCAGCGTCACGTCGCCGTAGGCGTCTAACCGCCGAAAATCTGCTCGAACCACCACATCGTCTCGCGGATCGTGATGCCCTCTCCGAGGTAGCGATCCCCGATCCAGATTTCGACGTGCAGGTGAGGCGCGGACATGTCGGGCCGGGCCTCACCTTCCGTGCCGGTTGCGCCCACCGTGCCGATGACCTGTTCGGCGCGCACGCCCTCCCCCGACCGCACCACGCCGTCGACTTCCTCAAGGTGTTCGTAGACCGTGCGGATGCCGCCGCCGTGCTCGAT
The DNA here is from genome assembly GCA_964637665.1 of uncultured Anaerolineae bacterium. GTDB lineage: Bacteria > Chloroflexota > Anaerolineae > Aggregatilineales > UBA3940 > CAZWUX01. The sequence continues at coordinate 1,089 of CAZWUX010000272.1, forward strand.
GCCGACCTGTTTACCCCCGAACCGGAACAGCGCATCGGGCGGCGTGGCCCCATTGGCGATGGACCCCGCGACGAGCTGATCGTACTCGTCGGCGGTCAGCGGCGTGTAAGCCGTCGTCGCGAGCACGACCTCACCATCCGAGGCAGCCAGTACCGGCCAGCCCTCGCCGTAGCCTTCCGGCCCATCCCAGTAATAGATATCCAGCCCCCGGTGGACGCCTACCCGGTAAACGCGGCTCGCGCCGGGATAAACGCGCGGCCAGACCGGCAGCGTCCCACCCTCGATCGGGAAGCTCCAACCGCGCATCGCGGCCAGAACGTCCACGCCGTACAACTGCGGACGGGCGAAGCTCGACTCGCCCGGCGGCGCGCAGCGGGCCGTTTGCGTGCCGCTGGCTGGCCCCGGAAACACGAACAGATCGCCGTCCGCCAGCGCGTAGAGCCGCCCCCCTGCAAACACGGCGTCGCGCAGCAGGCCGATCCCCGGCATGGCGAACACGTGGCGCGTCAGCACGCGGCTGCCCCCGGCCCCCGTCCGGTCGCCGACGAGCAGCGTCGACACCTCGCGCCGGACCGCATCGACGATCACGAGCGAGTCGACGCCGAGGTGCCGCGACGCCTTGAGCGACAGCCCCAGCCCGCGTTCCTCGTCGAACAGCCACCCGCGCGAACCCGTCGCCCCGCCGACGGCGACGATGCTCTCATCACGCCGCAGCACGTAGAACTCCCCATCCGCGAGGTCGAAGTCGACGCCGTCCGTCAGCGCGGGCGCTTCCGCCACCATATCGAGCGAGTCGGAGTCGTCCGGCGTCCACAGCCTGCCGAACACGGTGTCGAGCACGACGGGCTGGCCGCGCGGGCCGACCGCCACCGCGACTAACTGCTCGGTCAGGTCGACGACGGCCTCCGGCGTGACGCGGTAGCGCAGCCTCGTCTCGCCGCTGGCGATGTCATAGCCGTAGATGTGCCCGGCCTTGTCGAGCAGGAACATCTCGCCGTCGCCGGGCCGGTAGGCCAGATCGACGATCTCCTGTACGAGCCGATCCGCGACGCGCTCGCCGCGCAGCAGCACCGGTTCGAGGTCGGCAACCCCGCCGTCGACGCCCCCCCGCGATGCGCGATACAGACTCCCGTCGAGCACGAGGTAAAGATCGTCACCTACGGCGGCGATGCGGCTGGCCGCGCCGATCGGCTCTCCATCCGGGGCAAGCGCGACCCGCAGCGTGTTCGATTCGCAGGCGACGGAGACCTCCGCCGCGCCGGAGAGCACGATAGCCGGGGGCGCGGTCGGCGTAATCGCCGGGGGCGCAGTCGGGGCCGGGATGTCCGCCGGGGGCAGCGTCTCGACCAGCGGAATGGCGGTGGGCATCATCTGCGGCGTCGACGGCCCGCCGCAGCCCGCCAGCGCGAGGATCAGCACGGTGATCGCCGCCCACAGGCGGCGTGACGCGCAAACGTTAGGGGGAATAGAGATCATGATCGCTGACGGTGAGTGAGCATCCGGGACGCGGTCGCTAGCGCGCGGTGCCGGAAACCGACAGCCTGCCGTTCTCAAACGTCAGGCGGCTCAGCCGGACCTCGCTGCGCAGGAAGGTTCCGCTCTCCGGCCCGGTCAGCGCGGACAGCACTGCATCGCCCAGCGCGGCGGTGAAGTCGCCCGGCATAACCAGCCCCCGCAGGTCTGTCCCCTGCGGGTTAAGCTGCACCCGCGCAGACGCATCGAGCGTCGGCTGAAAGGTCGCCGTGCCCGCGCCGAAGCCGCCCTGTGTGTCGATCAGCGCCAGATCGAGCCGGATCTGCCCCACGCCGATCGTCGCGCTGCCGCCCCGCACGTTGTCCTCCCACCCCGCACGCTGAAGCTCGTGGATGATGTAGGCAGCCACCTGCGGCTCGGTCGCCGTGATGGTGAACTCGGTCCCCGGATTGAGCGCATAGACCTGTCCCCACGCGTCAGCCAGCGAGGCGTTGGGGTTCAGCGCCAGATTGTACTCGCTGGCCGGACCGGGCGTCGGCGAGGGGCCGGGCGTGGGCAGCACGTCGCCCAGATCGACACCTGCCGATCCCCCGCTCGCCACCTGCGTGGCGCGGGCGTTCAGATCGGCTACCGCCTCGTCAAGAGATTTCGTGCAGGCCGCGCCCGCCAGCAGGATCAGGACGGCGCAGGCCCGCGCCAGATGCTTTCGTCGTCGCATACCAGCCCCCAGGTCAGAAATCGCGCGTGTGTCGTCCCTACTATGATAATCATCCAGCCGGGGACGCCAACTCGCCGCCGGGCCGGGCATCAATCCGTCACCTCGATGCGCGTCACCTCGTGCGCATCGCCTATCGTCTCCCCGGTTGTCCCGTCGATCACCCCCACGCGGACCCCCGTGTTGAAGTCATACAGTCCGGTCAGGACGCGGTACGTGCCGGACGGCAGATCCGCGGGCAGGTTCAGGACGAACGGCGGGCCGATCAGCGTTTCATCCCGGTTGATCCACGTCTGCGTCAGGCGCTCCGGGGCCGCCGGGTTGCCATCGGCCTGCGCCAGCAGATCGTTACTGTCCTCCGGCACGAGATGCACGAACTGCGAGTAATTCTGCCCCGGCGGCGCGCTCGCCTGCCAGTAGAAGCGGAACGTCACCGCCTCACCCGGCGCGGCGCTCCCCCGATCCTGATCGTACCCCACCAGCCGGATGTGATCGCCGAACGGCACGCCGACCTCGTGATCCATCCGCCACAGGCGGTAGACGGCCATCTCCGGCCCGCGCCCCGGCGGCGGCTCCGAGAACTCGCGCAGGCGCAGCATCTCGCCGAGAAGCGCCCGGCCCTCCGCCGTCGACTCGATCTCCTCCTCCTGCCACAATGGGATGACGGCGTACGCGATCTGGTGAACCTCGCGCCACTCGTCGAGCGGCTTGTCGCGGATGTCAGGCGAGCGCCACCAGTCGAACCACTTGCGGCCCGTCAGCCCGCCCCACAGCGGGTTAAACGTCTTTTCATTGTCCAGCGTGACGAGCACCGTGCCCGCGTCGAGGTTCACGTCAAACCACTCGCGCAGCGCCACGCGCCGGTCGGGCAAACGGCGCTCCGCGACGAGGTCGCTGACCTCCCCCACCTGAGGGACGAACATCGGCAGCAGCAGCGCCGCCACGATCCCGGCGCGGGCCGCGTCTGGCCAGCGGACGGGCAATATCTCGAAAATCTGCGCGGCGGCCCCGCCCAGCAGCACGCAGGCGGCAGCCGTCGCGGGCAGCACGTCCTTGATCCGGTTGACCATCACCTCGCTGAAGCTCGCCGCCAGCCAGGGAATCGTGACGATGAGGATCAGCGCCAGCCCGGCTACCCGCACGTCGACGCGCTTCCGGCCCAGCCGCGCGGCGATCACCCACGCGATCACGCCCAGCCCGATGAATGCCAGCGCCGCCGCCGCGTTAAGCGGGACAAACGTCTGCAACAGGTTGTTAGCGACTCGTGCGGGATCGAGCAGGTTGTCGAGGCCGCTCGCTGCCGCGCCGCCCGCCTCGGTCTGCCAGAGCGCCATCAACCCCATCTGGCGGTAGACAAAAACAGCCATCCCGGCGGACAACGCGATCTCCATACCCAGCAGCCACCGCGACCGCCTGTCACGCAGCGCATAGACGAACGTCACCGCCATGCCGGGCAGCAGCACGCTGACGACCGGGTACTTGAACAGGATCGCGATCAGCGCGGCGAGCACGCTCCAGAAGGCCCACGTTTTCCGCGCCTCGCCCGTCGCGGCAGCCGCCGACAGCCACAGCGCGAGCGTCACCCACAGATAGACAAACGGGTCTTGAATCGCGTAGACGCCGTTCTCGACGACCAGCGGCGACAGCCCCCACGCGATCCCCGCCACCCACCCGGCGACGGTCCCCCCGATCTCTCGCCCCGTCAGCGCGATCAGGGCGAGCGTGATCAGATTCACGATCACCGCCACGAGGCGCAGAACGCGCACCGTCGGGGCCAGCCCGCGCACGCCCAGCGGCTCGCCGATCACCTGCGCGGCGTACGACACGGCCAGATAGCCGGGCGGATAGCCCGCATAATAATCCTCGGTGGGGTGCTCGTACTCGCCCCGCCACGCGAGGGCCGCGACGTACTTATTCGGCTCGTCGGGGTGTTCGACGTAGGGCAGCCCGTAGTCGTAGCTCAACAGGCGGGGCAGCGCCGCCGCTATCACGATGGCGATCAGCCCCCACCAGAAAACGGGCAGCTTCTTCAACGTCTCCACGAATCAGGGCACTCCGCTGGTGTATTGATCAGAAGGTTCGACGGCCTGTATTGTAGCGGCGAGTCCGCCGCCGGGCCAAAGCAAACAGGGGCACGGTTGATGATCGGCATCCCGCGCCCCTGCGTCTCGTCGATATCCACCTAAGTACAGCTACATCAAAGTGTTTGAAAAAGCTGCACTTACACTGCAAACACAGAGGAGTGACCCGTCACGACTTCTGTGTTTGCACCTAGAGGGTCTTGAGGTAGCGATCGATCTCCCATTGTGTCACGCGGATGCGGTACTCGTCCCACTCGGCACGCTTGGCGAGCAAATACCAGGGGGCGATGTGCTCACCAAGGGCATCCTGCACGACCTCGTCGGCCTCTAACGCGTCGAGCGCCTCACCCAGCGTGCCGGGCAGCGTCCCGATGCCGCGCTCGTCGAGGTCCTGCGGCGTGAAGTGATACAGGTCCTCATTGACCGCTTCCGGCGCGTCGAGCTTGTTCTCGATCCCGTCCAGGCCCGCCCACAGCATCGCGGCGAAGGCGAGGTAGGGGTTGCAGCTCGGATCGGGGAAGCGCAGCTCGACTCGCGTCGACTGCTCGCGGCCCGGCGAGTAGCGCGGGATGCGGATCAGCGCCGAGCGGTTGATCTGCGCCCACGAGATGTAGACCGGCGCTTCGTAGCCCGGCGTCAGCCGCTTGTACGAGTTCACCGTGGGCGCCACGATCGCTGCCAGCGCGCGGGCGTGCTTGAGCTGTCCGGCGATAAACTGGTAAGCAGCCGGGGACAGCCGGTACTCGTCATCCGGGTTGAAGAAGGCATTATCGCCTAAGT
>CAZWUX010000273.1:0-6124 GCA_964637665.1 uncultured Anaerolineae bacterium
TCCCCCCTTGCAAGGGGGGACAGGTCCGAGCGTTAGCGAGGACCAGGGGGGTTCTGACAAATTCATAGTCCGCCCACAAAAATGAAACCATCCCGCCGATCCGCATCCCTCATCCTCATCGCGCTGCTGCTCGTCGCGATATTCGGCGTGTGGGTGCAGAACCGCACGCGGCCCTACGTGGGCCACGACGACTGGGCGAACATCGACTGCTGCCTGTCGGTGGCGCGTAACTTCCAGCGCTACGGGCTGTTCGCCTCGCGCTTCGCGCAGAACAACACGCTCTACGACGCGCCGCCCGCCGAGCGCGAGTATATGGCGACGAGCGCGCCGCTGCGCTCGGTGTTCGTCTACGCGGCGCTGGAGACGTTCGGCGACAACGCCTACTCGCCGCGCTTCACGGCGCTGATGTTCGCGATGGTCGGCGCGGCCTGCCTGTACGCCTTCACCCGGCGCGTCACCGACCGCCGGACGGCGGCGCTGGCGCTCGTGTTTTTCGCCTTCTGCCCGATGATGGTCTACTACAGCGCCAAGCTCGACCCCCAGATTTTCGGGATGCCGTCCATCCTGCTGACGCTGATCCTCTACTGGCGGTGGAGCCGCCACCCGGGGCGCCGCCCGGCCCTCGCGCTGTTCGCGCTGGCGGCCCTCGGCGCGCTGTTCACGCGGCGCTGGTACGTGTTCGCGGGGGTGCTCGCGCTGCACGCGCTGGCCTTCCACCGCTGGCGGGGAGTCTGGCGGATGTGGCCCGTGTGGGCCGGGACGGTCGCCGGGGGGCTGGCGTGGGTGGGGATCGGGCTGTGGGGGATGCCGGGCTTCGCCGCCGGGCTTGCAGACGGCTTTCAGCGGCGCGCGCTGACCGACCCCACCGAGCCGGTCACGAACTTCTGGCCGGTGGTCGGCGTGAACGCCGTCACGTCGCTGACGCCGACGCTGCTCATTCTGGCCGCGCTCGGACTGTGGTTCATGGCGCGGCGGCGGGCGCTGTTCACGCACGACGGGATGCTGGTGAACGTCTTGCTCGGCACGCTGCTGGTGTACAACGGCGTGTTCTGGAAATCGACCTACTATCACGTATTCGCCATCCTGATCGGCGTGCTCACCCTCGCGCCGCTGGCGGCGGTGGGCGCTCTCGGACTGCTGCACCTGCCTGAGCGCCCCTCCCCGGCGTGGCGGGCGGCGGTCGGGGTTCTGCTGCTGACGTTTTTCATCGGCAGCGCGCGCTGGTCGCTGGCGCTGCACGGGCGGGTCACGCCGCAGTATTACACGTGGGGCACGGCCATCCACGCGGCGACGGGGGAGGGGGAGCGCGTCGCGGCGAACATCACGTACCCCGGCCCGTTCATCGGCTACTACGCCGGGCGCGCCTTCGATTACGAGGTCGGCCCCGACGTGCTCACGCAGCCAGATCGGGGCGGCTACGGGTTCTACCTGTACTGCGCGGGGGCGTCTCCGGGGGCCGTCGACGTGGCGGCGCTGTCCGGCGTGACGGTGATCCGGCACGACGAGTGGTCGGACTGCTGGCTGATCGATCTGCGGTAGCCGGTCAGTCTAATCAGTCTATCAGCCGGGCAAATTGTGGATACCGGGCACAGATCGATAGAGGTAAGATCGGTGGGCTAAGCATCTCCCCCTGACGATTAACTGGCAGACTGAAAGCTTGCGTCGATGCTTGCATCGCGCAAGCCACTGACTAGCTCCCTTGACACCCGCCCGCCCCCCGGTTATAAACGGCCCCATGACTGCGTAACACACCCTCCGGCGTTCCTTCATCGAGTCCCTCCGCCGCCCGCGCACGTCGGGGCGGCAGCCGGGCGATTCACCGATCAGCACAACACCCTATCGCTGAAATACACAAGCCCGCCCGACAGGCGTTCCGGCGGCTGGTGAACCGCGCTGCATCACACCTGATCCGACCTTACACAAAAGGATAACTACCGTGTTCACGACACTGATCGACCGGCGCGCCGACCCGGCGGGCTGGGAGAAAATCCCCTGGGGCGAACCCGACTTCAGCCGCCGGATGCTGGCCGAGCACCTCGACCCATCGCACGACCTCGCCAGCCGCCGGGCGGACACCATCGAGCAGCACGTTGCGTGGATTCACCGCAAAATCCTCGGCGGCCAGCCCGCCAGAATCCTCGACATGGGCTGCGGGCCGGGCCTCTACACGTCCCGGCTGGCCGCGCTGGGCCACACCACGACCGGCGTAGACATCTCCCCGGCGTCCATCGAGTACGCGCGGGCGCATCACCCCGGCGGCGACTACACGCTGGGCGACATCCGCGAGGTGGACCCCGGCGCGGGGTACGACCTCGCCGCGATGATCTACGGGGAGCTGAACGCCTTCTCGCCGGAGGACGCGGCCCGCATCGTCGAGAAGGCGCACGCGGCGCTCAGGCCGGGCGGAAAACTGCTGCTGGAGGTCCACCGCCACGCGTTCGTTCACCGCGTCGGGCAGGAGCCGCCCTCGTGGCACACCGCCGAGAAGGGGCTGTTCGCGGATGGGCCGTATCTGTGCCTCATCGAGTCGGCGCTCGACGGCGACACCTCCGTGACGCGCTACTACGTCGTCACGGAGGAGGGGGGCGAGGTGCGGCGCTACACCGCCATGCACCACGCCTACACGGACGACGAGTACCGCCGTCTGCTGGACGCGTTCGAGCGGGTGATGTTCTATCCGTCGCTCACCGGAAGTGCGGAGACGGGGGATTTATTCGTCATCGTAGCGGAGCGTTGACCACCAGGAGCTGGCTGCGCCATCGTTGCGCAGCGAAGTTGCCAGCGCCTCCACAATTTGGGGGATGACGGACTTCGGGCTGGATACCGGGGGTCGCGCCGCCTGTCACCGTCGCCTCGCCGAGGCCGGGATGTGCATCACCACCCCGGCGGGGCGACGGCACGTGAGAATCCCCTCCGCCCGGCGTGGCGCCAGAGGGGATTCATCCACATAAACCGGCTCGTCCGCCGCTTACTTTCGGTTCTTCCGCTCGCCCATCAGTATCCAGACCCCGCCCACGACGGCGACGATCACGATAAACACCACCGCCAGAATGATGATCTCCATCAGACCAATGCTCATCACCCCGTTTTTCCTTTCATGATGTGGAAATCCGCGCCCGGATGCGCGTTCGGGATTCAGTATACGCCGGGGCCGGAGTTCAAGCCATCCCTGCCGCGATCTACGCTATGCCTTCCTCCCGCCGGGCAGAATACACGCCAGAGGTGACCTCGGCGGCGGTCGTCACGAGCCGGTACAGGTGGCGCGTCGGCGCGCCCCGCATCCTGTACAGCAGCTCGCCGAGTTCCAGCGCGTCGGGGTGGCGGGGCAGCCCGCACCGCCTGGCAAATTCCCTCGCATATTCGGAGTAAGGTTTGACGTGGTACATGGTTCTCCTAGTGATAGCGGCTGTGCCGCTATCTACGCCCGGAAGGCAGCACAGAATTTAGAACAGACGTTCTATCGAATTCTTATTGTAAGGGAAACTGCGGGCCGCGCCAGTTCGGATTCGGTACGAGTTCCGGTAGAGAACCGCTTCACGGTCCGGGTTGTGAATGAAACGCACCCGGCCTGAGTCCAAGCCGGGCGCGGAGAGCAGCGGTCGGGGGCCGGGGTTGTGATGTTTAATCAGCCCGGAGCGCGGCATCCCCCTGATTAGAATCGCACGTAGCGCGCGATGCCCATCGCGATCACGGCGACGGCCATCAGGGCGGCGTTCCACTGCGTGCCCCGGACGATGCGGCCCTGCAGCGCACCTATCTGCGCGGCCTGCTCCGGGGTAGGGGGGCCGCCCCCCGCCGCAATCAACTGGCCGAGCGCACCCAGACGGACACTCGCCCGTGCGACGACGAGCGCCCCGACTGCGTAGGCGGCGATCCCGGCCAGCCCCCCGATGCCGAGCGTGATGCCCATCCCGCTGGCAGCCCAGCCGGAGCGGAACCAGGCAGAGTCGTACCCGTAGAGCAGCACCCCGGCGGCGACCGTCACGCCCCCGGCGATCCCCATGGCGAGCGAGTAGCGGGTCCGCTGGGTGAGGGCGCGCATGAAGTCCTGCCCCCCCGGTCCGGCGGCCCGGATGGCGGGCAGCCCGAACGCGACGATGAAGAACGTCGACCCCGCCCACAAGAAACCTCCGACGACGTGCAAAAAGCGCAGAATCAATAGATATGCGTTCATATGTGCCTCCTCTGGCAGATCGCGGCGGGCGAGGATAAAGAGGTGCCCGCCGGGCGATGTGTCCACAGGATGAAACACGATTCGGGGGGCGGGGTTGTGGTTGTGACGCGGGTCACGAGTGCGGGGGCATGGGGAGGATGGTGAATGAACCGCTCCGGGCCGGATACCGGGCATCCGACCGCTGACCGACCGTCGCCCCGCCGGGGTTGCGATGTTCTCACGGGCGGGGTGTGCGGGAGTCGGGCCACCCACGCCGGGGTCTTCCCGATAGGCGCGCTTTGCCTGTAAGATAGGGTACAGCCTGAGAGCCGGGTTCCGCTGCGGAACCGGCTTGAGGAGCCGCCTTATGTCCGGCAATCGCCGCCACTGGGACAAAATTCAGCGATACACGAGCTTCATCGCCATCGCGCTGGCGGGGGTGTCGTTCGTGCTGCTGATCGCCTTCAGCCTGAACAAGCCGCCGACCGCCGCACTGCTGCCCCCGCCGCCTACCGAGGACATCCGCCTGCCGACGCTGCCCCCCACCGGATCGCCGACCGCCGCCGGTACCGCGCTCGCCGCTGCGGACAACCCGTCGCCGCCCAACGCGCCGGACGCCGACCTCGTGCGCGAGGTCGAGCAGATCGAGCACGAATTCGAGGCGCTGGACCGCCGCCTCGACGCGCTGGACCAGCGGCTCGCGGCGCTGGAGCGAACGCTGGTCGACGAGCCGGGAAAGGCCGTCGAACTCGCCGTGCTGCGGCGGGACCTGGCGAATCTGGAGGGCCGCCACGACTCGGAGATGCAGACGTTGCAGGAGCAGACTCAGCGCGAGCTTGACACGCTGCGGAGCCTCACCTGGCTGATCGTCGCGGGCCTGCTGTCGGGACTGGTGTCGGTGTTCATTCAGGCCCGCAGAAATTCACCGCATGGCGGGAATTAGCGCGGCTGCCCCATGCCGGTTGTGCGGGCCGCGAACGTGACTACAATGCAGGAACGAACCGGCGCGCGGGGGAGGGGGATATATGGCGAACGGTGACGCAGAACACGAGTACATGGACGCCAGCAGCAACATCCGGCACTGGAGCACGCTGCGCTTCGCCCAGCTAACGATTTACATCGCGATCACAGGCGGGCTGCTGAACGTCTACTTCGGCAGGGGGCCGCTGCCCGCTGTCAGCGCGATTCTGCTCAGCATAGCGGGGGTGCTGCTGTCCATCCTGTTCCTGATTTTGCAGGAGCGCACGATGATGTGGTGGTACATGTTCGTGGTGCGCGCCGACGAACTCGAAAAGGACCTCGGCTTCAGGCAGTACAGCGCCCGACCGCCTGCCGGACTGTTCTCCAGCCGGAACGCCATCCGGCTGCTGTTTGCGCTGATGATCATCTTCTGGGTCGTGACGCTGGTCTGGCGTCCGGCCTGATGCGCGGCAAATAAGGGGTGTGGGACGGCGAGAGCAGGGCCGTCCCACTTCTTTCGGTCGACTTACCCCGCCCCGCCGCGATTCTTGGTCAGCTCGAACACGCCTCGCGACGCCAGCACGGCGATGGCGACCGAGGCCGCGAGCGCGAAGTGCGGCGCGGCGGCGTCCAGCGCAGCGCGCGGAACGGTCAGCAGCACGATGTGCGCCCCGACCGGCGGCACGATCTGCGAGGCGAGCACGATGGCCTGCCGCGCCCAGGGTTCCAGACCGGCCATCCACGACTGGTTGCGGTAGAAATCCGACACGGCGATGGCCCACGCCATCGCGCTCGCCGGGGCTGCCAGCCACGTCAGCGCCTCGATGAGATTCGCAAAATCGACGTTCATCCTCTTTCCTCCTGTGTGAGTGGGCGGATGGTTCCGCCACGCTTCTCTGCAAGAACCCCACCCTTAATCCCTCCCTCATGCTGTGGAGAAAGCGGAGTTTTCTCCTTGTGAGACATGAGTCATCCCGAATTTTCGGGAGAAGAATGAAAAGAAGACCTTCT
>CAZWUX010000274.1:0-6095 GCA_964637665.1 uncultured Anaerolineae bacterium
CGACACAGCTCGAAAAAGTCACAGCCCCCTTCCCCCGCATCACCTACGACGAGGCGCTGGACATCCTCGCCGAGGTGCGCGAGAATACAGATGACCCGGAGCTTCGGGAGCAGCTTGCCATCGAATGGGGTGACGATTTCGGCTCCCCCCACGAGACGGAGCTGACCAAACGGTTCGACAAGCCCGTCTTCGTCTATCACTACCCGACAGCGGCCAAGGCATTCTATATGGAGCCGGTGGAGGGCCGCCCGGAGGTCTGCCGCAGTGTTGACCTGCTCGCGCCGGAGGGATATGGCGAGATCACGGGCGGCAGCGAGCGCATCGCCGACGTTGACCTGCTGATCCGGCGTATCGAGGAATACGGCGTCAACCCGGACGACTACCAGTGGTACATCGACCTGCGGCGCTACGGCAGCGTGCCGCACGCCGGATTCGGCCTCGGCGTGGAGCGCACCGTCGCATGGATCTGCGGGCTGGATCACCTGCGTGAGGCGATCCCCTTCCCGCGTATGCTGCGCCGGATGTATCCGTAAGGGGGAACAGACCTGTGGGCGAAACTGAGGGCGACCGGACGTACGAAGTGCTCGTCGTGGGCGGCGGCCCTGCCGGGCTGTCTGCCGCGATCTATCTGGCCCGCTACGCTCGAACCGTCGCGCTGTTCGACTCAGGCGGCGGGCGTTCCTCGTGGTGCCAGGTCAACTACAACTACCTGGGCTTCGTGGACGGCATCCCGGCCCGCGAACTGCGCGCCATCGGGCGCCGCCAGGCCGCTCAGTACGATCAGGTCCACATCTACGAATCGCTGATCCGGCATATGCGGCGCGAGGGCGATCTGTTCGTCGCCGAAAACAGTGAGGACCGCTGGCGGGGCGCTGCCGTGATCTTCTGCACGGGCGTCGTCGACTACTGGCCCCAGTTCCCCGGCTGGGAGGAATACGTCGGGCGCAGCATGTTCTGGTGCCTGACCTGCGACGGCTACGCTTCACGCGGGATGCACATCGTCGTGACGGGCAACGACGACCACGCCGCCGTGACCGCGCGGCAGTTTTTGCGCTTCTCGCCCTACGTCACGATGCTGACCAACGCGCCGACCTGCAAGATCAGCCCCGCCGAGCAGAAGCTGCTGGCGGAGGCAGGCATCCCCCTGATCGACGATACGATCAAAACGGCGGACGGCACAGGCGGATTCATCACCGCGCTGTACACGACCGGCGGGCGCTGCATCCCCTGCGAGCGGGTTTTCAGCCAGCAGGGCGCACGCCCTCAGACCCAGCTTGCCGTCGAGCTGGGCGTCGAGCTGCGCGACAACGGTTACATTAAGGTCGACGAGGAACAGCGCACGAACGTGCCCGGCGTGTTCGCCGCCGGGGATGTAGACGGTCTGCACGCCCATCAGGTCACGACCGCCGTCCATGAGGGCGGACAGGCCGCCTCTGCGGCGAACTACTATCTATATCCACCTGAGTTAAAACACCGCTAGCGACCGGCCCGGTCAATCAAGCTCCACGACCTGAAGGTCCTCCGGGCCACTGCCGGGGAAAAGCTCGTCGACCGTCTCCGGCGCGTAGCGGCGCGCCATGTCGGTCGAGAGCGTGCCCGTCCCGGCGATCGCTGCGTAAAGCTCACCACTCTTGCGCAGCTTGCGCTCCTGCGTGTCGAAGTCGACGCCGTACAGCCCGAACCGGTAGCGCGGATCGTATCCCTCCGCCCACTCGAAGTTGTCGAGCAGGCTCCAGAACATATAGCCGCGCACCGGCATACCCAGCGTGAGGGCCTGCCACACCTCGCGCAGGCTTTTCAGAATCCACGCCGGGCGGCGGTTGTCGTACTCGTCAGGCACGCCGTTTTCCGTGACGGTCAGCGGCAGATCGAACTGATCGTGCAGCCGCCGGAGCGCCTGCCGTATCCCACCCGGATACAGCTCGCCCCAGTTGTCGGGACCTCGTTCGGCCCCGCCGCGCGCACCATAGCGGATTCCCAGCGAGGACAGCGCCCGCAGGCTGAGCCACACGGCGTGGCGTGCGTAGTAATTCAGGCCGATCCAGTCCAGCGTGCCCCGCACGGCATCGAGTCGGTCCCGGCGGCCCGGCACGTGCCATTCCCCGGATTGCAGCGCGTCGAGTGTGACGCCGTTGAAGGCGCGGTCGAGCAGGTTCGTCGCCAGCCGGTCGAGCGGGCTGGCCGAGCGCGCCTGCCAGATCGCGATGTGCTTCGCCAGCCCCACCTCGGCGTGCGGCTGAACGTCATGGATAATGGAATACGCCTCGGCGTGCCCAAGCAGCAGATTGCGCAGCACGCGGTAATAAGCCCCCATGTCGCTCATGCCGGGCGGCCACACGCCCAGAAAATACCCGTGCGAGGCGTAGACGTTCGGCTCGTTGATCGTGCACCACGTCGAGCACAGGTCCGCCAGATCGGTGACGGCCTTGCGCACAAACCGCGCGAACCAGCCCGGCGAGTCGGGGTGCAGCCAGCCGCCGCGCTGTGCGAACCACAGCGGATTGGTGAAATGGTGGAGGGAGATCATCGGCGTGATGCCCGCGTCACGCATCGCCCCCAGAATGACCCGGTAGCGGTCCAGCGCGCCGTGATCCCACCGCCCTTCGCGCGGCTCGATGCGGCTCCACTCGATAGACAGCCGGTGGGCGTTGGTATTGAGCGCCGCCATGCGGGCGATGTCCTCCTCCGCGTGGCCCTCCCACCACCCACAGGCGTCGCCGGAACTCTGGTTGCGGAACACGCGGCCCTCTCCGGCCTGCTCCCAGTGCCACCAATCGTTGTTGGTGTTCCCACCCTCAACCTGATGGGCCGATGTCGCCGTCCCCCACTGAAAATCCTCAGGAAAGGTGAGCGTTGCGTTCGCGCCCTGAGCGGGTCGGGCGCTGGACAAGGTCTCAATGTCGAGTGATTGGCCGGTCGGTTCAAGCTCGAAGACGATAATCGTTCGTTCTTCACCCTCGCGATCCAGCGCCTGCCGGTGATGGTGCCCGGCGTAGACAAACTGGCCGACATATTCGACGTACCCCGGCTCGGTCGTGGCGAAGAGGTACAGGGCTTTCTCGTCCGCCGTGTGGTCGCGGATCGCGCGGTTGCCCCTCAGAAATTCCTGATCCCCTCTTTGACCTTCGCCCGTGAATAGATAGAGCCCGCCCTCCGACCACTGGTTCGAGTGATCGTCGTCCTCATCCGGGTCGCTGGTGAACAGCATGATGAAATCCTGGTCGGCAGGGGTGCTGATCCCACCCTGCTGCTGACCCCCGTATCTCTCGTGGAGATCTGCCGCCGGTATTCTTTGCCGATTTCGAACATGGTCGACCTGCGGTAATTCATAACGTCAGGGTAAAAAGCGCTTCCACAATACGACGTGGTTCGGGTTCGGATCGTCCCGATAGCCCTCCGGCACGGGCGTGAAGCCCCGCCGCCGGTAGAGGTCCATCGCCGGGTTCGACGCCATCCCGCCGATCATCAACACCATCGCGCCATCGCGGACCGCCACCGCCTCCGCATAGTCGAGTAGCCCGCTCCCGATGCCCTGACAGCGCAGCTCCGGCGTGACGATCAACTGCCGCACAACGCAGTATGGCACGAAGAAATCCGCGATCCGCTCCAGCCACATGACGCCGGCGACCCGCCCGTTGACCTGCGCCACAGCCCAGTTCTCCGGCTCGACCCGCAGGCTCGTCGTGCAGATCGCCAGTTCTTCCTTGACGTAACCCGCATCCTCCGGCGGATCGACCTGCGCGGCGTAGCAGGCCTGTTCTTCCAGCCCGATGCGCAGCAGCCCCCGCACGCTCGACTGATCGTCGGGGCGGTAGTCTCTAATCCGGGCTGTCGTCATCCGGCGGCTCCTCGCGCAGCATGGCCTGCGCCATGACCTCCCGCGCGCCCACGTCGACGAATCCCACGTCGAGCGCGAGGTCGTACGAGGCCTCATTATCTTCCGCCACGTTATACAGCGGCGTGACGCGCTGCTTCAGCAGGCCGGTCACGACGGATCGAACGACGGCGCGGCCCCATCCCCGCCCCCGCGCGGGCGGCTCGACCCGCACGTAGACCTCGGCGAAGATCGGCGAGCGCCAGTTGACGCCCGCCACCGCCACCGGGCGGTCGCCGGAGCGCACCTCCGCGCGCGGATTGCCGTCCATGTCCTCGCCGGAGACGACCATCGCGTTGATCGACGGCTCGAAGCGCGCCGGATCGAGCCGCATCACCCGGTTCGTGACGGGGTCGTCGAGCGTCACGTACGGCTGCACTCTGGGCAGCAGCCCGGCGGGGATGATGAGCAGATAAGGCCGCCCGCCGATCAGCCCGGCGTCGAGCAGCGGCTCTACGGTGTTATCTGTTCCACGTACCCGCAGGGTGACGAGCGGTCGGAACAGGTCAAAGCCCGTCTGGCAGCGCGCGAGGAAACCGTCCGCCATGCCCGCCGCCCCCCGGTGGACGAACAGCACGGTGCGCCGGGCGTCGTGGTGCAGGGCGTAGTAGCTTGCCAGCCCGTCCGCCGCGTCGAACTCGTTGAGCAGGGTGCTCGCTTCCTCACGCAGCGCGGGCAGCTTTTTGGATGTGGACGCGATGATCATGGGTTGAGCGGCTCGCCGTTCCATCTGCTGGGGAACTGTTCGGATGGATTATAGTGCGGCGCGGGCGTCTCGCAAAAAAGGGCCGGGCGCGGAGCCGATTCGAGGGTAATTGATTCTTGTGAATGACAAGCTCTGGGCCGGACGTTCAGCCGGGGTGCGTCTCACACGGTCGTGTATTCAGGTTGCGATGCGCTTTCCGCGCGGGGCGGTTGATCGGCCCCGCCGTCACGGCTAGAGTCAAACTGGTGAATCCGGTGGGATACCCAAAAAGAGGGTGAAACAACCACGCCCGAATTGTATAATATTTGTACAATTTACCAATAACTAAATGACGAGGTGGTTCATGCGGATTTTAATCACAGGTGGGACGGGTTTGATAGGCCAATCGCTGGTGAGCAAACTGGCAGCCGACGGGCACGAGGTTTTCGTGCTGAGCCGCAGCCCGGACAGGAAGCGCGATCTCGTGCCCGGCGCGCAGATCGTCGGCTGGGACGCCGAAACGGCGCAGGGCTGGGGCCATCTGGCCGACGGCGCAGATGCTATCGTCAATCTCGCGGGGACCAACCTCGGAGGCAAAGGCTTCCCGCCCAAACGCTGGACACCGCAGCGCAAGGAGTCGATCCTGCAAAGCCGGTTGAAGGCGGGCCGCGCGGTCGTTGAGGCGGTCGAGGGGGCGAACGAAAAGCCCGGCGTCGTCGTGCAGGCGTCCGCCGTGGGCTACTACGGCCCGCGCGGCGACGAAATCCTGCTGGAGAGCAGCCCGCCGGGTGATGACTGGCAGGCGCAGGTCTGCATCGCGTGGGAGGAGTCCACCGCGCCGGTCGAGGAGATGGGCGTGCGCCGCGTCGTCACCCGGTCAGGCGTCGTGTTCTCCGACGAGGGCGGCGCGTTCCCCATGCTGCTGATCCCCTTCAAGCTGTTCGTCGGCGGCCCGATGGGGGACGGCGAGCAGTGGATGTCGTGGATTCACATCGAGGATGAGGTCCGCGCCATCCAGTATTTGATCGAGCATCAGGACGCCAGCGGAGTCTACAACGTGATGGCCCCCAACCCGGTCCGCAACCGGACGCTGGCGAATGTCATCGGCGGGGTGATGGGCCGCCCGTCCTTCATCCCGGTCCCCGGCCCCGCCCTGCGGCTGGCGCTCGGCGAGGTATCGACCACCGTGCTCGACGGCCAGCGGGCCGTGCCTGAGAATCTGCGGGCGGCGGGCTTCGACTTCAAATACACCGAGGTCGAACAGGCCGTCAAAGACCTGCTCGGCCAGCAGGGGGCTGTCTGATCGATGCGCTTCGAGAACCGCTTCTACGTGGATGCCCCGCGCGAGGCCGTCGCCGCGTTTCACGCCAGCGCGGGCAGCCTCCGGGCGATCACCCCGGCCCCGATGCGCGTGCACCGCGCGCCTGACGTGCTGGCGAGCGGCGACGAGATCACCTTTACCCTGTGGCTCGGCCCCATCCCGGTGCGCTGGCACGGGCGGGTCGAGAATCTCTCCGTCGAGGGCTTCGACGACGT
>CAZWUX010000275.1:0-6081 GCA_964637665.1 uncultured Anaerolineae bacterium
CGCGTCATCGCCTGCCGGGCGATGACGCGCAGCGTGTGCTTGAAGTCGATGGAGGATAGCAGCTCAACGGCGATGGATCGCAGAGTTTGGAACTCGTCCGCGCGCTTCTGCACGGTCTCGAACAACCGGGCATTCTGGATGGCGATCGCGGCGTGCTCCGCCAGATTGCCGATGAACCGCGCCTGATCGCCGTCGAAGGCGTTGGGGTGGGTGCTCTCCAGATTGATGATTCCGAGCTGCCGTTGTTCGAGCGCGATGGGCACGGCCATCTCCGAGCGGATGCTGGACAGCGTCGATACGTAATCCGGGTCCTGGGTCACGTCTTGCACGATGACGGGCTGGCCTGTCCGCAGCGCCCGCCCGACGATACCCTCCTCAACCGGCCAGAGATCGACTTCGTGGTCGCGGCCCAGCCCGATCCGCTCGACGGGTTCCAGCGTCTTCTGGCTCTCGGTCAGCATCAACAACTCGCTGACTTCCGCGCCGGTCGCGACGGCGGCAGCTTTAACCACCTGCTCGATCACGGTTCGCAGATCGAGGCGGCGCGTCATACGCTGTGAGATCATCTCCAGCGCGGCCAGTTCGTCGACGCGGCGGGTGAGGGCGAAGTCCGTGTTCTCGAACAGCCGCGCGTTATGGATGGCGAGGGTGGCCTGATCGGCCAGCGCCCGCGCCAGCTGCAGCGTATCCGGTTTGAAGTCCGCCGGATGCTTCCGGTAGCCGACGAGGATCATGCCCAGCAGGTCGCCGTGCGTGACGAGCGGCAGCCCGATGCCCGCCTCGATCCCGAAACAGTCCACAAGCTTGTAGGTCAGAGAGTCCTCGTCGAGGCTGGCCCGCTCGAACGCGATGGTTTCCTGCTGATGAATCATGCGTTGAAGGTCAGATGCCTGGTTCAGGTCAAACACGGTGGCTGAGGGGTGGTGCTCGGCGCGGGTTTTCCCCTCTCTTTCCATCCAGACCTCAGAGCGAAGCGTCTGCCCGTTGTTCTTTGCGAGCAGCATCACGCAGATTTCGACATCGAGCACGTCGAGCATACTGTGCGTCACGGCGCTTAGTACGCTCGGCAGGGAAAGCGAGGCGTTGATGGTTCGGCCCGTCTGGTAGAGTGTTTCCAGCTTGCGGTGGCGCTGGCTGGTCGATTCAAATAACCGGGCGTTATCGACCGCCATCGCGACCTGCCCGGCGAGCGTATTCAGCAGTTCGACCTCGCTCGGCTCGAACCGGCGTGGCTCGCCGTAGTACACGGCCAGCGAGCCGGTGACGCGATCAGCGCTGCGTATCGGGACTTCGAGCAGGGCCCGTACGTCCTCATCAACCAGCAACCTGAGAGTGGGCTGGTGTTCCATCTCGGCGGTGACATCCTCGATGGTAAAGGGCTTCGCCGCATGTAAAACCTGCGCGCGGGGATTCGTCGCGACCAGGATGGTCCTAGAACGTACGCGGTACTCGTCACTGAGGCCCACGCTTCGCGCCAGCAGCATGATGCCCGCCTCTTCGTCGTGGAGGAAGACGGCGGACTTCTGGCAGGCCATCCGGTCGATCAGGACGCGGCAGATCGTATCGAGCACGGTGTCGAGTTCGAGGCTGCTGCTGACGAGGTTCGATACCTGATTCAGCGTCGATAGCTCCTCGGCCTGACGCTGACTCTGCTCGTAGAGCCACGCGTTCTGAAGGGCGACCGCGGCGGACGAGGCGATGGTTTCGAGGACGCGCAGATCATCCTTGTCGTAGGCGAACTCCAGCGTGTAATTACGCAGCGCCATGACGCCGAGCACATCCTCGCCGATGGTGATGGGCACACCCACGTAGCTGCATGGTGAGGGCAGGGGCGGGTCGAGGCCGAGCGCCGCCGCCTGCTTGCCCACTTCGTAGTTGATGAGAAGCGGCTGGCGCGTGCGGATGATGTGCTCCGGCAGGCTGTTGGCGAAGACGCGCGTCGTCGGCGGGCGCTGTTCGCCCTCCTCGAAAATGAGCGGGAAGCGCAGACTTTGTTCGTCAGGCTCGACGAGCGCAAGATAGAAGCTGGAAGCGTCCAGCAGGTGATCGATCTCGGCGTGCATCGTCGTTAGCAGCTCGCCGGTTCGCAGGCGGGCGTTCAACGCACGCCCGATGGCATTCAGCGTCCTGAGGTCGCCCGCGCGGTCCGTCAGCCTGAGCTGGGTGCGGGTGATGTTATACAGCAGCAGCGCGCCCAGCCCGTAGGGGAGGAAACCCACCACGCGCAGGTCAATGGGAATGTTGTAGCTGGCGGCCATGATCGGGGCCAGCACGAGCGTCATCAGCAGGCCGCTGCTGATGATCGGCGACCAGTAGCGCCGCCAGTAGGCCCGCACGTCGATCTGGCACAGGTAGAGCCAACCGGATGTGAAGACGCTCACCACGAGGAAGTAAAGTACGACGAACAGCAGAACGCGCCACAGATCGCCGGGGTGAATAGCCGAGGGTAGAAGCGGCCCACCGACGAGGGTGTACAGCCAGCCGACCGGCAGCAGGGCGAGCGCGCCCGCACCGCTGTACCACATCGTCTCGAAGATGTAGGCGTCCCGGTAGCGGCGCAGGCTGTGCACGGCGGAGGTCACGAGCAGCAGCGGCGGGATGGCGACCAGCGTCGTGAGCGGGGCGATTAACAGCGCCTGGCGGTAGCCCATGACGAGCGCCGCCGCGATGAGGCTCGTGTTAATCAGGCCGATGTGTGCTCCGCCCGGCAGCCGTATGCTGAAGATAACCGAGACGCTGTGCAGCATGAGGAAAAACAGAAGCGCCGTGCCATCGGCTGCCAGCGGTAAATTGAAGGCGAACGCGGCGACGACCGTCACCGTCCACAGCAGCAGGGCGAGCCACCGCTGCCGGGGGTGGATGCTCGGCTCAAGGCGCTGGGTATAGCGCTCTGCAATAAAGTTCGGATGATCAAACCTGTTGAACATCGTTTTCCGCGTCTGTGACTTGGCCGGGTTTGAGACGCCAGCGCATCCGTCGGTAGAGCGCGCGCAGCTGCGCGGGCGACAGCTTTTTCTCAAAGAAGGCGATAGCAGCGTTGCCCAGCGCCGTCGTGCCGGTGGCTGAAGCGAGCCCGGCGGCCAGCCAGCCCACGCCGGGGACGAGCTTTGCCAGCTCCTGCGCCCCGTACCGGATGGCGACGCCGCCGACGATAGCGCTGAGCAGCTCGCGGGCGCGGGCGGCGGTCAGGTCCTCGCCGAAGATGGCGGACAGCCGGAGCAGCATCCTGACCTGTATAGCGATCAGCAGCGGGATGGAGAGCGCCGGGATCGGCTCCGCGCCGACCAGCCCCGCGAGAACGCTCGATTCCCGGATGATGCGCCGCGCGGCCATCTGCCGGAAGCGTGGTAAGGCCCGCCCGATGGTCACCGCCATGCGCGGGTCTGCGTCGATCACTGCCGGGATGAGGTCGCTCGCGACGTTCGTCCCGCGTTTGGCGCTGATGGGAATAAGCGGGGCGCCGAGCTTCCTCTCGGCATCGTGGACGACCTCGTCTATCTGCTCCTTGATGAGGTCGATCTTGTTCAGCACGACGACGGTCGACAGGCCCAGGGCGCGGCTCTGCTGGTAGAGGTCCACGTCGTCCTGCCGGATTCCGGCGGAGGCATCCAGCACGAGCACGGCTACGTCGGCCTGACCCAGCGCCCTGAGCGCCGCGTCGCTGCGATCTGCGCCGCCCGCCTCGCCAAACCCCGGTGTGTCGACGAGAACGAATGGGCCGAACTGCTCGGCGAAGGCCTCGCGCGTCGTGCCGGGCACCGCCGAAACCGGCGACATCCGCTGGCCTTTTAGCTGGTTAAAGAGCGTCGATTTGCCGGAATTCACCGGGCCGATGAGCACGAGTCGGGCCTGAGCTTCCTGGGCGACGGCGGCTTCTATCTGGCGAAGATCGAGAGTCTCGATCAGACGGCGTGCATCTCGCAGGCGAGTAGGGAGGCTCATACATCTCGTATCCTAGTCCAATAAGTCTTTCCAAGCATAGCATATAACATGAGGGCAGACAATGCTCTGAAGGGGCGGTCATGAGTATTAGTGATGGCTGAATCGAGCTGTTACAGGTGGCCGGTTTTTGGGGTGTGGTGCGTGTTCGGCCAGTATCGGTCAGAAGGGCCTGCCGACCGGTCGAGTCAGGTAACCATTCGTCGGGGAGGGACGGTCAGTTACGTGGGTTGATCGGCCTGGTCGATCGGCTGGTCGGATGACCGGGTCAATCGACGCCTCGCGTCGCTTAGAGAGCATCCGGGCGTCGTGCAGCACGGATTTGCCTGTATTGGCGCTCTTTCCGGCGTCGTGGTCGGGCAGCCGGGCGGGAGGTTGATATAATCCCTGACATGACGACGAACCTCACCCTCCGGCGGCTGCTTCCCTTCGCGTGGCTGATCGCGCTTTACCTCGTGACGAGCCTGACGGCCACGCTCAAAACGGACATCGACCCGACGCTGCTCGAATTCCGCAACGTCACGATCCACGCGACGGCGTACGCGATCCAGTTTGCGCTCGTCGCGCGGGCGGTGTTCGGCGGCGGGCGGCGGCCTGAGCGCCGCGATACCGTGATCCTGCTGGCGACCGCTCTGATGCTGGGGGTGGGTCAGGAGATTTTACAGGCCACGCTCAGACAGCACGTCTACCCGGTGAACAGTCTGCTCGATCTGACGGTCGACGTGGCAGGCGCGGCCCTCGGCCTGTGGGTCGCCGGACGGCGGCCCCGTGAAAAGCTCGCCGCCTAAGGGCGGCGTGCGCCAGCGGGCCTTCCCAATCATTACACACAGCACAGACCGCATCACAAAACGACGCTTATCCGATACATCACACAGGAGACTTAACAGGTGGCAAAGGTACACGAGGTCCACGTGGCGCTGGCAGAGGGGATGCACCTTGAGGGCGTGGCCTTCCCACCGGATGAAAGCATCACGATCCAGCTCGACGCGGCGGAGGAAGTCGGCGGGCAGGGCAAGGGCGCGCGCCCGCAGTCGCTCGTGCTGGTCGGGCTGGCGGGCTGCACGGCGATGGACGTGCTGAGCATCCTGCGGAAAAAACGTCAGGAGGTGGAGGGCCTCACCGTGCAGGTCAGGGGGGAGAAAGCCGAGGAACACCCGAAGGTCTACACCCACATCTGGGTGACGTACCGCGTCACCGGAAAGGACGTTGCCCGCGAGGCCGTGGAGCGCGCCATCGAGCTTTCTATCGACAAATACTGCCCGGTCGCAGGGATGCTCAAACAGGTGGTGCCCATCGAAACGGCCTACGAGATCATTGAAGCCTGACCCCCGGCGGCGTCCATCCCCCCACAAAAAAGTCCCCCTCTGGTGGAGGGGGACACCGTTAACCTGACAAAGGCCGGAACGCAGCAGCCCGGTTAATCCCAGTCGGTGGGGGAGGGCGGCGACTCGACGACGGCGGGCGTGCCCTTGCCGATCTGCGTCGCGCCGTAGATCGCGCCGCCGATGGCACCCAGCACCGCGCCGAAAATGATCGCCATACAGAGGCCCATCACCGCTGCAAGCGGCCCCATCGCGCCGGATGTGTAAACGTCATACATCTCCGGTGGAACATCGATGCCCTGCTGCTGAAGCTGCATGAGGGTCTGCGCCATCATGTCGGCGGATGTGAAGACGAGCGTCACGATCCCGCTGATGATGCCCTGCACGACGCCCGCGATCGCGGCGGCGAGCGCGCCGCCGAGCGCCACCGGCCCGGCGCTGATCAGCGCGCCGTTCTGGCGGGCGAAGACGCCGTACAGCGCGCCAATGCCCGCGTAACCCAGCCAGATCAGGCAGCAGCAGGCGATACCCACCAGCGGAATCTGGGCGAGCAGCGTCAGCACGAGCATGGCCGCCGCCCCGATCCCCGCCGATTTCAACAGCGCGTTACTGTCAAGTTTCATCGGTTCTTCCCCTCTTATCGTTTCAGGTATCGAATTGAATCAGAATCACGTTACTAATCCTAGTCGTGATCCGGTAGATGAGCAAGTTCGGTGAGACGGGATCGGGTAAAGGGCGCAACACCCCGATGCCGAATGTGTTGTAACACATATGAGGCGTCCGGCCAGTCGCCGGATGCCTGTTATCCTCGTTTGAAACG
>CAZWUX010000276.1:0-6077 GCA_964637665.1 uncultured Anaerolineae bacterium
CCTCTTCCTTGCATCCCAACTCTCTTTCCGGCGACCGTGCCACGACGCCACCAGCCTGACTTCAGATTTTACCACATTGTCATCTCAGAAAACGGCTCCACCCTGCCCCCCGACTCACCTCAATCGCTACACGAAGCGCTTCTTGATCGGGATGCTGCGGCTGGATACCGCGGCTGCCCCATCCTCATCCATTTCATTCACCATAGCCTGCACCTCTCCTTTTGTCGCTACACGAAGTCGATTGAGAGTTTGCGGCGACTTGCCTGCCCGAAGTATGGTTGATGGATACCGCCCCGCCGAAAGGACGTGTGAGTGGCACGCATCGCGCTCGTCGAGCCGTACTATACCGGATCGCATGCCCGCTGGGCAGACCAGCTAACCGCGTTCTCGTCCCACGATATTCGCCCCTTCACGCTGCCGGGCCGCTTCTGGAAATGGCGGATGCACGGCGGCGCGGTGACGCTGGCCCGGCAGTTTCTGGCTGCAGACGCGCCTTTCGATCTGCTGCTCGCTACGGACATGCTCGACCTCGCGACGTTCCTCGCCCTGACACGCGGGCGCACGCACCGCACCCCTGTCGCGATCTACTTTCACGAGAACCAGCTTACCTACCCACCCCCGCCCGGCGAAAAACGCGATCTGCACTACGGTTTTCTCAACTACACAAGCCTGCTGGCGGCGGATCGCGCCCTGTTCAACTCAGCCTATCACCGCGATGCACTATACGACGAGCTGCCCCGCCTGCTGAAGCACTTCCCCGACTTCAATGAGCTTGACACGCTCGCCCCCCTCAGGGGGCGAAGCGACGTGCTGCCGCTGGGGCTTGACCTGAGGCGGCTGGACCGCCACCGGCCAGACCGTCAGCCAGAGGGGCCGCTCCGCATCGTATGGAACCACCGCTGGGAGTACGACAAGGGGCCGGAGACCTTCTTTGAGGCACTGTACGCCCTCCACGAGGCCGGATACGCTTTCGAGGTCATCATACTGGGCGAGCGCTTCAGGCAGCAGCCAGCGGAGTTCCTGGAGGCTCAGGAACAGCTTGCAGGGCACATTCGTCACATTGGCTATACGAAAGATTTGGCGGATTACGCCCGCCTGTTGTGGGAGGGGGACGTGCAGGTAAGCTGCGCGATTCAGGACTTCTTCGGCGCGAGCACGTGTGAGGCCATGTACTGCGATTGTCTGCCCATCTTGCCCGACCGCCTGAACTACCCCGCGTTCATCCCCGCCGACCTGCGCGAACGCTGTCTCTACACGAATACAGCCGGGCTGTTCGACCGGCTGAAGTGGGCGTGCGGACACGTCGCGGAGGTGCGGGCGCTTTCCCTCAGGGAGCAGGCCGCCCGGTACGACTGGCCCCATCTGATCGGGGACTACGACCGGGCGCTGACCGCCATCGTTGAGGCCGGGCCGATCGATCCATTCGAGTCAACCTAACAGCACAAAACGAGGGGAAGCCGGATCAATCGGCCTCCCCCGTGAACACAGCCGCTACTCGCCGCCGTTTTCTCCCACCATGTCGCTGAAGCTGTAGCTCTCCGGCACGACGGCGTACGAGACGACCTCGTTGGGGCCGAGCGCGATGATCGATTCGCCGCGCGTGTTGCGGCCCGCGCGCGGCGCGAGGCCGAAGCGCATATATTTGGGCTTGCCCTTGCTCGTGACGACGACGAGCGTATCGTTCATCGTGCCGATGGCCGCCGCAGCCAGCATACCGTCTTCTTTCGACAGCTTAATGGTGATGACGCCCTGCCCGTAGCGGCCCTGCGTCGGGTAGTCGTCGAGGTCGCTGGATTTTGCCACGCCGTACTCGGTGATCACCCACAGGCTCTTGCGCGGCTTGACCACGACCATCCCGACGACTTTGTCATCCTTGCCACCCAGTTTAATGCCCTTGACTCCGGCGGCGGGCAACCCCATTGGCCGGACCTCGTCCTCGCTGAACCGGATGGCCTGCCCTTCCGCGCTGACCAGCACGACCTGATCCTGCCCGGTCGTCCATGCCGCCCAGTTCAGCGCATCACCGCTGAGGCCCATCACCTGGAAGGGCTTGGCGCTCAGACCTGGCAGGTCCTCAAGCGTCACCCGCTTGACCATGCCGCCCACCGACGTGCAGAACAGGTAGCCCTCCGCATCCGTGCCGGGCGGGATCGTCAGGGCGGTGATGACCTCCTGATCCTCGTCAAGCGGGGCAATGCTGGTGAACCGCGCGCCCTGCTGGAAATCGGCGACCTGCGGCACCTGGTGCACGGGGATCGTCGCCGCCATACCATCCGACGTAAACAGGTAGAGCGTCTCACCGGCGCCCGCCCGGATCATCACGCGGGGCGGGTCCTTGATCTGCGTCGTGACTTTGGGCTGCTCGTCATCATAGGTCCGAGAGAGAAGCCCGCCCTCGGTCAGCACAACCCAGATTTGCTCCTCTGGCATTAGCTCCGACATCTTGACCGCACTGCCCTTCGTGTCGGCCACGATCATCGTGCGACGCGGGTCCGCGTAAAGGCGCTTAACCTCGGTCAGTTCCTCCTTGATCACGTCACGC
Organism: uncultured Anaerolineae bacterium; assembly: GCA_964637665.1. Classification (GTDB taxonomy): domain Bacteria; phylum Chloroflexota; class Anaerolineae; order Aggregatilineales; family UBA3940; genus CAZWUX01. The sequence goes on from CAZWUX010000276.1 coordinate 2,543, forward strand.
ACCATCTGTTCGCTGCCCAGCAGCTTCTCGAGGTACTTGATAAGGTTCTTTTTCTCTTTGTATTCGTCTTCGATCCGCTTGCGCTCCAGCGAGGTCAACCGGCGCAGAGGCATGTTGAGAATCGCCTGTGCCTGCTCGTCGCTAAGGCTGAAGTTCTTCCGCAGGTTGGTGTGAGCGGTGCTCGTCGACCGTGAACGGCGGATCGTGTCGATGACCTCGTCGAGGTTTTCGAGCGCGATCAGATAGCCTTCCAGAATATGGGCGCGCTCGCGCGCACGGGCAAGCTGATACTCACTCCGCCGCCGGATCACCTCGAAGCGGTGCTCCAGGTAGACGCGCAACGCCTGCTTCAGCGAGAGCATACGCGGCTCGCCGTTGACGAGCGCCAGCATAATGATGCTGAACGTCGAACGCATCGGCGTGTGCTTATAAAGCTCACCCAGCACCTCATCCGGGTCGACCGTGCGGGTCAGATCGATGACGATGCGCATCCCCTGCCTGTCGCTCTCATCACGCAGGTCGGTCAGCCCCTCGATGCGCTCATCCCGCACGAGCGTCGCAATGCGCTCGATCAGGTTCGTCTTGTTCGTCTGGTACGGCAGCTCTGTGATGACGATCCGATTCCGGTTGCGGCTCAGCCGCTCGACGTGCACCTTCGCCTGCACCGTGATGCGGCTGCGGCCCGTCGCATAGCCCTGCACGAGGTTGTCCGTCTCGTCGTCGTCGTGGTAGCGGAAAACCAGCCCCCCGGTGGGGAAATCCGGCCCCTTGATGAACCTCATCAGATCAGGCAGGCCAACGTCGTCCAGCGTCTTCCAGTTGTCGAGCATATAGACCAGCGCATCGCATACTTCGCCGAGGTTGTGGGGCGGGATGCTCGTGCTCATGCCGACGGCGATGCCCGACGACCCGTTGACGAGCAGGTTCGGCACGCTCGCGGGCAGCACGTCAGGCTCAAGCAGGCTGCCGTCGAAGTTCTCCCCGAAGTCGATGGTGTCTTCTTCGATATCGCGCATCATGTCCATGCCGGCGTTCTGCATCCGCGCTTCAGTGTAACGCATCGCCGCAGCGGAGTCGCCGTCGATGGAGCCGAAGTTGCCCTGCCCATCGACGAGCGGATAGCGCATCGAGAATTCCTGTGCCATGCGGACCATCGCGTCGTAGACTGCCGCATCGCCGTGTGGGTGGTATTTGCCCAGTACCTCCCCGACGATACGCGCGCTCTTGCGGTAAGGGCTGTCGGCCCGCAGCCCCATGTCGTACATCGCGTACAGGATGCGGCGGTGAACGGGTTTCAGGCCGTCACGCGCATCCGGCAGCGCACGACTCACGATGACACTCATCGCATAGTCGAGATAAGCTGCGCGCATTTCCGAGTCAATATCTACCTGGTGGACCGTGCCAACGTCCATCTAGCGTCTCCCTTTGTCAGTATTGCACCCGCCCGCCGGGCGGGCCGTGCTGGACCTTATGCATGATATGAGGGTTATGCGCGCGAGTCAACAAGCGCGACGACTCGTGTGGCGCATGTCCTCCTGAGTTGACGGTGCGGCTCATTTGTTCTAATTTGAGGTACCTGAAATTGTAGATCGGGGGGCGCGATGGTGCAAGCCAATTTCGGGGTTGGGTCTGTTACAGAGCATTAGATTCCTGTTGATGAACCGCTCTGGGCCGGACGTTCCGGGGGGGTGCGTCTAACACGGTCGTGTATTCAGGTTGCGATGCTCTCTCAGGGCGATGCGGCTTTCCGTGCAAACCCCTTCCGCGTAGACTCGAACGGAGGGGCGCTGGCGAATCAAGGCATCACTCGCCTACCAAAATGAAATAGGTCCTCCGCGTTAGTTTGCCGCAGCCACCTCACCTGATACAATCAGCGGTCGAGTCACACAATGTGAGGTAATCTCCAGGTATGGATATCAATCGACTCGCAGTACGCCGCAGGCCCATTCGACTCGCCATCATACTCCTGATACTGGCGACCGTATTCCCATTAGCCGGGGCAGCGGGGGCAGCGCCCTCGCCGCAGGCGGACTTCCACATCGTGCGCCCCGAAGATACGTGGCAGAGCATCGCGGCGCAGTACGCCGTGCCCGTACAGACGCTCTGGCAGGCCAACGGCGTCGTCAATCCATCGCAGCTGGCCGAGGGCCAGCGTTTGTTCATTCCCAGCTCAGGCCTGCGGGTCCAATCGGGCGTGCTGAGCTACCAGATCGCGCCAGACGTGCTTCCGGTGAGAGCAGCCCTCGACAGCGGCAACGCGCTGCCAGCGCTGATGTACATCAACGGCTTCCCCAGCCCTGCTGCCGCCTTTGGGCAGGCGCTCTCCGCGCCCGACCGCCGGGGCGCGCTCGGCGCGGTGGCTGAGGCAACACCCGCCGTGCAGCAGCCTACCCCCGTACCGGAGGAAGAGGAGGAAGAGCCCACTGAGGAGCCCGAAGGTGCGCTCGTGCGCAGCAAGCTCGGCATCCAGGGGCATTTTCTCATCGAGGATGGCGAGCGGATGCAGCTTCTCGACCGGGCCGCCTACGATCTGGAATTCGGCTGGGTCAAGCAGCAGATTCGGTGGGACGAGTTCGAGTATGCGCAGGATCGCTACTCCGACGTGATGGTGGAAACCCTCGACCTGTTCATGGACGACGCGCAGAACCGCGATCTGAAGATTCTGCTGAGCGTCGTCGCGGCGCCCGACTGGGCGCGCTCGACAACCGAGGAAGACGGTCCGCCCATCAACTACGAGGATTACAACGACTTCATCAAGTGGATCGTCCTGCGCTATAAGACGAAGCTGACCGCCATCGAAATCTGGAACGAGCCGAACCTGGGGCGCGAGTGGCGCGGCGGGACGCTCTCCGGGGCCGAGTATGTGCAGCTGCTGGCCGGGGCCTATAACACGGTCAAGAGCGAGTATCCAGAGGGGAACATCCTCGTCATTAGCGCGGGCCTCGCGCCAACCGGGGTCAACGACGGCGTCAACGCCATCGACGATCGCGTCTATCTACGCCAGATGTACGACGCTGGGGTGGCAAACTACGCCGACGCCATCGGCATCCACCCTTACTCGTGGGGCAACCCGCCCTGGACGCGCTGCTGCGGCGACTGGGGCGGCGCGCCGAGCCACAACGACCATCCCAGCTTCTTCTTCCTCGACACGGTCGAGGACTACCGCGAGATACAGACGGCCTACAACGACGCGGGCAGGCAGCTCTGGGCGACCGAGTTCGGCTGGGGCACGATGGACGGCCTGAACCGCGCCACGCCGGAGAACGCGCCGTACTTCAACTATCTGAACGCCCAGCTTCAGGCAGACTACATCGTCGAGGCTTTCCGCATGGCGCAGGGCTGGGATTTTATGGGGCCGATGTTCCTGTGGAACCTCAACATCGCGTCAGTCCCCAATCTCGACATGAACCAGTCGGGGTACAGCATCCTGATCGACGTTGAGCATCCACGGCCCGCATTCGACGCGCTCGCCGATATTCCGAAGATCGACCGCTAAAAGGGACACTAGCATCACAACAAAAAACAGGCCCCGGCC
>CAZWUX010000277.1:0-6031 GCA_964637665.1 uncultured Anaerolineae bacterium
CGACGATGCGCTTGTGGAGTTCCTTCTCCATCTCCAGCAGGCGCTCGCCTTCTTCGCCTGCCAGCCGCGTGACCGGGATGCCGGTCCACATCGCAACCATCTCCGCGATGTCGTCCGCCGTCACCTGGGCCTGCCCGCCCTCCCAGTGGGCGCGCACGTCGTCGAGAAAGGCGACCAGCTCTTCGCGGCGTATCGCCAGACCCTCCGGCGTATCGCCGTTTTCAAGCTCGCCGTACTCAAGCTGATCGTCGATATCCTCGACCTCTTCCTCCGCCTGGCGGACTCGCACCGATTCGGGCGATTTGTACATCCGCACGCGGGCGGCTGCCTCGTCGATGAGGTCGATGGCCTTGTCGGGCAGGAAGCGGTCGGACACATAGCGGGCCGACAGATGCGCGGCAGCATCGATGGATTCGTCGGTGATCTTCAGGTCGTGATGCTCCTCATAGGGCACGCGAATGCCCTTGAGGATGTCGATGGTCTCTTCGATGGTCGGCTCGTCGACCATGATCGGCTGGAAGCGGCGTTCGAGCGCCGCGTCCGACTCGATGTGGCGGCGGTACTCGTCCAGCGTCGTCGCGCCGATGCACTGAAGCTCGCCGCGTGCGAGCGCGGGCTTCAGGATGTTGGCCGCGTCGACCGAACTGCCTGCCGACCCTGCCCCGACGAGCATATGGACCTCGTCGATGAACAGGATGCTCTCGGAGGACTTCAGCTCCTCGATGACGCGCTTCAGACGTTCCTCGAACTGGCCGCGATACATCGTGCCTGCGACGAGCGAGCCAACGTCAAGCTGGAGCAGCCGCTTGCCCAGCAGCGGGCCGGGCGCTTCCCCGGCGATGATGCGCTGAGCCAGCCCCTCGATGATGGCCGTCTTGCCGACGCCCGGCTCGCCGATCAGGGCCGGGTTGTTCTTGGTGCGGCGGCTGAGGATCTGGATGACGCGCTCGATCTCCTGCTGCCGCCCGATAATGGGGTCGAGCTTGCCCTCTTCGGCAAGCTGGGTCAGGTCCGTCGCAAGCTGGTCGACCAGCGGGGTTTTCTGCCCGGACGAACGGGCCTCGCGCCGCGTCCCGCGGGAGGCCTTAGCCTTCGGCGACGCAGGGGGCTGCGAAACAGAGGGGCTGTCCTGAAGGACGCGCCGCGTCTGCTTGCGAATCTCGTCTTTCGAGAGGCCCATTTCCTCGAAGATGTCGATCGCCACACCCTCGTCGTGGCGGATGAGGCCGAGCAGCAGGTGCTCGGTGCCGATGTAGTGATGGCCCAACCGGCGGGCCTCCTCGACGGCCAGCTCAAGCACGCGCTTCGTCCCCGGCGACAGATCGAGCTTGGCGAAGGGAGTGCGCTGCCCGGAACGTGTGTGCCGCTCCACAAGCTGCATGACTTCGTCGAGCTCTAAACCGAGCTCCTTCAAAACCCGCCCCGCGACGCCACCATCCTCTCTGAGCAGGCCGAGCAGCAAGTGCTCCGTGCCAATATAGCTGTGCTGCATCCGCTCGGCTTCTTCCTGTGCCAGGCTCAAGACCCGGCGGGCGCGCTGCGTAAAGCGTTGCATCTTGTTGTCGGGCATGTCCAGCCCTCCATCCTCTCCGGTGCCAGAAACTACAAAAACTCTCTTTGTTAACTAGACCATCGCCATCGTAAATCGAGTTTGATCGTACCGTATTCAAGATAAATCTGCTAGTATTTACGAACGCTCTGATAGCATTCTAACTCTCTCCCGGTAGCACAGAAAATAAGAGTTTCACCCCCGCATTTTGCCCCTGTGAAGCGGGGTCTTCGATTATAATAACGCAAGGGGCGGGGCCGGAGTTCCGGCCACCGAACATAAAAATCACCCATCCGGGTAATGGCCCGGCCCTCGAAAAGGATCGATACCATGCTGCCTGACGATATGGCCGCGCTCGACGGGATGACGCTCAGCGAGGTCGAGATCGCGCTCGACCTGCACACGCGGGAGCGCATCCCGGTTGACAAATACACCGCCTTTAGCTGGTCGGCCAGCCGCCACGCGATGCTCGAAGCCTGCCCCCGACGCTACTACCTTAATTATTATGGCGCACGGCGTGTGCGGGATGCCAAGCACCGCGTCGTCAGCGCGGTGTGGTGGCTCAAGCAGGTGCAAACGCTGCGCATGTGGATCGGGACGGCGATCCACATCGCGGCGGCGGAGGCCGTGCGCGCGCTGGCGGAGGGCCGCGAGATGCCCCGCGAGGACATCACCGCGCGGGCCGGGCAGGTCTACCGCGCCGGGGTCGCGGCGTCGCGTCGCGGGGCCAAGTTCGAGGGCCGGTGGGTCGCCCTGTTCGAGCACGTCTACCCGGCGGGGCCGTTCAGCGCCGACGCCGGGATCGCCGGGGCGGTCGTGGTCGATCTGGCCCACGCGCTCGTCGAGAGCGACGCCTACGCCACCCTGCGCGAGCGCGCGGGGGAGATCCGCGAGATCGACCCGCCGTTCCAGTCCTTCACGCTGCCGGGCGATCACGCGCTGGGCAGCGTCCGTGTGTTTGCCATTCCCGACGTGCTGCTGTATGATGGAACACATGTTCTCATTATAGATTGGAAATCAGGTGATGTCGAGCGGGCGGCGCTGCGCGATCAGGCGGGCGTCTACACGCTGTACGCCCACCGCGCCTACGGCGCGCCCGATGAGTCCATCGGCTACGCGCTGGCCGATCTGGCGGGCGGCGGCCAGAGCGTCTCACCGCCGGGCGGCCCGCCGACGGTAGCCGAGGCCGAGGCGTTCGCGCAGGGCAGCATCCGGCGCATGATCGACCTGATGGAGGATGTGGAGACGAACACGGTGCGCATCAAAGAATTCCCCCGCACCAGCGACCTCGCGCGATGCGCGTTCTGCGCCTTCAAGCGTGTGTGCTGGCGGCACGACCTGCCGGAAAGCGATGTGAGCGATGGTTGACGGCGTACGTTACCGGGGCGAGGCCAACCCGCGCACGATGCTGGTCGAGGGGCCGTTCGGCGCGGGTAAGACCTCCTACGCGCTCGAAACGCTGTTCGACTGGCTGGGTGCGGGCGTGCCGCCGGAGAAAATCCTCGTGCTCGTCCCGCAGCGCACGCTGGCCCAGCCCTACTACACCGCGCTGCGCGCCGCCGACTACGCGGCGACGGGCAACGTCGACGTGCGGACCGTCACCGGGCTGGCGACGGACCTCGTCGGGCTGTACTGGCCGGTCGTCGCGGAGGACGCCGGGTTCCACGATCCGGGGGGATCGCCCGTCTTCCTGTCCATCGAGACCGCGCAGTACGCGATGAGTCCGTTCGTGCAGGAGGCCGTCGAGCGCGGCGAGTTCGACGCGGTGAACGTCTCGCCGCAGGACATCGCCCGGCAGGTGATCGACAACATGGGCAAGGCCGCGCTGATGGGCATCCCCTATACGGACGTGCCCGGCCTGCTGGCGGCGGGCTGGGGGCCGGACCGTCCGCGCAAGCGCATCCTGGCCTACGAGGCCGCCGGGCGCGTCGCGGAGCGGTTCCGGGCCTACTGTCTGGAGCGGCGGCTGCTCGACTACTCCCTCCAGATCGAGCTTTTCCGGCGGTTGATCACCCGACCGGCGGTACAGCATCACCTGTTCGAGAGCCGCACCCACCTGATCGCGGAGCACATCGAGGAGGACACACCGCTATCCCACAGTCTGATCGAAATGTGGCTGCCCTATCTGGAAGGGGCGCTGCTGACCTACGAGTGGTGGGCGGGCTACCGGGTGTTCCTCGGCGCGGACCCGGAGGGCGCGCGCAATCTGGTGGATGCGTGTGAGGCGGTCGTCACGCTGGAGCGGTCGTTCGTGACCTCGGCGCACACAGGCGCGCTCGTCGACGAGATCGGGCTGGCGCTGCATCATAACGCGGGGGGGCCCGCGCCCGATGGGGCCAGCCCGGCGTTCGAGTACGCCTTCCACCATTACTACCCGGAGATGCTCGACTGGGTGGCGGGGACCATCGCCCGGCTCGTGCACGACGACGGCGTGCCGCCCGGCGAGATCGCGGTGGTCGCGCCCTTCCTGAGCGACGCGCTGCGCTTCTCGCTGGGGCAGAAGCTCGACGCGCTGGGCGTGCCGCACATCTCGCACCGGCCTTCGCGCGCGCTGCGCGACGAGCCAGCCGCCCGCACGATCCTGACGCTGGCCGCGCTGGCCCACCCGGAGTGGAACGATCTGCCGCCCGGCGCGGACGTGGCGCACGCGCTGCGGGCCGCGATAGACGGTCTGGACCCGGTTCGAGCCGGGCTGCTGGCAAAAATCGTCTATCGCCCCGGCGCGGACGAGCATCTGGCGTCGTTTCACGGCATCGTGCCCGACATGCAGACGCGCATCACCTTTCGGGCCGGAGAGCGCTACGAGCGGCTGCGCAACTGGCTGCTCGACGCAGCGGGCGATCCGCGCGCGCCGCTCGACCACCTGTTTAGCCGACTATTTGGTGAAGTGCTGTCCCAGCCGGGCTACGGATTCCACGACGATCCGGAGGCGGGCCGCGTCGTGGCGGAGCTGGTCGAGTCGGCGCGGCGCTTCCGGCAGGCATTGTTCGGGGATCAGCCCATCGTGCCCGCCGAGGTCGGGCGGCGCTATTACACCATCGTCGAACAGGGGCTTCTGGCGGGCCTCTACGTGCGAAGCTGGCGCGACGAGATGACCGACGCCGTGTTCATGGCCCCGGCGTACACCTTCCTGCTGCGCAACCGGGCGGTCGACTTCCAGTTCTGGCTGGATGTCGGCTCGACGGGCTGGTGGGAGCGGCTCGACCAGCCGCTGACTCACCCTTACGTGCTCTCCCCTCACTGGGAGTGGGATCACGGGCGGATCTGGACGGACGCCGACGAGTACGGCAAGCAGCAGGACATGCTGTATCGTATCCTGGCCGGGCTGACGCGGCGCTGCCGGGAGGGCGTTTACCTCGGCATCAGCGATCTCGGCGAGGGGGGCTACGAGCAGCGGGGGCCGGTGCTGCGCGTGTTCCAGTCGATCCTGCACCGCCACCCGCGCCGGGAGGAGGCCCCTCGTGCCTGAGGATATGCTCCGCACGTCCCAGAAGGCGGTTGTCGGCTACGATGGGGGCCGAATGGGAGTCTCGGCGGTGCCGGGCAGTGGCAAGACGTTCACGCTGTCGCACCTCGCCGCGCGGCTGGTCGAGACGCTGGCGGAGACGGGCCGCATCGACGAGCAGGAGGTGCTGATCGTCACGCTGACCAATCCCGCGGTCAACACCTTCCGCAGCCGCATCGCGCGGCTCGTCCAGCAGGAGCGCGGCCTGCTGCCCTACGTGGGTTACCGCGTGCGGACGTTACACGGTCTGGCGCATGACATCGTGCGGATGCGGCCTGGCCTCGTCGGTTTGTCCGAGGGGTTTGACATCCTCGACGAGCGGGTGACATCCGGCATCATCAGAGAATTGGCCGAGAACTGGGTCCGCAACGAGGGCGACCGGCTGCTGCCCTATACGCAGCTTGACTACGCCGAGGATGAGGACCAGCTTCGCCACGTCGTGCGGCGCAACGGCCCGGCGCTGATCGAGAGCCTTGCTTACGAGACGATCCGGCTGGCGAAAGATCATCGCAAAGACCCGGAGGAATTGAAGGCCGCGCTCGACAATGCGCCGGTCGACCTGCCGCTGGCGCGGATCGGCGTGTCGCTCTACGCGAGCTACCAGCGGGCGCTGTCCTACCGGGGCGCGGTCGACTTCGACGATCTGGTCCGGCTGGCGATGCAGGCCCTCGACCTCGACCCGGACTTCCTCGAACGGCTGCGGGGGCGCTGGCCGTACATTCTGGAGGACGAGGCGCAGGACTCCAGCATCCTTCAGGAGGAGATGCTGCGGATGCTCTCCGGCGGGGAGAACTGGGTGCGCGTGGGCGACCCGAATCAGGCGATCTACACGACCTTTACCACCGCCAACTCGAACCTGCTGCGCCGATTTCTGCGTGAGGAAGGCACGGTCAAGCGCGGCCTGCCTGTATCAGGCCGCTCATCGCCGCCTATTATCGCGCTCGCCAACCATCTCGCTCACTGGGTAGCAGACAGAG
>CAZWUX010000278.1:0-6015 GCA_964637665.1 uncultured Anaerolineae bacterium
ACTTCTCCAGCGTGCGGTAGCGGCTCTCGGCCTGCGGATCGGTGACGCGCTGGCCGCCGCGCAGCTCGCCGACGGCGTCCATCACGCGCTCGCGGGTGACGCCCATCTCGCGCAGGAAGCGCGAGGACGGCGTGTCGCGGTTGTTGAGGATCGCGAGGAAGATGTGCTCGGTCGAGATGTACTCATCTCGCAGGCGGGCGGCTTCCTCCTTGGCCCCCTCGATCACGCGATTGACACGCGGCGTGATGAACACCTGCTGGCCCATCCCCCCGCCGTAGACGCCGGCGGCGCGCGGCGAGTTGCGCAGGTCCTCGTCGATCCGTTCGTGCAGCCCGTCCACGTCGATCTTGAGATGCTCAAGAATCTGGACGACCGCGCCGTCCGGCTGCTCGATGAGCGCCATCATGATGTGCTCGGTGTCGATCTGCGTGTGGCCGTACCGCTGTAAGATCTCAAGCGCGCGCTGGGTGGCGTCCTGTGCGCGCTCGGTAAAACGATCAAAGCGATTCATAAATCAGTCTTTCCTCATCAGGTTTTGCGACCTGGTTTTTCTCACTCGGCTTAACAAAAGTATATAGCAGGATAGCAGGGCGTGCCCTGCCGGAATACCCTACTCACTTCTACGCGCGGCACTGCTCTGCGTTGTGTATAACAAACAGGCAGACCCCGCGATCATGCAACCCTATTGTCCCTCAAAGCAGCCCGGCGCACTATCAAAGGCGCGTAAGAACCCATCTGGGCGGTGCTATTTGCGCCGGAGGCATATCGGGGCCGTATGAGAAATGTAGAGCGTTTCTCCACTACCGGGCCTCTCTGGCGACCTGCCGGTAGACGGCGACCGTGCGGGCGGCGATCTGCGCCTGGGTGAAGTGAGCCAGCACGCGCGTGCGTCCCGCCCCGGACAGCGCACGCCGGGTCTCCTCGCTTTGCATCAGGCGGGCAAGGTGGCCGCGCAGCGCATCCTCATCCCCCTCCGGGAAGATCAACCCCGCCTCGCCGATCACCTCCGGGATCGCGCCCGAATCGGAGCCGACGACGGGCACGCCGCAGGCCATCGCCTCGATCAGCACGCGCCCGAACTGCTCCTTCCAGTTGGGGCGGGTGAGGGAAGGCAGCACGAAGGCGTCCAGACCGTGATAGAAGGTCGGCATGTCGGTGGAGGCGATAGGCGGCATGAACTGCACGCCGCCGCCGACGTTGTAGACCCCGGCCAGCTCCTGAAGCTCGGCGCGCTGGGGACCCTCCCCCAGCAGGCGCAGGACCCAGCGGCCCGGCACGCGGGCCAGCGCCCGGATCAACAGGTCGAGGCCCTTTTCGGGGACCAGCCGCCCGGCGTAGCCGAACACGAACGGATCGCCCGGCGGGCGATCCCCGGCGGGGGCGAACAGGTCGGGATCGACGCCGAATTGGGGGATCACGGTCAAGGGGCCATCGTAGCCCTTGTGCCGCCATACGTCGGCGGCCTCGCGCGTCCCGGCGATCCCGGCGTCGACGTGGCGCAGCACCCAGTGCTCCAACCATGAAAAAGGCGGCGGATAGCGCCGCTCGATATTCTGCCACGAGAAGAATACAGACCGCGCCCCGGCGCGGCGGGCCAGCCGCACGGCCTGAAACGTCGCGAGGTTGTACGGCTCTTCGTCAATGTGGATGAGGTCGGGGCGCACCCCGGCGAGGCGGCGGGCCAGCCCCGGATAATGGTGGAAGTGGAAATTGCCGTTGAAGCGCATCGGCTCGACGGCCAGCGTATAGCCCTCGGTGTAGGCGCGCTCCAGCGGCAGCACGCCGCGCGCGTCCTTCCAGTAAGGCGGAACGACGACGGTCAGATCGATGCCGGGGTGGGCGGCGATGGCCTCCAGCTTGCGCTGGTATGCGCCGACGACGCACGCCTTGGAGATCATGAGCACGCGCAGTGGGCGGGCGCGATCCCGGAGGTGATCGGCAGGGGCGGGTGAATGGCTCAAAATGCTCGCTTCCGGTGGTGGGGTTGCATAGCGTTGTTTATAAACCGGCACGCCGGGACTCGTCAAACGAGGAGCCGCTGCGTACAGAGTTTTCTCTATACCCCCCGTGCTCGCCGCGCGTCAGAATAAAGAGGAGAGCAGTAGTGTGGTGATGTGACGCCCAATTGCGATATGGTACAGTTGGCGTGATAGGACCGAGCGAGGATCGAACTGCACTGCCCTCGTGTAAAAATGGAGAACACAGGGGGTAATCCCTCTGGTTCTTGTGGAAACCGGTCCTTCGGCTTTTTCAGAAAACAGGAGTGATGCTCGCCATCGAGCGCAGGATATCGGAAAGCTAACACCATGCAATTCATGTGCGAATCCCTCATCAACACCATCATCTTCGACCTGGACGGCGTGCTCACCGACACGGCGGAATACCACTTCCGGGCGTGGAAGCGGCTGGCCGATGAAGAGGGCATCCCCTTCACGCGGGAGGACAACGAGAAGCTGCGGGGCGTCTCGCGGCAGCGGTCGCTGGAGATCATCCTCGGCGGGCGGAAGGTCCCACCGGACAAGTTCCAGGAGATGATGGACCGCAAGAACGGCTATTATCAGGATTTTCTGGATGACATCACGTCGGATGATCTGCTGCCGGGCGTCGAGGCGCTGCTGGACGACCTGCGGACCGCCGGGCTGAAGATCGCCGTCGCTTCGGGCAGCCGCAATGCCGCGACCGTCGTGGACAACCTGAAGTTACGCGAGTGGATCGATGCGCTGGCTGATGGGTACAGCCCCGGACGGCCCAAGCCCGCGCCGGACCTCTTTCTGCACGCCGCCCGGCTGTTAGATGCGCCTCCGGCCTGCTGCGTGGTCGTGGAGGATGCGGGGGCGGGCATCGCGGGCGGGATCGCCGCCGGGATGGTGACGGTGGGCATCGGGCCGGAGAGCCGCGTCGGGAGGGCCGACCTCGTTCTGGCGAATCTCGACGGCGTGAAGGCCGCCGATCTGGTGTACCCCGCTACGTGGCGCGTCAGCGAGCCGGTGTTCGAACCCGCGCAGCAGCACGTCGCAGAGACGATCCTCGCGCAGGGGAACGGCTTTCTCGGCACCAGAGCGACATTCGAGGAGGGCTTTACCGGCCAGACGCGGGCAACGCTGGTGCATAATGTGTGGGATGACGTTCCGCTGTTCTTCACCGAGCTGGTCAACGCGCCGGACTGGACGGCGGTGGAAATTTTCGTGAACGGCGAGCGCTTCGACATGGCGCGTGAGGGCATCGGCGATTATTCACGCTATCTCGACCTGCGGACCGGGGCGCTGCACCGGCGGCTGCGCTGGCAGATCGCGGAGGAAGGCCCGACGGTCGACCTCAGCTTTGAGCGCGTTCCCGACCTCGGCGATCCGCACCTGCTGGGCGTACGCGTGCGGGTAGACGCGCTGGATGAGCCGGTTGAGGTCGAGATGCGGGCCACGCTGGATGGGCACGTCGAGAATCAGGGCATTTTGCAGGAGGGCACGACCCACTGGGAGCTGCTGAGCCAGAGTGCGGAAGTGGACGAGGCCGCGCTGCACGTCGCGACCCGCCACACGCGGGAAGGGCTGGCGATGGTCATGCGGCTGAATACGGAATCGCCGCTGACCGGGCGGGAGGCGCTCCGCTGCAAGCGGAACCCCGGTGGGTCGATACAGGCGCGGCTCGAAGTCGGGGAGACGCTCGCCGCCGACAAACTGGTGGCCGTCTACACGACGGACACAGCCGACGATCCGCTGGCGGCGGCGCAGGCGAAAGCCCGTGAAGCGTCTGATGCCGGGTATGACGACCTGGTTAAGCGAAACAAGGCGGCATGGGCGGCTTTCTGGCGAGACGGTGATGTCATCATCAAGGGGGATAACGCCGCGCAGATCGCGCTGCGGCATGCGCTGTTTGAGATGCGGGCCGCCGCCCCGACCGACGACGAGATGTCCAGCGTCGGGGCCAAAGGGATGAGCGGGTATGGCTACCGGGGGCACATCTTCTGGGACACGGAGACGTACATCCTGCCGTTTTTCATATACACGCAGCCCGCGCTGGCCCGCAACATGCTGATGTACCGCTGGCACACGCTGGACGGCGCGCGCCGCAATGCGGCGGATACGAACTGCCGGGGGGCGCGCTACGCGTGGGAGAGCGCGCAGACGGGTGATGAGGTCACGCCGGCTTACATCCCCGACTTCAAACAGCGTGGCAGGCTGATCCGGGTGTGGAGCGGCGACATCGAGTACCACGTCACCGCCGACATCGCCTATGCGCTGTGGCAGTACTGGCGCGCCACCGGTGACGACGACTTCATGCAGGAGGTCGGCGTGCCGATTCTATTAGAGACGGCGGTCTTCTGGGAAGACCTCGTAAGGAAAGAGGGCGACCGTTACGTGATGCGGGACGTGCTCGGCCCGGACGAGTATCACGAACACGTGGACAACAACGTCTTCACGAACCGGATGACGGCGTGGCACCTGCGGATGGCCGCTGATATGTTCGGCTGGCTGGATGACAGAGCGCCCGAAAAAGCGGCGTCATGGGCCGCCGACCTCGGAATCGACGATGAACGGCTCGGCTACTGGCGCGAGATCGCAGATAACCTCGTGATCCTGTATAACCCTGACACGGGCCTGATGGAGCAGTTCGAGGGGTTCTTCGACCTGAAAGAATTCAACTGGAAGGCGCATAAGGACCGCGACCAGTCGGTGCAGGCCATTCTGGGGATCGAGCAGACGTACGAGTACCAGGTTGCCAAGCAGGCGGATGTCGTGCTGCTGCTGTGCCTGCTGAACGGTAAATACGATCAAAAGGTGATCGAAACGAACTACGCCTACTATGCGCCCCGCACCGACCTGACAATGGGATCGTCGCTGGGGCCGCCGATCTACGCGTGGGCGGCCTGCATGGCCGGGCAGCCCGACGAAGCGTACGAGAATTTTATGATGGCGGCGCGCATCGACCTGTGGGACCGGCGCGGTGACGTATCGGAGGGCATCCACATCGCGTCGTCAGGCGGGCTGTGGCAGGCGGTCGTGTTCGGTTTTGCCGGGCTGCGGCACACGGCGGATGGCTCGTACACGCTGAATCCGCAGCTGCCGCCACACTGGCGGCGGCTGGCCTTCAGCTTTTATCTGGACGGCGAGCGCCACACCGTCGACCTCAGCCCGGACGACGAAAGCTGAGCCATCTGGCCCAGTTTTTTGCCGTCGATCAGGCGGCGGTACAGAGACAGGTAGTCCTTCGCCATACGCCGGGCGCTGAACCGCTCGTCGAACCGGGCGCGGACAGCCGCGCGGCTCAGATCGGTGGCTTTAGGGACGGCCTCGACCGCCTCGTCAACCGTCTCGACGACGAACCCCGTCACGCCGTCGTCGATCACTTCGGGCACCGCGCCGTGTGAGAAGGCGACGACGGGCGTGCCGCAGGCCATCGCCTCGATCTGGACGAGTCCGAACGGCTCAGGCCAGTCGACCGGGAAGATCAGGGCGGATGCGCCGCCCAGAAAATCGTTCTTCTCGTCCTCGGTGATCTCCCCCAGAAACTCGATGCGCGGATCGGCGAGCAGCGGCTCGACCTCCTCCTCGAAGTACTGGTGCTCGAACCAGTTGACCTTGGCCGCGATCTTGAGGTTCATGTCGAGACGCTTGGCGATCTCGACCGCGCGGTCGACGCGTTTTTCCGGCGAGAGCCGTCCCAGAAACGCGAGGTAGCCGTCCGGCTCAGGTTGCAGACTGTAAAGATCGGCTGGCAGGCCATGATAGATCGTCTCCTGCCAGTTGATGTCCGGCAGCGGGACGCGCTGGGCATCGGAGATCGAGACGACAGGCATCTCGGCGTATTCGTGGAAGGTGCGCTTCAGGAGCGGAAAATCGAGCCGACCGTGAAGGGTCGTGACGTGCATCTCCCCGTACAGGCGCGAGAGCGGGAAATGCAGGTAGCCGATGTGGAAATGGACGATGTCGAACTCGTCGAGGCGGCTGAACACCTCCTCCAGCATCAGAATGTGGGGGGCAAGGTCCTCCTCAACGCGCTCGGTCATGTGTAGCGCCT
>CAZWUX010000279.1:0-5961 GCA_964637665.1 uncultured Anaerolineae bacterium
GAACCTACGCGGCATCCCGACCCCCCGAATCAAACCCCACCGTGGTTATATAATGGGCACGCCGTCGCCGATTTTGCACTGCGGAAGACGCCCCGCGGTCGCTCCCCCCAAAACTAAATGGGCCGACCCGGATGGGTCGGCCCAATCTCAACAGGGTGAAGGGAAGAATTCCCTTCCGGGGGTTCGGGGGCAGCGCCCCCGAAAAACACCCTATCCCACGCTCACCTATTCCTTATCGTCGAGCGCGGCGAGACCGGGCAGTTCCTTGCCCTCCAGCATTTCGAGGCTGGCCCCACCGCCGGTGGAGACGTGGGTCATCTCGTCGGCGAGACCCGCCTGCCGGACCGCCGCAGCGGAGTCGCCGCCGCCCACGATGACGGTCGCGCCCTGGCTGGCCCGCCCGGCGAGCGTCCGCGCGAGCGCGAAGGTGCCCTCCGCGAAGGGCCGCATCTCGAAGACGCCCATCGGCCCGTTCCACAGGATGGTCTGCGCGTCTGCGACTTCTTCCGCGAACACCTTGACGGTGTCCGGCCCGATGTCGAGCACGCGCCATCCCCGCTCGACGCCGATCACGCGGTTGACGGTTTTTGTCGTCGCGTCCTCGTCGAACGCATCCGCGATGACCATGTCGACCGGCAGGACGAGCTTGCTGCCCGCCTTCGCCGCGAGATCGCGCGCCGTGTTGAGCGCATCCCGCTCCACGAGCGAATCGCCCATCCACACGCCTTCCGCCGCGAAGAAGGTGTTCGCCATCCCACCGCCGACGAGGATTTTGTCAGCCTTTTTGATCAGGTTGTCGATTACGTCGATCTTGTCCGAGACCTTCGCCCCACCCAGAATCGCGACGAACGGGCGCTTCGGGTTGTCGATGGCGTTGCTCAGGAACTCGATCTCTTTCTCCATCAGCAGCCCGGCCACCGAGGGAAGGTAATGCGTGACGCCCTCCGTCGAGGCGTGCGCGCGGTGGGCCGAGCCGAAAGCGTCATCCACGTAGATGTCGCCCAGCTCCGCGAGCTGTTTGGCGAAATCGGGATCGTTGGCCTTTTCCTCTGCGTGGAACCGCGTATTTTCGAGCAGCAGAACGCCGCCCTCCGGCAGGTTCTCCAGCGCCTCTTTGGCATCCTCGCCCACGCAGTCATCCGCGAAGGCCACGTCCATGCCCAGCTTCTCGGCGAGCACCGGCACGACCGGCCTGAGCGAGTACGAATCCTGCCGCATCCCTTTCGGGCGTCCGAGGTGCGACATGAGGATCACGGCTTTCGGCTTCTGCTCCAGAACGGCCTTGATCGTCGGCACCGCCGCCGTGATGCGCGTGTCGTCAGCGACCTTGCCATCCTCGATCGGCACGTTGAAGTCGACGCGCATCAGCACGCGCTTGCCGGATAGATCAACGTCTCGGATCGTTTTCTTATTCATTTGGTTCCTTTCCTGCGATGTTCGGTAATGTCGCGCAATCCAGTTAATCGTCAAAATACGGAGGGGAGCACATCTAAATGCAGCCACACTGATCCTGATGGAAAAAGCTGCACTTAGACCTTATGCCGCCCCGGTACGCTTTTTCAACCTCGTACTGAGGCCCTTCGACAATAAAGGGGCGGGGCGCGCCGCGCTTGCGGCTGGCTCCCGCCCCTTTTTTCAGTCTGCCGGGAGGATGTTACGGTCCATCCCGGTTACATGATGATTAGAGTTTGTCGGCGATGAGCTTCGTCAGGTCGGCGGTGCGGGACGAGTAACCCCACTCGTTGTCGTACCACGCGATGACCTTGACCATGTTGCCGCCCATCGCGAACGTGTAGTCCGCGTCGACGATGCTGGAGTACGAGCTGCCCACGATGTCGCTGCTGACGATCGGGTCCGTCTCGAACTTCAGGATGCCCTTCAGCGCGCCGTTCGCCGCTTCCTCGAACGCGGCGTGCAGGTCCTCGGTCGTCGTGTCCGACTTAAGCTCGGCCACGAAGTCGACCACCGAGCCCGTCGGGACCGGCACGCGCATCGCGATGCCGTCGAACCTGCCCTCAAGGTCGGGGATCACGAGCGAGACCGCGCGGGCTGCGCCCGTCGAGGTCGGGATGATGTTGATCGCCGCCGCGCGCGCCCGGCGCAGGTCCTTGTGCGGCCCGTCGATGAGATTCTGCGTGCTCGTGTAGGCGTGCACGGTTGTCAGCAGGCCCTTGACGATCCCGAACTTGTCATGGACGACCTTCGCCGCCGGGGCGAGGGCGTTCGTCGTGCAGCTTGCGTTCGACACGACATCGTGCTTATCCGGGTCGTAGTCCTCGCTGTTGACGCCCAGCACGATGGTCAGGTCGGGGTTCTTGGCCGGGGCGCTGATGATGACCTTCTTCGCGCCCGCTTCGATGTGCTTCCCCGCGTCCTCGCGGCCACGGAAGAAGCCCGTCGACTCGATCACGATGTCCACGCCCAGCTCACCCCAGGGCAGCTTGGCCGGATCCCGCTCAGAGAGCGCCTTGATGAAGTCGCCCTTCACGACGAGCCCATCTTCCTTGACCTCGATGTCCTCGTACGTCCCATACACCGAGTCGTACTTGAACAGGTGGGCCATCGTCTTCAGGTCGCCCAGGTCGTTGAAGGCCACGACATCGAGGTCGTCCGCGTACTTCGCCTTGAGCACCTTCAGCACTTCGCGCCCGATGCGGCCAAAGCCGTTAATGCCAACTTTCACTGCCATTGCTTTACTCCTTCTAAATCGGTCAACGATAAACGGAAACGGTTAGGTTAGTGGGAACGTCGGCGGGCGTTCGTCTGCCTCGTCGGCGTCACCCAGCAGTTCGATAAGCGCCGCCGCCAGCCGCGCGGAATCGTGCCGCCAGGGGCGCTGCGGGTCGGCCAGCGGGACGGTGACGATCTGCGCCCTCGGCCCCTCTTGGCCGTTCGTGGCAGGCAGCTTCACGTACGTGAAGCCCGCATCCCCCTGCCGTGAAAAATCGTCGTTCGCCAGCACGATGTCGAACAGCCCCGGCCCGATGTGTCGTTCGAGCGTCCTGACGTGGTCGAGCACGTCGAAGCCGTCCGTCTCACCCGGCTGGGTCGCGACGTTACACACGTAAATCTTCAGCCCGCGCGCGCGCCCCAGCGCCTCGGCGATGCCCCCCACCAGCAGGTTCGGCAGGATGCTCGTGTACAGGCTGCCCGGCCCGACCACGATCAGGTCGGCGGCCAGAATGGCCCGCACGGCATCAGGGTAAGCGGGCACGCCCTCCGGCTGGAGGAACACCCGCTCGATCGTCCCCTCCGTCTTGGTGATGGTCGATTCCCCGACCGCCCGCTGGGTCGAGCCGTTTGCGCGAAGCTCCCCCACGAGCGTCACGTCGTTCAGCGTCGAGGGTAAAACCCGCCCCCGGATGGCGAGCACGCGGCTCGTGTCGACCAACGCCTGATCGAAGCTCCCGCTGATCGCGCTCATCGCGGTGATGAACAGGTTGCCGAAGCTGTGCCCCTCCAGGCCGCCCTCGCCAAAGCGGTACTGGAACAACTGCGTGATCAAATCCTCGTCACGCGCCAGCGCCGCGATGTTGTTGCGAAAGTCGCCCGGCGGCAGCACGCCCAGATCGCGCCGCAGCCGCCCGGAGCTTCCCCCGTCATCCGCCACCGTGATGATGGCCGTCAGGTTGGTCGTGTAAACCTTCAGCCCGCGCAGCAGGGCGGGCAGGCCGGTCCCGCCGCCGATGGCGACGATCTCCGGGCCGCGCGCCCGCACGCGCTGGTCGATCAGCGCCTCGATTAGCTCGCCGCCCCCCACCTCCAGCGGGGAGAGCAGCGTTTTGTTCAACCGGAACAGCGCCACCAGCACGAGCGCTACGCCCCCCACGCCTGCCAGCGCGATCCACCCCCACAGCGGCGTTTCGCCCAGCCGCAGGGCGTATTCGAGAGGCAGCGCGGGGTAAAGGTGAAAAATCTGGAGCAGAGCGAGCGCGAAGGCCAGTCCCAGCGCCGTGATGCCGATAGACAGGACCACCAGCCAGCGCTTGACGTGGATGCCAGGCGTCAGCAGCTTGAACAGCATCCTGATGGATCGGGGAGTCTTGTTCACCGGCTTACTACTATCCGCAGATGGGCAGGAAACGAGCCGCCCCATAGGTGCGGAGACGGCTTCGTGGTCTTCGCTCGCTTCGTCCGCGATCATGATACCCACTCGCCAGCGGGCTGTCAAAGAACATCCCCCATTATTATATACGATCTCGCCCACGCCCCGGCTCCCGAAACCTCTCACAAATTTCCCTTCCACGCCTTTTTTATCTGATAGATTGATTCCGCTCCCCGACGCTCACCCTGGACCCATAGATTTCGCCTCACATTTGCACCCGGCATGTCCCCTCCACTCCACCTCCCCGACTCCACCCCGGCCCCCGCCCGCACTCAGTCCCCCCGCGTCGCTTTTCCCACCCGGCCCGTGATGTGGCGAACGGCACAGCCGTTCTCCTGGTGAAAACGCTCCGCGCTTTCTACCATCGCAACCCCGGCCTGCCGACCGCCGCCAGACGCACCATCCCCCACCCACCCGATCCGTGCTCGTCATTCCCCAAATAACTGACCGGCTGAAAGACTGATAGACTGACCGGCTTTTCTTTGCACTCTGCCCCTCATTGGTGATAAAACTGAGTCATGGCGATCTGAATCCGTAGCTGTCACCATCGGACAGCGTCCGGCCCGGCTCCTGCCGGGCTGATGCCTGCTCGCTTCTATTACTGCATCCACCGTATTGTCGTTAAGGAGACCTGGACCCATGGCAAACTTTGACCTCACCCGCCGCCTCGCCGAGGATCACGGCGGCAAAATTCTGATGCTCATTCTCGACGGCGTGGGCGGCCTGCCCATTCAGACCGGCGGCCCCACCGAGCTGGAAGCCGCCTCCACCCCCAACATGGACCGGCTGGCCCGCGAAGGCTCCACCGGCCTCTCGATCCCCATCGCGCGCGGCATCGAGTCCGGCAGCGGACCCGGTCATCTGGCGCTGTTCGGCTACGATCCCCTCGTCTACGATGTCGGGCGCGGCGCGCTGTCGGCGGCGGGCATCGGCATCGACATCCAGCCCGGCGACGTGGCCGCGCGGGGCAACTTCGCCACCGTCGACGAAAACGGCGTCATCACCGACCGCCGCGCGGGCCGCATCTCGACCGAGCAGGGCGAGCAGGCCGTCCGCTCCCTCAAGGGGATCGAAATCCCCGGCGTCCAGTTGATCGTCGAGGAGGTGAAGGAGCACCGCTTCACGCTCGTTCTGCGCGGTGATGACCTCGATCCCCGCTTGCATGACACCGATCCGCTCGAAGTCGGCGCGAAGCCGCTCCGCGCCGTGCCCACCCCGGAGGCAAAAGACAGCGAGGCCGCGCAGCACACCGCCGACCTCGTGAACGAGTTCATCCGGCAGGCCGCCGAGAAGTTGAAGGATCACCACCCGGCGAACTTCGTCAACCTGCGTGGTTTCGCCACCGACCCTGAGCTTCCCAAGTTTCAGGAAGTCTACAAGCTGAACCCCGCCTGCGTGGCCGTTTACCCCATGTACCGGGGCGTCAGCAAGCTGGTCGGCATGGACCTGATCGAAACCGACGCGCACGACACGCCGCTCGACGAGTTTGAGCGCGTGGCCCGCGTGTGGGATGACTACGACTTCGTGTTCTGCCACATCAAATCCGCCGACAGCCGGGGCGAGGACGGCATGTTCGACGCGAAGGTGGCGGTCATCGAGGAGATCGACGCGTCACTTCCCGCGCTGATGGACATCCAGCCCGACGTGTTCATCATCACCGGTGACCACTCGACGCCCGCCAAGATGATGCAGCACTCCTTCCACCCGGTGCCGACCATCCTGTGGGCGCCCGCGACCAATATGCCCGACCTCGTGACGGGCTACGGCGAGCGCGAGGCGCTCAAGGGCGCGCTCGGCCAGTTCCCCGCGAAGGACCTCATGCAGCTTGCCCTGGCTCACGCCAAACGGCTGAGCCG
>CAZWUX010000280.1:0-5937 GCA_964637665.1 uncultured Anaerolineae bacterium
CCGCCACCAGCAGCAGCCGCTTCGTCATAGCCTCCCCTATCAGAATCCGTACGAAGCCAGAAACGCCCGCCGGGCATCATCCGTCGTCGCCGAGAGGACGAATACCCAATCCCCATTGGCCCACGCAGCATGATACTCATCCGAAAACGCGAAAAAGACGCCCTCCCGCTCTCCGAGCGCCGGATCATCCCCGATCTCCGTTGCCCCTGCTGGCAGCCCCGCCAGCGCCGTCTGGACCTCATCCGGGTCGACCTGCCGCACGCGCAGCGTGACGCCCCCCTGCCCGCCGCTGTACGCCGCAACGTCGACGCCGCTCTCGGCATCGTAGATCGGCCCATCCGTGCGGACGAAATCACCCACCGCCTCAGGGAGCAGCTGCGCCGTGTCGAACGCAGGCGGCGCACAGCTCACCAACAGCAGGGCGAGGATCAGCAGAAACAAGCCGCGCCGGGGCAGCCGCTCGGCTAGCTGAGCAGCCATGTCACCCCAAAGATGACGGCGAACACGAGGCCGCCCGAAGCCGCCGCCAACCCCACGCTGGACAGCAGTTCGTTGCCTTTGCGCACCATCACGATGACGGCCAGCGCGCCCGTCCCCAGCGCGCCGACCCCGATCACCCAGATCACCACGGGCGGGTAGATGAGCGCGCCGGATACCGTCCGACCGAGGATTAAGGCCAGTATGCCCGCCATGATGATCCAGAATCGCAGAACAGGGTTTTTCAGTTCGTTGCCGGATGACAACGGGCTTCTCCTTATTGGATAGGACGCATTGGCCCGATTATATACCTGCGATGCCGTTCTCCAAAGCATGATATCTTGCTGATCGCCAACCCGATCGCCAAAAAACAAACGGCCTGCGCTTCTCAGCAGGCCATTTGTGGTAATTCTGCTTGCAGACTCTTAACACGGGCTAAAATGCCCCATCTGATCTCAGCACTCACTGTACCCGCACGCATAGCACTTCCGGCAGCCCTCCTCGTTGACCACCGCTGCCTGACCGCACTCCGGGCACAGGTCCCCAAACTTGAGCGCCAACTGGCCGGGCGCGGGGCCTACCTCCACCGCGTCCTCCACCCGATCGACTCCCCCACCGAGGCTCCGCCCCTGCTCCACCCGCTCGGATCGGTCCTTCAGGTAATCGGCTAACACCTGCGCGACGCCGTCCGGCAGCGACCGCACGCGGTTCGGCCCCAGCCCCAGCGACCGCCCCCCACCGATTCCCTCAAGCTGCCGGATGATCTCCCTCATCCGGTCGTGCGGCGCGACGGGCGACAGCAGCCGCAAAATATAGCTGATCAGCCTCCCCACCGCCTCACTGACCGCCGCCGTCTCACTCCCCGCCTTCGACGTGTGCATGAAGACCTCGAACGGCTCATCCCCGCCATTCTCATTGACCGTCACGAACGTCGTGCCGAGCGGCGTTTCGAGCCGGTAAGTGAAGCCGGGCAGCACGCGAGCGCGCGGCTTCTTCTTTTCGTATCCGAACAGGGTTGGCTGCTCGACCGCGTCGGCCTCGACCTCAGCCACCGGAACTACGTCGAGGTCCGGCACAACCTCCGGCGCGGGGTCTGCGACTGCGTCAGCGACCGGCTCATCCTCACGCTGGTTGGCCGTCTCCTTCGTTTCGAGCACGACTTTCTCCCGCGACCCCGCCACGTAAACCGTCAGCCCCTTGCACCCAAGCTCCCACGCCAGCATAAAGGCGTCCGCCACGTCCTGCTCGGTCGCCGTCGCCGGGAAGTTGCACGTCTTCGAGATCGAGTTCGACACGAACTTCTGGAGCGCCGCCTGCATGTAGACGTGTTCCTCGGCGGTGATGTCCTGCGCGACGACGAACGTGTGCCGGATGGCGTCGGGAATCCCCTCGACGTTCTGGCACGATCCTGTCGCATTAGTCTGCTCGACGATGCGATGCCGCGCCGGTTCGTCCAACCCCGCCTCGATCAGCGCCTTCTCGAACAACGGGCTTGTGTACTGAAGCTCCCGGCGCGTGCCATTGTCGTCGAAGTAGCGCACGTACGCCAGCGCGAACACTGGCTCACAGCCATATCCCTCGACGCCCGCCACCGTCGAGATCGTCCCCGTCGGCGCGATGGTCGTATGCGCGCCGTTGCGAATCCCATGCGCCTTGATGCCGTTAACGACCGCTCCCCAATCGAGCGCAGGCCGCCCCCAGTCACGCTCGTACGGCTTGAGCGGGGTCGGCGGCTCCCACTTCAGGTCGGTCGGATCGAACCGGCTCCCATGAATTGCGAGGAAGGGGCCGCGCTCGTCGGCCAGATCGACGCTCGTCCTCATGCAGTGATAATGCACGAACTCCATCACCTGCGCCGCGAACTCCTGCCCCTCCTCCGAGCCATAGCGCACGCCGAGCCGGTACATCATATCGCCCAGCCCCATAATCCCCAGCCCGATGCGCCGCACGCGGTGGGCAGCCTGCTCGAGCTGCGGCACGGCGGGTACGTACTGGTTGGCATCCACCACGTCGTCGAGGAACCGCGTCGCAAGCTCAACGCTCCGTTGCAGTTTGCCCCAGTCAACCCTGCCATCGGCAGAAACATGCTGACCGAGGTTCACCGAGCCGAGGCAGCAGTTCTCATACGGGCCAAGCCACTGCTCACCACACGGATTCGTCGCCTCCAGCGCGTACAAATGCGGAACCGGATTGTCGCGGTTGGCCGCGTCGATGAACAACATCCCCGGCTCACCATTGTGGTGGGCGTGCTTCACCATCTCATCGAATAATTCACGCGCCCGCACGCTGCCCCACTCGCCACCATCCTGCGGGTTGATGAGCTTAAAGTCCCCATCCTGTTTCACCGCCTGCATGAAGGGGTCCGTCACCGCGACCGAGATGTTGAAGTTCTCGATCTGGCCTTCCTGCGTCTTGCAGGTGACGAATTCCTGAATATCCGGGTGATCGACGCGAAGCACACCCATGTTGGCCCCCCGGCGGCTGCCACCCTGCGCGATCTCGCCAAACGCCTGATCGTACACGCGCAGGAATCCAACCGGCCCGGTCGCCTCTCCATTGCTGCTCGACACACGCGCGCCTTTGGGCCTCAGGCGGCTGAAGCTGAACCCGTTGCCGCCCCCCGTCTGCTGGATCAGCGCCGCGTTGCGCAGCGTCTGGAAGATGCCCTCGCTCGTGCGGCCCATGTCGTCGTCGATAGCCAGCACGAAGCAGGCCGCAAGCTGGCCCAGCGGCGTGCCCGCCCCGGTGAAGGTCGGTGAGTTCGGGAAGAAGCGCCGCGAGGTCAGCAGATCGTAGAACTGCTCCGCGACCGCCTGCCGGTCCGCTTCGGATGCGGCGACGTTCCACGCGACCCGCCAGAACATTTCTTCAATCGTCTCGACCGGCTCACCATCCGTCCCCTTACGCAGATAGCGCCGCTCCAGCACGGTGCGCGCATTTTCATTCAGCTTGATGTCCTGCTTGAGTGTTGGACGGTGGCCGTTAGCGCTGGCCTGCGTCTCCTGAGTTACCTGATCCACCATGAGTCCCTTCCCCTGCGCACCGCCCGGCGCGCGAAATGCTCTCATCGAAATTTGTCGTGTCCGCCCGGCATCGGAGTCGCCCCCTGTCAGTAGGTCAAGACAGAGGCACAACAACCTGATGACAGATCGCCAATTTCCCGCTCTACGAGACAGGCCGGGTGCGGCGCTCCCTCTCGTGCAGCAGACGGTCGATCTCGCGCTGCACCGCCGCCAGATCGCCCAGCGGCAAAAATACGATCGAATACCGGATGCAGGCCACCTCGTCCAGCTCCCGCAGCCCATCGATCACCATCTCACCGACCACCCGGCTCGACACCTCATCCGTGTAATCGGACCGCAGCCGCGCCTCGATACCCGCAATCAGCCGGTCGATGGCCGCTTCGGCGATGGGCCGCTTGGCGCACGCGATCAAGATGCTGCGCCGTAGTTTTTCAGGGTCGAACGGCTCAGATCGGGCCGGGCCGCCCCCCGGCCCATCCTTCCGCACGAGCGGAAGCTCCGCCCGGATCCGTTCGACCGTCGTATACCGCCTTCCGCACGCCTGGCACAGGCGGCGGCGGCGAATCTCCGCGTTGTCAGAGTCGGTCGTCGTGTCGACGACGCGTGACTCAACCGCGTCGCAGTACGGGCAACGCATACAGCCTGCACCTTTGTGGTCTTGCGTGGCTAACCGGTGGAGGTTAGCACCGTGGTCTTGTGTGTGGTGAGGAACAACGCGGCACATCTTAGCATGGGGCCAGATCGCCCGCAACCATCTCAAGGGGGAGGTTTCTTAAAACAATGAACGCCAGCGAATTTTTTAAGGTTGGGCCTCGACAGGAGGGACATGCGCCCATTCCATATGGTATCATCAGAGGCGGCATTTCTCGGAACAAAGCAAAGGCAGGAGAGGACAACGCTTATGAGCATTCACGTCGTATTCGTCTGCGAGGGGAACATCTGCCGCTCGCCGATGGCGCAGGGCATCTTTACCGACATGGTCGAGCGCGCCGGGCTGGCCGGTCAGATCACGGTCGACTCGGTGGGCACCAGCCGCTGGCACGCCGGAGAAAGCCCGCACCGGGGCACGCGCAAGGTTCTGCGCCAGCACGGCATCACCCTGGATCACAGCGCCCGCCAGATCAGCCGCCACGATATCCGGGGTGCCGATTACCTGATCGCGATGGATCGGGGCAACCTGTCCGGTGTGCGGCGCATGAACCCCAACGGCGCGCAGATCGGGCTGCTGCTCGACTACGCATCCGGCGTCGACGAGACGGAGGTGCCCGACCCCTACTACGCTGGCGGCTTCGACCGCGTCTATGAGCTGGTCGAGGCCGGGTGCCGGGGCCTGCTCGATCACATCCGCCGTCAGGAGGGCATCTAGCGTTATGTCATTTGGTGAGATAACTGCCCCGCTCGCTGACGCCATCACCCACACACTGCGAGCGGCGGTCGGCGATACGACGGTCGATGCGTTCACCCGCGTCGGCGGCGGCGACATCAACCAGGCAGCGGTGGTGACCACCGGCACGGGCCGCTATTTCGTGAAGTGGCACAACAACCCACCACCCCACTTCTTCGAGTGCGAGGCCGCCGGGCTGTCACTGCTCGGCGCGGCGGGCGAGGTCCGCGTGCCGGGCGTCATCGGGCACGGTGCGGTTCCCGGCAGCCGGTCCGCCTACCTGATTCTAGAGTGGATCGAGCGGGGCGGCGGGGGCCGTCACGCTGCCGCCGAACGGCTGGGACGCGGTCTGGCCCACCAGCACGCCGCACCACAGCCGGAATACGGTCTCGACCACGCCAACTACATCGGGCGGCTGCCCCAACCCAACCACCAGACCGGCTCATGGGTCGACTTCTACCGGGCCGAACGGCTCGGCGCGCAGCGCGATCAGGCGCGGGCCAACGGCCTGCTCCCGGCGCGGCGCGCCGAGCGCCTCGACCGGCTGATGGCCCACCTCGACGAGTGGATCGACGAAGAAGCCTGCCAGCCCTCCCTGCTGCACGGCGATCTGTGGGGCGGCAACTGGATGATCGACGCGGCGGGGGCGCCCGTCCTGATCGACCCGGCGGTCTACGTCGGCGACCGCGAGGCCGACCTCGCTATGACGGCCCTTTTCGGCGGTTTCCCACCTGCCTTCTACGACGCCTACGCCGAGGAATTTCCCCTCGCCCCCGGTTACGAGGATCGCCAGCCATTGTACCAACTCTACTATCTTCTCTGTCACCTCAACCTGTTCGGCGAGAGCTACGGCGGGTCCGTCGACCGTATCCTGCGTCGGTATGCGGGTTGATACGGTCTGCCGCTCACATCAGGCAGCGATGGGACATCCCACCCGGCGTCCCTTCACTCCATTTCCAGAAAGCCCCCACCCCTGGTGGGGGATGAATGGACAGGCTGTAGGCCCGTCGGGCGCAGCCCGGATGGAGTGTAAGCAAATCCGCGAAGCGGTTT
>CAZWUX010000281.1:0-5893 GCA_964637665.1 uncultured Anaerolineae bacterium
CGGTGGCGATCTCATCGACCCGAGGCAGGGGATGCAGCAGGGTGGCGTCGGGGCTGTTGTTCAGGATGGCCTCGACGCGCTCCTTGACGCGTTTAAGCTCCGCCGTGCGCTGCTCGACGGCGATCTCAAGCCCCTGGCTGTGGAACTGAAGCTCCTTGTACAGGCGGGCGTTCTGAATCGCGACGGCGGCCTGATCGGCGAAGGTCTTGAGGTCCTCGGCGTGGCCCGGCTCGAAGAAGCCCGCCTCGGCGCTGTCGAGGTTGAGCAGGCCGATCACCCGGTTATCCGACAGGATCGGCGCGCCCGCGTACGAACCTGACCAGCCCTCCTCCAGCACGTCGACCCAGCCGGGGTACTTGGTCGTGTAGGGGATGGCGAGCGGTTCGTGGGATTCGACGAGCCGCTGGAGGAACGGCACGTCCTCGACGTTGAACTGCCGCCCGATGTCGATGGTCCCCTCATGGCGGACGTAGCCGCTGGCCCGCGCCACGTAGGCGAGGCCCGCTTCGATCAACATGATGTTGGCCGCGTCGTGTGGCACGACACGGCCCACGTTCTTGAGAATACGGTCGAGGACTTCTTCGAGGTCGAGCGTGCTGTTCAACGCGGAGGCGATGTCCTGCATGGCCTCGGCCAGGATGCGGCGGTTGCGCTCCGCCTTTTCCGCCCGCTTGCGCTCGCTGATGTCGCGGACGGCCACCATCTGCACGATCTCACCGTGATACGGCTGCTGGCGCCCCACCACCTCGATGTCGAAGCGCTCGCCGTCTTTGCGCACGCCCTGCACCTCGTGAACCCGCTGCTCGCCCTGCGCGATGGACTCGGCGATCTTCCGGTTGCCTGTGCCCGACACAGCAAACCGGGAAAGGGGCTGCCCGATGACCTCCTGGTGCTCGTAGCCGAACATCTCCGCGAACCCGGTGTTCGCGTCGAGCAGCAGCTCGTTGTCGTGGAATATGATGCCATCAAAGACCGTCTCAAGCAGCGTGCGGTAGCGAAGCTCGCTCTCCTCCAGCGCCCTGCGCCTGTCGCGCTCCACGAGGTTGCGATGGCGGGCCGCCACGATGATCAACGTCGAGAGGATGCCCGTGTAGATCACCGGCACGATGACGTTGCGCGGCTCGATCGCTGGCGAGGCGAGCGGCAGCAGCAGCATTCCCAGCAGGCTCGTCCCCATCAGCAGAGACGTGACGCTGACCGAGAAGAAGATGCTGCTCATCAGAACGTTCAGCGTCAGCCAGATCAGGAGTTCGGCGGTGCTGACGAACCCCCGCGAGATGGTGAGCGCCGCCGAAAAGATCATCGCCGGGAGCAGCACGACCGTCAGCACGGCCCCCAGCCGGTAGTGGCGTGTCCGGCTCAACAGATAGGCCAGAACGAAGATCAGCAGCGTGGGAACAGCCACGTAGAAGAAGGTGTTTTCGAAGGGCGCGACGGAGGGATCGGCCAGCAGCACCCAGATCACGCCCACCGTGGCCTGCGGGATGAGAAATACGAGCAGGGAGGAGAGCAGGCGCACCCTGCGCCGCAGGTCGGCCCCCCGGATCGAGGCAGCAGGCTCGACCAGCCGGTGCCAGAATTCCTGCTCGCTCAACCAGGCTGCCAGCCGGTAGCTGAGCGGCATGGGGTCAGGTGTTTCCAATGAATCGTCGTCTAGATACATGCTTGTGTCTCGATAATGGTGGGCAGATTATCTCTTACGAAATGAAGGGACTGGCCTCCTGCATAGCCGCCTGCTCACCGGTTTCGCTATTATCGTCCGTCCGAGCGAACCTGCGCAAATATATTCATTTCTTCTAGTGAGTACACATACTCTAACATCCTCTGCGCGACGGCGCTCCCCGACCTTCCGACCGGCGTCGCAATAGCGTAAACACCGGAGCGCTGCTATCATTCCAGCAGAAACATGCAGTCTGATTCTGTAACTTACAACCGGGACAGGCTCTTAAGGGAGGCACCGCCATGACCCCCGACGATGGCGCAGCGGGCACCAGCATTTCCAAACCTTCCCTCGCCGATTTCATCCAGTGGCCCGCCGAGAGAATCCGCCCCCTCGTGCAGGGAAAAACGGTCGTCCTGTCGACCAGCGGCACGTCGCGCTGGTACTTCCTCGAATACGGCGACATCGGCCAGGGTTACGACGCGCCGGAGCACTTCCTCGAATATGGCCGCCGGGTCATCCAGCGCGTCGTCGAGATGACGGGCTTCCTGTACTCAGATGGCATCGAGTCCCTCTTTCTGGTGGGCTTTGGCGGCAGCCAGGGGCGGCGAAACACCGGTTACGTCGAGAATCTCAAGTGGGTTTATAACCTGCTGATCGACGAAACCTCGCAGGCCCTCTACGACCAACATGAGATCGGGGTGCTGTTTCGGGGGGATTGGGGGGGCATCTTCACGCAGCTCGGCGCGGATGACCTGACCCGGAAGTTCGAGAAGATAGAGCAGGAGACGGCAGCCAGACGGCGCTGGCTGATCTGGTATGTGCCCGACGATCTAATCCCCTCTAAACTGGTGCCTCTCGTGGCGGAGCATATCGAACGCACGGGGGAAATGCCCGACCGCACGACACTCGCCAGGGCCTATTATGGCCGCCCCTTTCAGGACATCGACATCCTGATCGGCAACAACAAGCCCTCTATCACAAATATCTGCCCGCCTCTCCTCTCCCTCAGGGACCTTTACTTCACGGTCAGCCCCATTACCTATCTGGAGCGCCGCCAGTGGCGAACGATCTTATACGATCACTTGTTTGCCAGAAAGGGGCAGTACCGGGATTTTACGGCGCTAACCGCCGAAGCGCTCGAAGAGATGCGCGCCTTCTATAAGGCAGCGCAGGATGACATCATCGGGGTGGGCGCGTATCACCAGCCGACTCAGTGCTGGCGTCCGGCGCCCTGGTATCGTTCGGATGGAACGCCCGATGATGGATGAGTCTGCCCCCAGACAGCCCCATTATAGTTAATCAGGGGCAGATCGCCAGCGGCGCGCCCC
Organism: uncultured Anaerolineae bacterium; assembly: GCA_964637665.1. Classification (GTDB taxonomy): domain Bacteria; phylum Chloroflexota; class Anaerolineae; order Aggregatilineales; family UBA3940; genus CAZWUX01. The sequence goes on from CAZWUX010000281.1 coordinate 2,992, forward strand.
TGTGGGCGCGACCGCGCATCGGCCCGCCGTCATCGCACGATCTGGCTGCTATCCTCGACGCGTAAATAGGCGGCGATGTCCTTTTCGGTGAGAGTCTGGCCCGACGACCACACGAGATAGCCGTCATCCCAGAGGTCCTCGGCCCGGAACCGCTGTTCGAGGTGCGGGAATTCCCGCAGGCTCTCACAGGCCGTGACCTCCTTGACGATCCCGGCGACCGCATCGGGCGCGTACTCCGGGGGCGTCTCCAGCGCCAGATAGAGGTGATCCGGGTGGGCAGCGGCCTCGATCACCGTCCAGCCATACTCACCCGCAATCGTGTAGACCAGCCCCTCGACGAACGCCGCAACCTCCCCTGTGAGCAGGTCACCCCGCCGGACGGGTGTCAGCACGAACTGGAATGACAGGCTGTAAGCCACCTGCCGGGCCGCGCGCAGATTCCGGGCTGTCGGGGCCAATGGCGGCGCGCAGGGCACAGGATCACCCTGTGCAGGGTCCCCCGACTGTACCGCGACGGTCGTTTCCACGAGCCCGCCCGCTTGTAACGGCTCGTCAACCCGCGTGAACCCCTCTCGCTCCAGAAAGGACCAGGCCGCATACAGCGTCGCCGCCACGATGGTGTCCGGGCGGAACACCGTTTTGCCGATCCAGAAATGCTCGACCGGCTTCTCGCCGATTCGATCTTGCAGGAAGCGCGCCGCCTGTGTGAGCGCCGTCCGGTCGGGCAGCAAATTATACCGGTGGGCGTTCGCCAGACCGATCACGGCGTGGGCGGTTTCCTCCAGCGTGCTGCGCCCGAACCACCCCCAGCCGCCGTCCGACCGCTGGTGCTCGAGCAAAAAGTCGATGCAGTGCTGCGTCAGCGGCTCGTTCCAGCCGGCGAAGGCCGGGATGGCGTGCGCCACGCAGTAATGCGGGGAGAGGTGCCACTTGTCGTCGAACGAGCCATCCGCCCGCATGTGCGAGACGACCCAGCGCATGGCCTGCCGCGCGATGTCGCGATGCGGAAACCCCGGTTGCAGGCGCAGCGCCGTGATGGCGTGCAGGTTGGCCGAGACGGACGCGCTGCGCTCGTCCAGATAGGAGAGGAAGTGGCTGCCATTCCAGTAGCGGAGCAGCACGTCGGCGTCGGGCGGCTGCCCGGCCCAGTCCAGCACCGCGTAGCCGATGACGGTATCGTCGCCATCGTTCACGCGGAACATGCTGCTCGACGACAGGCCCGGCTCGACCATCTCCCATGAGCGGGCGAGGCGGTCGACCGTGCCGTTGAGCGGCAGCTCCGTCGGGGTGATGCCCACCCGCCGCACACCGTCGAGCGCCCAGACCGTCTCGAACACCTCGGCGGGCCAGCAGAACGGGACGCTGCCCTCGCCGATCTTCAACACGTGGTCGAGATACCGGGCCGCGCGCGGCGAGTCGCCGCCTGCCAGCCGCCGCGCGTACAGGTACGCGGCGGTCGCCGCCGTCGAGGTCTCGACCGAGCCATGTTCGTTCAACAGGGAGTCATCCAGCAGGGCAAGCTGCTCGACGGACAGCATCTCCAGGCTGAACCACCATGCGCGCGGTTCGTCCGGGTCGAGCGTGAAATGGCTGATCAGCTTCAGCTTCTCACGCCCGATCGCGTCGATGGCTTTCCATTGGTCGAGCGGCAGCTCGCCGGGGAAATCGTCGACGAGGGTATCCCGCAGGCTGGGCAGCAGCAGCTCGAACCCGACCGGTTCGTGAGGCTCCTGAGAGAGGTCAACCGCGTAGCGCCGCAGGGCGCGCAGCCCCCGCTCGATGCGAGGTCCGTCCTCCGGCTCACCCCAGCTGTGCAGAGCGCGCAGCGCCGCCAGCGTCGAGATCGTCCGCTCGTGGGCGTAATAAACACGCGGCGCTCCCCATCCCCCGTCCTCCAGCTGGTGCTGGCGGAGATAGTCGAGCGCTTCCGGCCATGCCGGTTGGCCGGGATCGTGCCAGTCAGGGACCAGCGCAACCCAGGCCGTGCTGTAGGCATCAGGGGCCAGCCATCCTTTCAGATGGCTTATCCATTCGGGTGTCGTCCAATTCATCGATGTGGGGTCCGCCTTCGTACGTGGTCTTTTGTGTGCAGGGGCAGACGAAAAACCAGCACGCCTGAAACAGGCCCAGCACCGCTGCGCCAGTTCCGGCCCGAAGGGAATAAGATTGTGACGCGGAAGACCTGAATGGCCCGCACGCGAAGTCAGCCCCCCCTTATATAGTAGAGGCTAACTCACAGGGGTCAATGGTACTCACAGGGGATATGTCGGTCAAGCCAAGCCAGGGACAGCCACGCAAACGCGCTGAGAAAACGCCGTGCCTAGAACGGCGGCACCGAGGTTTCGACACCGCGATCGGCCTCCCACTGGCGCAGGGTAGCGGGGGGCGACATCGCATCGGCGTATCGGCAGTTTTCGATGCGGACGATCTTCAGCGCCGTCCTGCGACTCTCGCTGTCCGTCAGATGGCGGACCTGCACACGGCCCGCCTCGTCGCGTGCCTCGACGGTCCCCCGAAAGAGGAACTCGCCCGAGTCGGCGAAGACATCCACCACGTCGAACACCCGCAGCGAACGCGGGTTGAGCGCGGACTTCGCACGCATCTCGCTCGTGAAGCGTGATGCGAACTCGGCGCGATAATCGGCAGAGTCGCCATCCTGTGCATCGGACAACGTTTCGCGATCGGGGCGCTGCCTGTTTGCAGTGAGACGAGTGATGTCAAGGGAATCGGTTCCTGGCCGCATAGCTGTTTGCTCTCTTTGCCAGTTGAGCAGGGCGCAGGAATGGCAGGACAAAGGAGAATGGAGGGATGAGGCTAGCTGAAATGATACCGGTCTCTGCACCCTGCTCAGGTGATAAGTACCAGTTCCAGCCTAACACAGCCACCGGAAACAGTATATGGG
>CAZWUX010000282.1:0-5892 GCA_964637665.1 uncultured Anaerolineae bacterium
CGTGCTTGGCGTGGATGCGGTTGGCGAGCCGGGTCAGCTCGTCCATCGCGATGGCGGTGTCCCAGTACGCCTTCTCGATGTCGTACGGGGCGATGCAGCCGATCTCGCCCTCGGCGGTGTCGTAGGTCAGGCCGTGACCGCCGAAGTAGACCAGCACCCGGTCATCCGGCCCGACCTTCTCCTCGCGACTCAGCGGATCGACGAAGGCGCGCCGGATGGCGCGCTGGGTGGCCTCCTCGTTTTCGAGCAGGATGATCCGCTCGGGGTCGAAGCCGAGGTCGTCGCACAGCGCGGCGGCGACGGCCTGCGCGCCTTTTACGCTGGTGCGCAGCGGCGGCAGGGCGGGGTCTTTATAATCGTCGATGCCGACGACGAGCGCCCACGAGTGGCGGTACTCGGCGGAATAGTCGGGCTGTTCGATGGCGATCCCTCTCCCGGCTGATAGCTGGTCGCCATCCTATCGTATGCCCGATCAGGTAAAGCGGTCAAGCACCGTTTTAAGGCATACGCACCACGACGTTGTCGTAGTGGATGGTCGTCGGCTCGTCCTCGAAGGTGGTGGCCGTCACGGCGATATCGCCCGCCGCGTACATGGTGTCCTGCGTGCTGCCCAACATCTGCCCGTTGACGCTCAGGCTCAGGTCCGACCCGGCGCACGTCGCGGTGATGTGGTTGGTCGCGTTGCCGAGGTTGATCGCGCCCGACTCCGTCCAGTCGAGCAGGGCGGTGAACGTCGTGTCGTCGGTCGCGGCGTCGCTCGTCACCTGGAAGATCGCGTAGTAGCCATCGGCTGAGATGCGCAGGAAGTACCCGTCGCCGTTCTCCTGAATCCGGCAGCCGATCCCGTAGGCGTTGTTGCCGTTGGCCGGGGCGCTGACCTGAGTCGCGTCGACCTCGACGACCACGTCCCCGAACGACTGCCCGGCGTTGCCCCACATCTGGAGGCCGTTCACCAGCGCGGTGATGGCGTACACGCCGTTCTCGTACGCGTAGGAGCCTTCGTCGGGGGCGTCGTCGACGTACCACCCGGACCCCGGATCGCTGAAATCATCCTGGAACAGCACGCCCGCCGGGGCTGGCGCGACCGCTGCGGCCTCGGTCGGTGGGGCCCCGGTCGGCGGGGACAGAGTCGACTCCGGCGCGGGGGGCATGGGCGTTACCCCGGTCGGCGGGGGCAGGGTCGGCGCTTCCACCGCGACGGTGGCGGCCTCCGGGGTCTGGCCCGCGCCGCCGCCTCCGGCGGCCAACTGCTGGAACATGCCGCAGTTGCACGCCCACGTCACGAGCAGGAAGAGGGCCGCGGCTCCGGCGGCGCGCCAGCGTGGGGATAGGGGGTTCATGGGGCGCTCCTTGTACGGAACGGCTGCGCGTACAAAACGGCCCAGCCGTTTTGACTGGAAGAAAGCACAGCTTTCTCCATGCACGAACAGCTTAACGATACGAATACGGACAAGATGGCCCATTATCATAGATATCGGCGTGTGGCGAAAGCGGGTAATCAGTGCCGGGGGCCAGTGTAGAACCGAAGGTTTTGCACCGGCACGTTCCTACGGCTCGCTCACCACGAGGTTGTCGAAGTGGACGGTCACCGGCTCGGCCTCGAAGGTCGTGGCCGTCACCGCGATATCGCCCGTCGGGTACGTGCCGTCCTGAGCGGTGCCCAGCAGCACCCCGTTGACGCTCAGGCTGATGCTGCTCCCCTGGCAGATCGCCGTGATGTGGTTGGTCGTGTTTTTGCCCTGGTTGATGGCGTCCGTCGGCGTCCAGTCGATCAGGGGGATAAACCCGCTCGCGTCGGGGTCGTCGGAGCTGGTGTACCTGACGATGGCGTAATCGCCGTTCGCCGTGAGGCGCAGGAAGTACCCATCGCCGTTCTCCTGCACCCGGCAGCCGACGCCGTAGCCGCTGTTGTCGTTGGGCGGGCCGCTGATCTGCGTCGCGTCGATATCGATGACGACATCCCCGAACGACCGCCCGGCGTTGCCCCACAGCTGGGTATCGGTCATCTGCGCGGTGATGGCGTAGACGCCGTTCTCGACGCGGTACGAGCCTACCTCGTCCTGGTCGACGTACCACCCGGAGTTCACACTGAAGTCGTCCTCGAACAGCACGGGGCCTCTGGCGGGTGTGGCGGTCGGGGCCTCGGTGGGCGTGGCCGCCGGGGCTGCGGTGAGCGTGGCGGTGGGCATTTCGGTCGGCGGGGCGAGGGTCGGGGCCTCGGTCGGCAGCGGGAGGGGGGTCGGCGTGTCGGCGACCTCGGCGGCGGGGGAGGCAAGCTGCTGGAACGTGCCGCAGTTGCAGGCCCACGTCACGAGCACGAACAGGGCCGCGAATCCGGCGGCGCGCCAGCGTGAGGATAGGGGGCTCATGGGGGACTCCTTTTCGTCGTTGGCTGGGGATACGGCCAGGCTGGCCCATTATCGTTGATATCGGCGTGTGGCGAAAGCGAAAGAGTGCCAAGTGCCAGTGCAAAACCTTCGGTTTTGCTTGGGAGTTCGCAAGCGAACTCCACGTGCAGAGTGCCGAGTGGGATTGGCACTTTGCCGAGGGAGGGGTTCTCGCCCGGTGTACGGTCAAAAACGGCCCCGCCGGTGAGCGTGGAGAAAGCTGTGCTTTCTCCCAATGAAAAACGCGGAGCGTTTTTCAACCATCGCCCCCCCGCCGGGGCGACCGTCGCAGGCGGTCGGGACGCTGTATCCGGCGGGCGAGCGGTTCATTCCCCCCTACCCCGACATGCTCTAAAGCACCCAACCCCGCCGTAGCGATGTCAAACTGGCAACTCGAAACTCGAAACTGGCAACTCCCCTCACGGCTCCCGCACGGCGACGTTGTCGAAGTGGATGGTCGTCGGCTCGTCCTCGTAGGTCGTGACGGTCAGCGCGATGTCGCCCTGCGCGAAGGTGTCATCCTCCGCGATCGACACGATCTGCCCGTTGACGGTCAGGCTGAGCTTCGACCCGGCGCAGGTCGCGTCGATGCGATTCGCCGCGTTGCCGAGGTTGATGGCCTCCGTTCGCGTCCAGTCGACGAGCGGGGTGAACGTCTCCTCGCCGCTTTGCGCGTCATACGTCACCCGGTGGGTGGCGTGGTAGCCGTCGCCGGAGATGCGCAGATAGTAGCCCGCGCCGTCGTCCTGTATCCGGCAGCCGACGCCGTAGCCGTTGTTGTCGTTGGCCGGGGCGCTGACCTGCATCGTGTCGACCGTGATGACCACGTCCCCGAACGAGCGTCCGGCGTTGCCCCACATCTGGAGGCTGTTCGACAGGGCGGTGATGGCGTACACGCCGTTCTCGTAAGTGTAGGAGCCCTCGCCCACCTCGTCCGGGTTGACGTACCACCCGGAGGCCGGATCGCTGAAGTCGTCCTCGAACAGCAGACCGCTTTCGGTGGGCGTGGCGGCGGGGGTCCAGGTCGGCGGGGGCGTGGGCGTGTGGGTCGGCGGCGGGGTCGGCGTGATGGTGGGGGTGGCGGTCGGCGGCGCGCCGGTGGCCGTCGGGATGATGGTCGGCGTGGGGGCCAGGCGGGTGGCGGTGGGGGCCTCACCGCCGGGGGAGATAAGCCCCTGGAGCGCGCCGCAGCTGCACGCCCACGTCACGAGCAGGAACAGAACCGCGACTCCGGCGGCGCGCCAGCGCGCGCGGGGGGGAATCATAGGGCCGCTCCTTTGCTGGAGGCAGGGTAACGGGTCGGGCCGCCTGCTACCATTATGCCCGATTCCGGCAGGCCGGGGAAGGGGTAAATGGCGGCAGGCCGGAACCGGTGGCCGTGCTGCGGGCCGCGTGCGATGCGTCTCTTTGTGTTGTCCCTGATGGGGGAGCGGCAGGCGAGCCGGAGACGCTAGCTCTCCCAGACGAGGTGCGCGAATGGGCAGGTTGCGGCGCGTAAGCACAGCGCCGGGCCGGGCCGGTGTGACTGGTAGGTCGCGCGCAGTTCGCCGATGGTGCCGACGACGCGGTAGCCAGCCGCGCCGTTGGACGTGAACGCCGGGCCGACCGTCACGACGAACGTGCGGTTCAGCTCGTGCTGGAGCAGCAGCGCCTCGTCCGGGTGCACGTCGAATACGCCGTCTCTGGCGAGCTTCTGGAGTTCGATGTCGGATAGCTGGGGCATAGCGGGATGCCTTTTATCTGGAAAGGGATGCGTGACTACCGATGGTTAGTATTTGGTTAGTGATATCACGAATCGGGCCGGATTGTCAAGGACGAAAGACACGCGGTTCGGTGTGGTTATTCACATATGTGATGTCAGTGCCCGGTGTCAGGTATTGGGGAATGGTAGAAAACGCTGCACGTTTTCACCGGGAGTTGGCGAAGATGCTTGCATCACGCCAACTCCTTGTTGAACAGGGCCTTGCCCTGTTCATACGTCGGCAGGCCGGGGGTCGATGTGCTGTCCCGGCCCCTCTGCCCATCCGTGGAAAACCCCCTGGTCTTCGCTAGCGCTCAGACCTGTCCCCCTTCGCAAAGGGGGACGGATGGGCCGCAGGCCCACAGGGGGTTCTTGCTGAATAATCTAAGTGCTTCAACCGATCACTCTCTGCGGTGGAGCAATACGTGGCACTAACGCAAAAAACGCCCGTCCCCACAGCCGGGCGTTCATGTTCCATCAACCGGGGGTCACGCTCGCTAGAAGCTGATGACCCGGTCGTGCTCCATCATCAGGTCGGCGAGGCGGTCCGGCCCTGCCTTCACGCCGTTGCGGCGCGCGATCATCTCGTCGGTGACTCCACGAGCCACGCTGCACGGACCTCAAAAATAGATCGGCACGCCGTAGTCCAGCATCTTGTCGACGAGCTGGCGCAGCGGCGGAAAACCGACGCCCTGTATGGCGTCCACCACGTCGTCCCGGCCCAGATAAACGGCCTCGCCCATCAGCACGATGCTCGGCTCGTGCCCGGCATCCAGCGCGCCGGACGCGGCGACGAGGGGCATCGTGGCGCGGGTCGGATCATCGCTCCCGAACGTTCCAACGTACAACAGCTTTCCCATGTCGGCCTCCTCTGGGGAGCGGCGGGGGCCGTCCCCTTATGGCGGGCCGGTGGATGTCAGGCCTCGGTGTACACGATTTCCCCGTCGTGCCACTCCGGGTCCTCGGCAAGCATCGCCCGCATCTCAAGATAGCGCTCGTTCTGCTCGTCGCTCTCCGCGTTGGCGACGTACGCCTCGCGGCTCTCGAACACGACGGCCACGTAGAACACGTTGGGGTCGTCGTCCATCTGGTAGACGGTCTGCGACACGTAGCCGGGCGGGCGGTTGGTCTCATAGCTCTCGCTCCACTCTTTCAACGTGTCGACCATCCCCGGTTTGGCGCGCATACGTGCGACGGTTCCGTACATAGGTAGCTCCTCTGGTAAAACCCTCAGAATCAAAGCCGGGCTGTCAGCCGGGACAGCGCGGGCGCGGTGCGGGATGTGATGTTGGGAGTGCTCGCCTCACCCGTGTGGAAAGAACCGACGGGTGGGCGAAGGCGGAAAGAGCAGTGAACGGCTCTATGAGGCAAATATAGGTAAGACGGTCGACAATGTCAAGTTGCGTGGTTAGTGCCAAGTTGAAAGTGCCAAGTGGGGCTGGCTGCGCTGATTAGGGCTTGCTTCTGCAAGCGGCTTGTAAACAAGCTTTCAGTTTGGGGGATGAACCGCTCGCCCGCCAGTGCGGGGGTCTGACCGTCTGCGGGGGTCGGGGGGCCGGGGTGGCGATGTGCTATCAGTGCCGAGTGCAGAGTGCAGAGTGCCAAGTAGGGATGGCGCGAACAGCGGGTTGGATGTGCTCAAGGGGTCGGGTGGGTGATTGAGCGAGAACCCCCCTGCTCCTCGCTTACGCTCGGATCCGTCCCCCCTTGTTGAACATTAACAAATTAATGGGACAACTCACGGAGTGTTTCTTGTTCCTTGCG
>CAZWUX010000283.1:0-5886 GCA_964637665.1 uncultured Anaerolineae bacterium
TCGCAGCGATATACAGAAAAGGCTTCACGACGGTCGACAATGCGTAACCCACAACGGCAGGCCACTTACGGCTGCCCAGCCGGTCCGAGAGCCAGCCGGAGGCGGCTTTCAGCAGGCTGGCCGTCGTCTCGGCCAACCCCTCGATCAACCCGATCAGCCCCGTTCTGACGCCGAGCACGTTCGCCAGAAAGAGCGGTAGCAGGTTGAAGATCATCTCGCTTGAGATGTCTGTGAGGAAGCTCGTGATGGTGGCGGCCCAGACGTTGCGCGGCAGCGAGCGAAGTTCAGCGCCGGGTGCGGCTGTGGGCCTGTGAGGTTCTGGCATGATCGCCCCGATCAGGATGGTTGGGATAGTACCCTTCTCGTCCGACGATTGTAGATCGGGGCGAACGTGCGAACAACTAGAATCAACGGGGCGGCTCCCTCAACCGGGAGCCGCCCCTTCGCGTCGACACGGACGATCCCCGCTAGTTCACGCGGGTAGCCGTCCCGGTGAGCACCCACTGCACGTATACGTCCGAGCCGCCCGTCGCCGTGATCGTCACCTGCCCGGTGCGGCTGTCGTATGTCACTTCCCGGTCGACGAGGGTCTGCCCGCAGCTAAACGTCTGCCCCCCGGTGAAGAACTGGACGTTCTCTATGCCCTGTCCGAAGCACGACGCGGCGATCACGAGCCGCGCCCGCCCGCCAGAGAGGGCTGAGTTAGGATTCATGCCTGTGATGTCCCACCGCACCCGATCCTCCGTATCACCACCGGGGTACGAGACGAAGTCGAGCACGCTGGCCGTGTTGTCGAGCGGGATGTTGAGCGGGTTGTTGAACCGCGCGTCCTCCGGCGCAAGCTGGGCCGCTGGCTGTGTGGTGGGCGTGTAAGACGGCGTATACGTCGCCGTCGGCCCGGCAGTCGTCGGCGTGTAGGATGGCGTATACGTTGCGGTCGGGCCGCCGGTTGTCGGTGTATAGGACGGCGTATACGTCGGCGTGGGGGTATAGGTTGGCGTGAGCGTCGGCCCGCCGGGCGTATACGTATAGGTCGGGGTGGGCGTGTTGGACGGCGTATAAGTCGGCGTGATCGTCGGACCACCCGGTGTATAGGTGTAGGTCGGGGTCACGGTCGGGCCACCCGGCGTATACGTGACGGTCGCCGTGTATTCCGTCGTCGGCGTGCCAGCGCCGCCGCTGCCCCCGGCAGGCGCGCCCGCCGCACCGAAAGCCGCTGGCGGGGCCTGCACGATGCCCTGCGTCTCACAACCGCCGCTGACGTAGGCATAGCTGGCGTAGACCCAGCCCTCCGCCCCATCGTAGTCGATCTGGAGCCACGTATTGTCGTCATTCTTGCCTGTTACGGTGACTTCCTGCCCCATCTGAAGCTCACCCCTCGGCGAGTAGTTGAGGCCCGGCCCCTCGCGCACGGCCAGCCGCGTGCTCGACCGTGCCGTGCAGGTCGTCTCTTCGGCGGATGCTTCCGCCGCATCCTCGGCGGGCGCTTCCGTCACGTTGACGAGGATCGTCGCGGGCTGGCTGGCCGTCCCATCCTCTGTGTAGGCCGTCACCGTGACCGTATGCTCCCCCATCGCGGCGGGCTGCCACAACTGGAGCAGCGAAAACTGGGGCTGCGATGTCCCATCCGGCGTGCCATCGGTCCGCACGACCGCGCCGTCCACCATCAGGTCGATGCGCACCACGCCGTCCTCACCCGTCGCCGTCGACTGGATAAACACATCCTCGCCCATCGGCACCTGAGCGCCGCTCGGCGGCTCGTCGATGACGATGGCCGGTGGGCTTTGCGCCTCAGCGGTCGGCTTCACGTTTGGCGCGGCTTCGGTTTCATCACCCCCCAGCGCGGTGCAGGCCGCCAGCGCGGCTATTGCGATCAGTATCATGCCGAATAAAAGCTGTCTCCGCTTCATCGCCTTTTCCCTCTCATAACTCCGTCATGCCCTGGCATAGCTAATTAAGACAATGTTCATCCAGTCTATCATTATTAAGATTCGCGCACAATCACCCTGACAGGCGGATCCCCCCCGCGCGGCTGGCAGATCGCTTGCAAAATGCTGGCAGGTGCATGACAATCGGGAACATGATGCGTCGAACCCGTCTGATCGCTCTGTTTCTGGCCCTCGCCTCGCTTCCGCTGGCTCTCGCCGGGTGTATGCCCGGTGATGCGCCTGCACCGGGCATCGTCGACCCGGCGGGCTTTGCGACTTACGCCCATCCCACCGGGGTGTTTTCCCTCTCCCTGCCGCCGGACTGGGTGATCGGCGACCGCTCAGATGCTTTTGAGCTGGATGTCGACTTCTCACCGCCCGACGCGCCCGACCCATTGGCCGGGGTCACCGTTATCAGCGCACAGACGCTGGTTCAATCTCGGCCTGACACCGGGGACGCCGCCGGGGGGGTCGTCAATCTCGACGATCTCGCCGACATCTACCTGGCGCGTGTCGTGGAGCCATCGGGGGGCACGTATAAGGAGATCGACCGCGAGCTTCAGGGGGATGGCAGCCTGCGGATCCGCTACCTGATCGACTCACCCGGCGGGACGAGCCAGCACAACGATTTTCTCCAGGTGACCGGCCCCTACTTCGTCGCGATGCGCACCCGCCTTCCCGACGATCCCGCCCGGCAGCGCACGCTGGGTCTGATCGTCAACACGCTCCACGTCAACGTGAACGCCGGGTGGGCCAGCGACCCCGCCGGGGCCGCTGCGACGGGCGCGCAGCTTGTCGGCTTCGCCAACCTCAACCACTGGGCGGACAGCAGCGGCGGATTCGTGGTCGTCGGGCAGGTGATCAACCAGGCCGACGAGCCGCTGGAGTTTATCCGCATCAACGCCGGGGTGTACGACGCGGCGGGCGAACTGCTCACCAACCAGGACGACTTCGTCTCGTCCGACATGCTGCTCCCCGGCGAGCTGGCCCCCTTCTCCATCGTATTCAACGACGGCCTGCCGCCCGGCGCGGAGCGCTACACGCTGGAGGCGTCCGCCCGCTACGCCGACGTGACGACCCAGACCTTCTACGGCCCGGAGAACTTCGCCCTGACCTCCGAGGCCACCTTCGATGAGAACGGCGTGCTCGTCGTGCGCGGTCAGGTGCGCAACGAGGGCAACTTCAGCGCGAATCTCGTCAAGGTCATCGTCACCGTGTTCGACGAGCAGCGGCGCGTCGTCGCGACGGATACCTCGCTCGTGGAGACCCCCTCGCTCGCCGTCGGGGACGTGTCGTCGTTCAGCGTGCGCTTCTTCGAGTTAGGCGGCACGCCGGGTTCGTTCGTCGTCACCGCGCAGGGCACGATCGCCGAATAATCACCCGGAATCAAAAAGAGGCGCACGCGGTGCGCCCCTGCGGATCGACTCACACCCGCTTCTCGCCGGAGTTTCGAGCTCATAATGTAACGCGTGGTGCGAGTTGCCCGCCTAAAACAATCCCCAGTCGCCGCCCGCGCCCTCTTCCATCATCGACGGGTCCCAGATTTCCGACCCCATCTCGATGGTCGCCGGGATGCCGCTCGCATACTCGACCGTCGCCCGCGCCTGTTCCAAAAGCTGCGGGCCGTACGGGCAGAACGGCGTCGTCAGGATCATGACGAGGTGCGCGGACTCATCGCTTAGCTCAAGCTCGCGCACGAGGCCAAGCTCGACGATGTTCAGCCCGATCTCCGGGTCGACCACCTTGCGCAGCGCCTCGTAGACTTCGTCCTCGCGTTCCGTTTTGGTCACTTCGTCAGTCATCGCTTTTCCTCGTTGAGTAGATGCCCGGATACGGTGACTATACCATCCCGGCGGTCAGCTTTCAGCCACGTGCGCCTCGTGCAGCACGAGCGTGCAGGCCGTATCGCCCATGCGCAGGCACGACGCCCGCTCGACCTCGGCGTCGACTGCCACCTGCACCAGTGCCTCGTCGATCCGGCACAGTTCCGGGTGATGGTGCCCGATGGCGCGATAGGGGCAGTGATAAGAGACGAGTTCAAGCCCCGCGTCCGACTCCTGCCAGCTCGCCGTCAGGCCCCGCTCGTCCAGCCATTCGAGCAGTCGCTCCCGCCGGGCCTCCGGGGGCAGACCGGCTACTTCGCGCCGCAGGTCATCCGCCATCGACGACGCCAGCGAGTCGATCAGCGCCCGCACCGTTTCCTCCGGGAAGGTCTGCTTGAGTTCGCCCAGCAGCCGGTCGATCAGCAGGTGATAGGTCTGTGGAAAGAGCCTCTCGGCTTTCTGGCTCAGCCGGTACAGGTGCACGGGTCGCCCGACACCGCGCCGCTCCTCCTCCATTTCTACAAGTCGCTCAGCTTGCAGACTATTCAGATGGTGCCGCACGGTTACGGCTTTGACTCCCACCGCATCAGCAAGCTGGCTGACCGTTGCCTGCCCGAACGCGCGCAGCGATTTGATGATCGCCCAGCGTGTGTTTTGTGTGTTCGTTCCGAGGACTTCGTAGGTCGCCATAGCAACCCGAAGTATAGCATTCGTAAGGGGAATCGTCAATAAATATGATAAATATCAATATTATTGACATTATATGTTGTATTTGCTATAATCCGAACCGGTGCCCTATGGGCAATCTTTCGGCGTGCCGATTGTGCGCGCGGCTTTACATCTGTTGTCGTTACAGGAGGAATCCATTACGTATGACCGCAGCCCTTGAAATTCGCAACCTCCATGCCGGGGTTGAAGACGAGGAAATCCTGAAAGGCGTTAACCTGACGGTGCGCCAGGGCGAAACGCACGCCCTGATGGGGCCGAACGGCTCCGGCAAGAGCACGCTCGCCAACGTCCTGATGGGGCATCCCGATTACGAAGTCACGGGGGGCCAGATCATCTTCGACGGCCACGACCTGCTGGAGATGGGGGCCGACGAGCGCAGCCATCTGGGCCTGTTCCTGGCCTTCCAATACCCGGTCGCGATCCCCGGCGTCACGCTCGCCAACTTCCTGCGTCACGCCATGAACGCCCGCCGCAAGGCCGAAAATCCCGACGACAAGGGCGTGCCTATCCCGGAATTCCGGCGCATCCTGAAAGAAAAGATGGACATGCTGGAGATGGATCACAGCTTTGCGGGCCGGTATCTTAACGAAGGGTTCTCCGGCGGAGAGAAGAAGCGCGCGGAGATTCTCCAGCTCGCCGCGCTCGAACCGAAGATCGCCATTCTCGACGAGACGGACTCCGGCCTCGACATCGACGCGCTGCGCATCGTCGCCGACGGCGTCAACCGGCTGGTCGGGCCGCATCTTGGCGCGCTCGTCATCACCCACTACCAGCGTATCCTGAACTACGTCAAGCCGGAGTTCGTCCACATTATGCTCGACGGCAGGATCGTCGAATCCGGCGGTTCGGAGCTGGCCCTCAAGCTTGAGGAGCACGGCTACGACTGGATCCGCGAGAAGGTCAACGGGGTATAAATGCGCTGCCGTTCGCGCATTATGATGGATAGCACAAGCCGGACATCACGCAAGCGACGTGCAGGCTAAAGGGGTAGAGACACGATGACGGATGAGTCTAAGCAGTTAGAAAATCTGAAGGACAGTTACGCCGAGAAGTACGGCTTTTCGGATCCTGAGAACTACAATTTCAGGGCACGCAAGGGCCTCAGCCGCGAGGTCGTCGAGGAGATTTCGTGGATGAAGGGCGAGCCGGAGTGGATGCGTGAGTTCCGGCTCAAGGCACTGGAGCATTTCCAGCAGCGCCCCATGCCCACCTGGGGAGCCGACCTCAGCAGCATCGACTTCGACGATATCTACTACTTCGTCCGCGCGACGGAGCACGGCACAGCCAACTGGGACGAGGTCCCGACCGAAATCAAGGAGACGTTCGACAAGCTGGGCATCCCGGAGGCCGAGCGCAAATTCCTGGCCGGTGCCGGGGCGCAGTACGAGTCGGAGGTCGTCTATCAC
>CAZWUX010000284.1:0-5840 GCA_964637665.1 uncultured Anaerolineae bacterium
CCGCCCAGCCAGCGCTCGTTGACGTAGGGCATCGCGCAGCGCTCCGCCTCGCGGGCGATGGTTTCCTGGGCCTGCCGCTTGGTCCCTACAAACAGGATCGTGCCCCCGTCCGCTACGGTGTCGCGGACGAGTTCGTAAGCCTCTTTGATGGTGCGCAGGGTTTGCTGGAGGTCGATAATGTGGATGCCGTTGCGCTCGGTGAAGATGAACGTACCCATCTTCGGGTTCCACTTGCGGGTACGGTGCCCGAAGTGGACGCCCGTCTCGAGCAGGGCTTTCATCGTAACCTGGGTCATGCGGTTTGTTCCTTTCGTTTTTTGTCTACCGCCGCCGTCCTCCCCGCTGGAACCGGCCCTCAGGGGACCGGCACGACCAGTCAGGTCAGGCAACGTGATTGCTCCGCACACACGTGCGGGAACCCGGCAG
This sequence comes from uncultured Anaerolineae bacterium, assembly GCA_964637665.1. GTDB lineage: Bacteria > Chloroflexota > Anaerolineae > Aggregatilineales > UBA3940 > CAZWUX01. The sequence continues at coordinate 427 of CAZWUX010000284.1, forward strand.
GCGCGCGGCGCGTGCCGGATCGGGCCGAATTATACCGCAGCCGGGCGCGAACTTCAACGAGAATTTGCGGCGCACAGGCCCGTCCAATGGCCCTCCGGTCGTCTGGTCACTGGTGACCCTTTGTGCTAAGATGGGGTCATCAAAACGTATGTTTCATTCCGTTGTGTCTCGCTCTTGGTATTCTCCGTACTGCAACACGGGAATATCCATCAGCGCAGCCTCGAACGCGGGTTGCGGATCGCGGCTGTGCCTCGAATCGACCGCTGCCCCGGAGGGGGTGAGCTATGGTATTTCGACGCGATCAATCGGACGAAGAACAGGATGAGGGCCGCCTTCCGGGCGGCGTCAGATCATCCAGAAACAAGCCTGATGAGGGCGGCACCTCGCCCCTGTCGCGCCTGAACCCGTTCGGCAGCCGGGGCGGTGATGCCCAGGAGGAGTCGTCGGGCGGCCTGCTGGGAGGGATCACCTCGCGGCTGCCGTTCGGCGGCGGGGGCGGCGAGCCCTCCGGCGGGCGGGGGAGCAGCCAGCCCTCCGGCGGCGGGCGGGGCGGCAGCCAGCCGTCGGGCCGCTCGTCCGGGGGCAGTGGCAGCGGAGGGAACCAGGGCTTCCTCGGCGGCATCACCTCGCGCCTGCCCTTCGGCGGCGGAAGCAGCGATGAGGAGCAGGACAGCGGCTCGACCGGGCGCTCCGGCGGCCTGCCGGGCGCGCGCACCGGCTCCGGCGGATCGTCGTCGCGTCCCAGCGGGTTGCCCGGCGCGCCATCGCGCTCCGGGTCGCCGTCACGCCCCGGAGCGTCAGGATCATCGAGCAGCCGCCTGCCCGGATCGCGGCCCGGTTCGTCCGGCTCGTCCAGCAGCAGCCGTCTGCCCGGATCGCGTCCCGGTTCGCCGGGATCGTCCGGTTCGTCGAGCAGCAGCCGTTTGCCCGGATCGCCGGGGTCGTCCGGCTCGTCTGGCAGCAGTCGCCTGCCGGGGTCACCGGGGGGCAGCCGTTCGCCGTCACGTTCCGGTTCATCGGGCTCGTCGAGCGGCAGCCGTTTGCCCGGATCGACGGGGGGCAGCCGCTCGCCGTCACGACCGGGTTCGTCAGGATCGTCGAGCAGCAGCCGCTTGCCGGGGTCGCCGGGAAGCAGCCGCTCGCCGTCACGACCGGGTTCGTCAGGATCGTCGAGCAGCCGTCTGCCGGGGTCGCCGGGAGGCAGCCGCTCGCCGTCGCGCCCCGGTTCGTCACCCAGCCGCCTGCCGGGGTCGTCCGGCTCGTCGAGCAGCCGTCTGCCGGGGTCGCAGGGAAGCAGCCGCTCGCCGTCACGGCCCGGCACATCGGGCTCGTCAAGCAGCAGCCGTTTGCCCGGATCGCAGCCCGGTTCGTCGGGATCGTCGGGCAGTTCGTCGAGCAGCCGCCTGCCGGGCGGCGTGGGCGGATCATCTTCGGGATCGGGTTCGTCGTCCCGCTCCGGCGCGCCGCCAAGCTCGCGCCCGACCTCGCCGCCGCGCCCCGGATCGTCGTCATCGTCCAGCTCGTCAAGCAGCCGCTCGCCGTCCCGATCGGGTGGGAGCCGCTCGCCGTCGAAGTCGGGTGATGCTGGCAGCTCGCTGCCGGGTGGGATCAGCTCAACCAGGCGGTCAAGCTCGCCGAGCAGGCCGGGCGGCGCGCGCTCGCCCGGCAAAAAATCCCCGTCGAAGTCGCAGGGGCGGGGCAAATCAAAGAAGCCGAGCGACGAGGGCCTGCTGTCCGCCGACACGAAGCTCGACATCGTCGGCGTGGCGCTGATCCTCGTGGCGCTGATCTCCATCCTGAGCTTCCTCTCACGGCAGCCGGGCTTCCTGACCCGCGCATGGCTGCGCTTCCTCAAGCAGGGGTTCGGATGGGGGGCGTACGTCGTGCCGGTGTTCATCGGCGCGGTCGGAGTCTGGTTGATATGGCGGCACTTCGGAGAAGACCTGCCTGAGGTCGACCCGATCCGGGTGGCAGGAGGGGCGATCCTGTTCCTCGGCTTGCTGACCATTATGCAGGCGGGAATCGCCGCTGCGGGGCCGATCGGCACCGTGTGGATCAATCCGGCGCTGGCTGACCCTGCCTCGCCGGACTACAGTCCGGATCGCGTCTGGCTGGAGGCTGAGGCGTGTCCGGTCAGGCCGCAGGAGAAACTCGATCAGGGGTGGGTCCAGCAGGCCGCCGTGCTCGGAAGCTGGGACATCGCCCGCTGCGGTCATGGCGGGGGTTACGTCGGCGCGTTGATTCAGGTCACGCTGATGAACCTCATCGGCGGGCTGCCGGTGTTCATCATCGCGCTCGTGATGATGGGCGCGGGCGCGCTGATGGTGACCCGCAAATCGCTGAAAGATGTGATCGACTTTGGCGTCGCGTCCGCTGAGAAGTTCAAGGAGCGGCGCGAGGAGCGGAGGCTGGCCGCCGAGGAGGATGAGGAGGAAGAGGAAGAAGAGGGGGATAAGACGAAAGCGCCCGTCCGAGAATCCCAGCGTGGGAAAGTGGGGGAAACGCAGGCCGGAGCCGCGCCGTCAGTGCTGCCGGGCCGCCCCTCGATCGTGACGGGACGCGGGCCGGGCGGACAACAGCCCGCCTCATCCGGGGCGGGAGAAAGCGGCGGGCCGTCGAGATCGCCGTCGCCTGCACAGGCAGGCGCGGCGGGGGCCGGAGCAGCGGCGGCAACCGCTGCCGCGACCGCCGCAGCAGCCGCTTCGCCGCGTTCAGGGGCGGGGCCGAGCAGCCGGTCGGAAGCTGGCTCATCGAGCAGCAGCGCGGCGGGAAGCGGCCCATCGAGCGGCAGGCTGCCGGGAAGTGGCATGGCAGGCCGCGAACCATCCAGCGGTGGTCCGTCAAGCAGTGGTGCGAGTCGCCTGCCGGGGGGTGGATCGTCGCCGTCGCCCGTTAGCAGGCCGACATCCCCAACCGGATCGCCCACCAGTGGTGAAAGCCGGAGCACGGGTGGCGAGTCGGGGACAGCCCGGCCCGGCGCGTCGTCTTTGCCCGGTGGGCGAAGCCCGTCGCGCACGGGCGAAGCGGGGCAGGGACGCCCCTCCGGGCTGCCCGCGCCCCCTGGTGGAACGCCCCCCCGGCGCGAAGGCGGGACCGCCCCCCTGTCGCGGCCCGGCGCTGAGGCAGACAAGGAGGAAAGCGGCGACCGGCGCAGCGCGCTCAGCGGCCCACCGCGCCCCGGCGGACCATCGCCGTCCGCGCCATCACGCCCCGGCGTGACCGCGCGGCCCGGATCGCCGTCGCGCCCCGGATCGTCTGGCAGGCCGGGGTCGTCGGATAGGCCGGGATCGTCCGACCCACCAGCCGGATCGACCTCCGGCGGTGGGAGTTCCCTGCGCGAGGGCGGACCGCCGTCTCAGGGCCGCCTGCCCGGCGTCGGCAGCCCGCGTCCGGGGTCGCTGCCCGGCTTCGGCGCGCCGCGCCCCGTCCCCAAGCCCGCCGAAACTTCGGCGGAGGGGGATGATGAGGAGGATGAAGGCATCACCTTCGACGACCTCGCCCTTGACCCGGATGGGTTGGACCGGGCTATCGAACTGGATGACGAGGACGATCCGTCGGCAAAAAAAGTTGAGGGCGGGTCCGGCGCAGCGAGCGCAAGCAGCAGCGAGGAAAAATCCGGCGACAAGAGCGGCCCCGGCGGGCCGCAGGCCGCCGCGTCGCCGCAGCCTGTGAGCGCGCCGGGCGCATCCGCCCCAGCCCCCACCGATGGGAATCCGGCTAAGGCCGCCGACAAAGACGAGGGCGACGACAAATCAAAAAGCCCGGCGAAGAGCGCCGCGAAAAAGGCCCCGGAGGCCGCCGCCGACAAGAAACCGTCCAAGCCGCCGCGCGCCGATGGCGGCAAGACCAAGAGCAGCAAGCCGACTAAACCGGAGTGGAAGCTGCCTGAGGCGGATGAGATGCTTCAGGTGAGCGTCATGAAGTCCATCTCCGACGAGGAGCTGCGCACGCGGGCCGAGATCATCGAGCAGACGCTCTCCAGCTTCGGCGCGCCGGGCCGCGTGGTCGAGGTCAATCACGGCCCGGTCATCACGCAGTTCGGCGTCGAGCCGGACTACGTCGACGGGCGGTCGGGCAAGCGCATCAAGGTGAAGGTCGGCAAGATCAACTCGCTGGCCGACGACCTCGCGCTGGCGCTGGCCGCGTCATCCGTCCGCATCGAGGCCCCGGTGCCGGGCAAGGGCTACGTCGGCATCGAGGTGCCGAACGCGGAGCCGAGCATCGTCGGGCTGCGGGACGCGGTCGACACGCCGGAGTTCCGCAACCTGAAATCGCCGCTCAAGCTCGCGCTGGGGCAGGACGTGTCCGGCCAGCCGGTCTGCGCCGACATGACCGCCATGCCGCACCTGCTCATCGCAGGCACGACCGGGTCAGGCAAGTCGGTGTGCGTCAACGGCATCATCTGCACCATGCTCATGACCTGCACGCCCGACCAGCTCAAGATGATCATGGTCGACCCCAAGCGCGTCGAGCTGACGAATTACAACGGCATCCCGCACCTGATGGCCCCGGTCGTGACCGAGCTGGAGCGCATCGTCGGCGTGCTGAAGTGGGTTCAGCGCGAGATGGATGACCGCTACCGCAGCTTCGCGATGGCGGGCGCGCGCAATATCACCGACTACAACCAGCGGATCGAGCAGGGCAAGATCGAGGGCGACCGGCTCCCTTACATCCTCGTGATCGTCGACGAGCTGGCCGACCTGATGATGCTCGCCCCCGATGAGACAGAGCGCGTCATCACGCGCCTCGCGCAGATGGCCCGCGCGACCGGCATCCACATCATCATCAGCACGCAGCGCCCGTCCGTCGACGTGGTGACGGGCCTGATCAAGGCCAACTTCCCAGCCCGCATCGCGTTCGCGGTGGCGACCGGCGTCGACAGCCGGGTGATCCTCGACATGCCGGGCGCGGAAAAACTGCTGGGGCGTGGTGACATGCTGTTCCAGGCCCCCGACGCCCCGCTCCCGACCCGTATGCAGGGCGTGTTCGTCTCCGACGAGGAAATCCAGAACATCACGGATTTCTGGCGGGATCAGGGTGAGGCGTACCGCGAGGAGGCGGGCGTCGAGTCAGGCAGCCCCTTCGCCGGGCGGCAGAAAGCGCTGTTCCGGGCGGGTGAGGATGACGACGATGACGAGGTAGACGATCTGTTCGAGGAGGCCGTCAAGCTGGTCCGAGAGCATGAGAAGGCGTCGATCTCGATGCTCCAGCGCCATTTGCGGATCGGGTATACGCGCGCCGCGCGCCTGATCGAGGCGATGGAGGAGCGTGACATCGTCGGCCCGCACGAGGGGGGCAGTCTGCCGCGCCCGGTGCTCGGCCCGGATGGCGAGCCACTCGACGAGGATGAATAACGTTCGCTTCATGCAGGTCGATGCGTCAAAAAACCCCGACGTGATGCCGGGGTCATAGGC
>CAZWUX010000285.1:0-5820 GCA_964637665.1 uncultured Anaerolineae bacterium
GAGCAGCCCGGTCGCGCCCACCTTGTCGAGCTGGTCGGCGTCGTGCAGCAGGCGGGCCACCGTCCACGAAAGCGGGGGCCGCTCCGGGTGGATGTCGATCGCCTGCCGGACCTCGCTGACGGCCCGCGCCGGAAGCTCGCCGCGCAGCAGGGCGGCGGCGTACTCCGCACCCAGCGCCTCGTGCCCGCGCCCGGTCGACCACTCGTCCAGCTTGCGCACGTCGTGCAGAATCCCGGTCAGATAGACGATCTCCGGGTCGACGCGGCGGCCTTCCGCCAGCCGCATCATCGCGCCCGTCACGCGCAGAATGTGTCCGAAAACCGTCGCCCAGGGACCGGAGGGCCGCCCGGAGAGGGTGGCGCGGACGTGATCGGTCATCTCGATGCACAGCGGGGTCGGGGGATCGAGTGGAGGCCACTCGCAGCGCAGGGCAGACCAGAACCAGCGCCCGACCGGGGATCGTAACAGGCCGGGCCGGGTGGAGAAATGATCCGCCCACGCATCCAGATCGAAAAGCGGCGCGTCGCCGCCGACGGCCAGCGCGTCGAACAGGGTGCGCAGGTCCGGGGCGTGATGCGCCGCCCGGTCGGGCCGGGTCACCCTACAGCACGCCCACCGCGCGGGCGAGCCGGGCGCGCATTTCCTCGGAGACGAGGTCCGCCCAGACCTCCCCATCGACCGTATCCAGCAGGGTCCGCAGCGCGGCCTCGCGGTCGTCGAGGTAGGCGGCCAGTCCTTGCAGGGCGGGCGAATCGCCCACCGTCTCCCCGGCGTCGCGCAGCGAGCGGGCCATCACCCCGCGCAGCAGGTCACGGGCCACGTCGGCATCGTGCAGCGCGCCGAGGTGATCTTGCAGCGCCCGCACGGCCTCGATCACCCCCCGCGCCTCGTCGCCCAGCACTTCCTCGAAGAACTCAAGCGTGTAGCGCAGGTGCTTGGCGTCGATGCGCAGCGCGTGCAGCGTCTCGATGTCGGCCCCGGCGAGGCGCGGGCCGTAGGCGCGGACCTCCGCATAGCGCGCATAAATCGCGGGCGGGGCGACGTACCGCACGAGCGCGGGGGCGGCGTCTTTCGGCTCCTTCGCGCCGAGTCCGGGCGTGTCGACGAACTCGCGCATGTCGGCAACGAACGACCGGTAGCGGTCGTCGTCGAGCGCGGCAAGCATCTTCTTACGGGCCTTCTCGCGCCGCACCTGCCAGGCGTCGATCAGCAGGTCGAGATCGCCCTGGCGGTCCTCCGGCAGCGCGTTGAGGTACCGCTGGGCGTCGGCCATGAACACGTCGAGGTCGCGCACGCGACCCAGCCCGCGCCCGACCCGCCTCAGCCCTTTATTCAGCGGCTTGCGGAAGCCCTTCTCGAACGAGCCGCCGAACACGCGGAAGGCGGCCCGCATCCGGCGGGTGGCAACGCGCATATCGTGCAGCGCCTCGATGTCCGTGCCCTCGCGCGTGCCGGGTTCGTTTGCCAGCATTCGCTCGAAGTGCAGGCGAAGCACCTTGCGCCCGGCCTCGGCCATCGTGTCGTCGGGCAGCACGCCCGGCGACTTGAGCATCGGGGGCGGGGGTGCGGGTTTTCCGTTGGCCGCCAAGGGAAGGTCTTCCGGATCGGCCTCCGCATCGCCGTCGAAGCCCAGTGGATTCGTATGGAAGCGCTCGATGTGCAGCGGCACGTCGGGGAACTCGGCCCGCCACAGGTCGGCCTTCTCGTCGGCGCGGGCGGCGTCCATGTCGGCGTATGGCCCGGCGACCGACACCCGCACGCCGTCCGGCCCGATCTCGCCGGGGCCGAGGATGGTCGTCTGTGATTGGGAGTAGTCGAGGCCGTCCGCAATGCGGAGCAGCGCGGAGAGCCACAGCGCGGCGGGCTGCTGGTCGGCGGGCAGCGCCAGATAGCTCGGCTCGTCGGCCAGCCGCTCCGGCTTCCACCGTTTGCGGTGATAGACCGTCGTGACGGCGGCGATGGCCCGGCTCTCGTCGGGCACGTCGGACAGCGGGTGGGCGAGGATGATATCCCGCCCCCGCGTGTGATGCTTCTTCTGACCGCCCACCAGCGCGACGTTGTGCAGCACGCCCGCCAGCAGGGCTACCTCGCGATAGCGCACGTCGAGGTTGTGGATGGGCCGGGTCAGGTCGAACAGCTCCGCCGCCAGCCGCCCGACGTGGCGGGCGTGCGCCATGTCGACCTCGAAGCGGCGGCACAGCTCCGTGACCGTGATACGCTCCTCCGGCTCAGGCCGGGGATCGGGGATCGAGGGATCGTCCATCGCTCACTCTCCTCTGGCTGCCTGGCAGCCCGGCTGCCGGAGCCGCCGGGCGCTCAGGTCGCCTCGTCGCCGCCGGTTTCCTCTACCTGCTGGGGTTCCTCGCCCGGCTCGCCGGGGTCACCGCAGCCTTCCGGCTCGCCTGCGTTGGCGGGTTTCATATCGGCGATGATCTCGCAGATCGCGCCCTTGAGATCGCAGAATACGTCGTGCATCGAGCGATTGGCGTCGATGCGGTGGAAGACGTATTCGTCGGCCAGCGCGTCGAACTGGGCGATCAGCCGCCGCTGGTAGCCGACGAAGTTCTCGTAGTAGTCGCGCCCCGGCATGAAGTCGAGGCCGGACTCCCAGTAGTCGAAGCCGCGTGCGCTGAGCACGCGCGAGACGAGCGTCGGAACGTCGGCTTCGAGGTAAAAGACGATGTCCGGCACGAGCGCGAAGCTGAACACGCTGCGCAGCCACATCGGATCGGTGCCGCGCACGAGCGCGCGCGCGATGATGGAGTAGATGTAGCGGTCGGTCAGCATGATGAACCCGGCCCGCAGGGCGGGGAGAATCTCGCGTTCGAGCCGGTCGGCGAAGTCGGTCGCGTAGAGCAGGTTCATCGTCGTGTCGCCAAGCGTGTGGCCGCCCATCGCGTCGCTCAGGCCCTTGCCCGCCAGCTTGCTGCGCTTGAGGCCGCTCGTCGCGACGGCGTAACCCTCATTCTCCAGCCACTCGCGGAGCAGCGCGATCTGGCTCGACCGCCCCACGCCGTCGGTCCCCTCCAGCACGATCAGCCGCCCGTTGAGCTTGCCCGCCTGCCGGGCCAGCAGATCGTAGCCGTAATACGCCCGCTGGTTGTTCTCGATCTTTCTGGGGTTCATAGCTCGGTCTGCTCCGGTAAGATGCTGTCCAGATAGCGTCCGTGCAGCCCCTCCTGGCTCAGCACCTCGCGCCATGCGCTGTGCTCGGCGGAAAGCACGTTAGTGAGATAGGGGTCGACGATCTTACGGACCTCGTCCTGCTGTTCGAGCAGGGGAGCGGTCGCGTCGATGACGGTCAGGTCAAACTCGTCGACCATGGCATCGTATTCCTCGAGGATCATCCCCTGAAACAGCCGGAAGCTCTCGTACGGATCGTCGCTCAGGTCGAGGTCCAGCCCGGCCTCGTAATATTTAAGCTGGGGCCGCCCGGTGAGGATGCGCTTGAGTGATTCGTCGAGCGACACGCGGAAGTAAAAGGCGATCGTTGGCCTGATGGCGAAGCTGTACAGCTCGCGGACGTAGCCGCGATCCAGCCCGCGCGCCACGTCGCGCGCGAAGGCGGTGTAGACGTAGCGGTCGGCCAGCACGATGGCCCCGGCCTTGAGCGCCGGGAGCATCTGCCGCTCCAGCCGGTCGGAAAAATCGGCAGCGTGGATCAGCGAGAATGACAGCGGCGTGAGCAGCTCCTTCTTCTTGCCGCGCCGCGTCACCTTGCGCACGATGTCGGACGAGTTCCACTCGCTGAAGGCCACACAGTAGCCCTCACCGATCAGCCACTTGCGCAGCAGGTCAAGCTGGGTGCTCTTGCCGGAGCCGTCGATCCCCTCGACGATGATCAGCTTTCCCGGCAGCGTTCTTCCATCAGGTAAGGTTGCCATGTATCTCTCCTCGGTCTAACTCACAGCACGAATTCTTGAAGCGGGTAAACGGCGTCAGCCGTCGCCGGGACGGCGGTAGGCCGATGGCGGCACGTCGATGCCCGCAAAGGCGTCGAACGTCAGATCGCCGGGCGGCAGGCCGAGATTCTGCCGGACGTTCGCATCGATCTCGCCGTAGCTGAGCGGGAGTTCGTCGTCTTCAGCAAGGCCGATGCGCCCGGCCAGCCGCGTAATGCCCTCCTCCGGCCCCTCGATCTCGACGAACCAGCCGAAAGGCACCTCGTCGAGCATGATCTCAACGTCCTCCCAGCGATACGTCTCGCGGCGTTTTTCGTAGCGCCAGAAGGGCCGGTAGCCCAGCACGCCGAGCGCCGCAACCATCGCATCGCCGTCGGCCACCCCCAGCTCGATCTCCCGGCGCACACTGTAGGTCGAGCGATCCGCGCCCGGCGTTTTGACGGTCAGCAGGTAGGAAGTCGCTCCCTCTTCCTCAACCCGGCGGACGCGCAGCACCATCCCCCGGCGGGTGAGGCCCCCCGCCTCGTCATCCAGCCGGATGTTCAGCTCCGTGTGGCCGTGCGCCCATCGCGCGCCCAGGCGCGCGAGCGCGACCCGCACGGCTGCCGGGTCGTGGATGATAAATTTGGCTTCGATCTCCTGGTGGTCGGACATCGCTGTCTCCGGGGGAGGACGGGTTGGACGGGTTATGCCATCATTTTAGCACAGGCCGCCGAATTATCATCATTGACCCGGCAGGGATTGCCCTTTCGGGTCACTGCCGTTATTATGCCCGGCAAAGCGAACTCCAGTAAGGCGCGAATCATGGTGATACGGAGCAGGGCGAAACGGTGGATCGGGAGGGGGCTGGCTGCGGCGGCGCTGGCGCTGGCGGGCTGCCGGGCGTTCGTCGCGGACGTGCCGACCATCGCCCCGCTGCCGACGCTCACCCCCAGCCCGACCGTCACGGAGACGCCCACCGCGTCGCCCACGTCGAACGTCACGCCGACGGCCCCGCTCACCGCGACGCCCGCCGTGACGAACACGCCGCCGCTCGGCCCCTCGGCCACGCCCGATCGCCTCGCCACGCCCGGCGGAGCGGCCCCCGCCGCCTCCGGCCCGCCGACCATCGGCTATTTCGTCGCCACGCCCGAAGAGCCCGCCCCCGGCGAGCCGGTGCTGCTGTTCTGGTCGTCGGAGGGCGCGACGGACGCCTTCATTTATCGTGTGGAGGAGGACGGCGGGCCGGGCCGGACGTGGACGGTCGACCCGGCGGGGTCGCTGTCGCTCGAATCGGTCGTGCCCGACGAGGATGGCACGGCCACCTACGTGCTGGCGGTGACGAACACCGCCGCCACCGTCGAGCAGGAGTTAGTGGTCGCGCTGGGGCTGGCCTGCGGCGAGACGTGGTTTTTTGTATCGGAGGCCACGGACGAGGCGGATGGAGAAGCTGATGCCTGCCCGGACGGCCCGGAGAGCACATCACAGGCGGTGTACCAGCCGTTTGAGAATGGGCGGATGTTCTGGATCGGCGAGACGGGAGAGATCATCACCCTGTTCAATGATGGCGATGAACCGGCGTGGCTCGTCGTCACCGACACCGGGCCGGAGCCGGACCCCGACGATCAGGTGGATGAACCGCCGCAGGGCTTCATCCGACCGCTTCGCGGTTTTGGTGCGGTGTGGACCAACAACGCCGATGTGCAAGCGCGGCTTGGCTGGGCCACCGCGCCGGAGTCGCCGTTCGATACGACCATCCAGCGCGGCGAGGGCCAGATCGCCCTGACCGGCCCGGCGGGGGAGGCCATCGTGCTGCTGCCGGATGGGGAAGCGTGGGAGACGCGCTAGTACTCTGTAAAAGTCTGTCTTTGCCTTGCAGGAACCCCCCAATTCTCGCTTACGCTCGAATTTGCCCCCCTTGCAAGGGGGGCGGACGATG
>CAZWUX010000286.1:0-5805 GCA_964637665.1 uncultured Anaerolineae bacterium
CATGTGATTCTTCACAGTCTGGTGGCTGATGTCGAGCAGTTGGGCGATCTCTTTATTGCTCATGCCCCGTGTGACATATTGCAGGATTTCCATCTCGCGGGGGGACAGGGGCGAGAAAGTATCTGCAAGCTCGGCGTAGTACTGCCCTGCCACCGCCTCCACGCCCCGTTCGGTCCACGCCTCGATCCCATCTTTATCGAACACCTGCCCGTTGACGACGTAGCGATCCTCAACGACGAGGCGGATCAGCTCGACGAGTTGATCGGGGTGGATCTCTTTCGCGCAGTAAGCCGCAGCCCCAGCGCGCATGGCGTGCAACACCTGCTCCGGGTCATCGTAGGCGGTCATCAGCACGACTCGCACCGGCAGGCGTCGGCTGACTATCTCGCGAAGCACCTGCATACCGTTCATCAGCGGGAGGTTGATATCGAGCAGGGCAACATCCGGCTCAAGCTCCTGAAGAATCTCAAGCGCTTGCTCACCGTTCGACCCATATCCGATGACGACAATATCAGGGTGGAGTTGAAGGTTCGCCTCAACTCCCTGGCGGAATATCTGATGATCGTCAATGATAACGACGGAGATTTTATTCTCCAGTTGGGTGTCTGCCTCTTCGGTCATACACGGCCCCATAGTGTGATGCAGACTGAGTAAGTATGGCATCCGGCTTCATCCAGTCTACCACAGTGCAGATCAGCCAGCAAACCTCTTAACATCAACGTTTACTCCATTTCATCCAGCGCAGCATCGACCCGGTAAACCGTCATCGGACCAAGCTGGCTCTCACTCGAATAGCCCGGCTGCTCATCCGCAGACCAGACCGGCACGAATACCGGCGAAGCAACGAGCCGGGCGTAGGCCTCGCTCCACTGCGGAAACACGATCAGGTAGTCACTGCCGCCCCCGACGATGAATGCTGCCAGCCCCGCCGGATCGTGCATGACGGGAATCACGTCGGGCGAGATCAGCCCCGCCAGGTCGAGCAGTGGTCGGGGGGCGAAGTACCCCAGCGCGCCGATGTCGTGAGCGGCGATGACGGCATCCTCGGGCACGTTAGCATCAACCCAGCGGGCGGTGGCGACCATCTCGCGCTCGATGAACGACACGTCCTCGCCGTACGCAGGCGCTCCCAGCCCAACGCCGAAAATGGGCAGCGTCACGATCACTGCGAGCAGCCACACCGCCGCCGTGATCCGCCCTGCCGGGTGCCGCGTCTGAGACCTTGCGAACCGGATCGCCCCCCGGATACCATAAAGGAGCAGCAGTGGGATCACCGGGATGGCATAGCGACCATGCTGGTAGGTGACAGGCAGCCGCGCCGCGTAAAGCGCCCAGTGGAGCACGATCCATCCCAGCGCGGCGAGGTCGGCGTAGCCCGCGCGTTCGCGCAGGCGATGCCACGCTTCGATGGCAATGCCCGGCAGCAGTAGAATCTGCGCGCCGACGAAGACAACCGACGCCTGCCCCAGCAGCCGCAGCAGGTACGGGCGCGTCCAGAGCACGGCGTATTCCGTCTGCTTGGCATAGAAAGTATTCGGCCATATCGCACCGCTGACGGCAACGTTGAAGCCGAGAAAGGGCACGAACAGCAGCAGGAAACCCAGCACCGCCGCCATCCCCCATTTCAACCGTTCGGCGATCCTGCCCGGCGCCACGATGCCGGCCAGCCCGGCTACGCCAAGTACCGCCACGCCCTCAGGGCGAGCCAGCATGAGAACCCCGCCCCAGACGCCTGTCAGCAAGCCGTCTTGCCAGCGATGCCCGACACGGGCCGGATCGTGACGCCGCAGCCAGAGCCAGAACCAGAGCACGAGCGCCGCGAAGAACCCGGTTTCCATGCCGGAGGCAGCGGCCCACACGAGGTGCCACTCGACGGCGACGGCCAGCCCCAGACCCAGCGAGACACCCGCCGGAACGTCGTCGAAGAAGCGGTCTGCGCCCAGCGCCAGAGCGACCAACGCGCCGAAGCCGATTAGCTGGGTCCAGACGCGGGGATCGATGGGGAGAAGCTGGCCGGGAACGACCAGCAAGGCCCACAGGATCGACGTTGACCCGGTGCTGGGCCTGCCGGGTATGAACGCCCACTGGCCGTCCTGCGCCAGATTGCGGGCGTATGTCTGGTAGATCCAGGCATCGTCCAGTGGAAAGCCGAAGTGGCCGTCACGCCACGCCGCCGCGAGGTAGATAAGCTGCATGGCGGCAGCGGCGGCGACGAGAATCAGATCTCGCTCGCGCCTGGACAGCGCATTGATGCGGTCGGCCACTTTGAGATGAACTGGAACCATGAAGTCGTCGTAGTCGTCACTATTAATGGGAATGAAGGCATAGAAAGGTTACACGAAGAATGAAAAAGACGCTATTCGTAGTTGTATTGATCGTTACAGCGGGCCTCGTCGGCGTCTTGGCGACGGCCTGTGCAACCCCGGACGTTGAGCCAACTCCCTCGCCTGAGCCTGACCTGGAGGAGCCGGTTAGCTCGGAGGACGACACCCCTACCCCGCAGGAACCGGCGAATGAGCAGCCGGGCGAATACGAAACCGACCTAGCGAACGTCGAGCAGGTCGATGTCATGATCCTCGAATCCTTTCCGGTCCAGGTGCGGGTCACCGCCAGCGGCAATCTGCCCGACGGCTGCACGGAGATCGACGAGGTGGACGTAGCGCAGGAAGGGCAGACGTTCAACGTCACCGTCACGACCCGCCATCCGTTGGATCAGGAGTGCACAGAGGCACTCGTCCCGTTCGAGGAGACGTTCCCACTCGACGTGCTGGGATTGGCAGCCGGTACGTATGTCGTCGACGTGAACGGCATCACCGGAACGTTCGAACTGGCAGTTGACAACGTCAGCCCGACCGAAGACATCGCGGAGCCAGACGGGGGCGAGATCGTGTACGGGATGGCGCAGGTCCAGAACGTCGAGGTGAGAAACGCGCAGTCGGCCAGCCAGAATCCCGAAGTGATCATACAGGGCTACCTGGGCGACGCCTGCACCGAACTCGGCAGCATCAGCGACGAGCTGAACGGGAGCACGATCCGCGTCACGGTTGAGACTCGCCGCCCCGCCGATGCCGTTTGCGCGCAGATCATCGAGGCGTTCGAGACAACCTACACGCTGACATCCGTGCCCGGACCGGGCACCTACACCGTCGACGTGAATGGCGTCCAGCAGCAGTTCACCGTCAACTAGCGGACGATTCGCTTGCCGGGAGGCCAACGCCGGGCCTCCCGGCGCAGGTCTCACCCGGCGATCACTCCCCCAGCGGCTCGATGGCGTACAGATAGGTCTGCGATGCGTTCTCCGGGCCGTAAGCTGCCACGAGCCGCAGCCGGTCAGAGGACGGGCCGCTTTCGTAGAGGTCCTTCAGCCCGTCCGGCACGTTCTTGTCGACGATCAGGAAGCTGGCCCCGTAGCGATCGGCCACCCGCAGTAGATCGTCTTCCCCCCCATTGACCAGCGGAATCCCCCAGCGCGCCGTATGCACGTAGACGCCCGGCGGGTTGTTGCTCATGATGACGACCTCCGCCGGGACACGCATCCCATCCAGCGTATCGCCGACGGTCGTATAAACGGCGGTCTTCTGGTTCCACACGACGGTCGATAGATCATCCATTCCGACGATCCGCTCGCCGATCAGGGCGGCAGTCACGATCACGGCCAGCACCACCGACGCCGGGGCAAACACCCGCCACGCCCGGCGCACGTTCCACCCGCGCAGGCGCGCGGCGGCCCACCGGATGGCATCCTCCAGCCCCAGCGCGCCGCAGGCCAGCGTGAACGGGAGCAGCGCCGCGCTGGAGTGGAACCAGCCGCCCCGCATCCCCGGCAGCGTGAAGGCGAACGTCATCGCGGCGAACAGCGACAGCCCGTACAGCATCGCCGGGAACAGCCAGCGCGACCGCCAGCGCCGAACCCACGCGAGCAGCACCAGGGGCAGCAGGAAGATAAGGGTCTGGCCGAGCAGAAACGACAGCAGGTTCCGGCCCAGCGCCTCCAGCTTCATCCCCACGATAGCACGCCAGCCCGCCGACAGATAATGCGCCGGGGAAAGCCGCGCGGGCACGTCGAATATCTCGTTGTAGTCGACCAGCCACAGCGTATCCAGCCCGCCGGGGGCCTGAATCGAGCCGTATACCGCCAGATTGCGGGCGAACCAGGGGGCCATCACGAGCAGGTATCCGGCCAGCGACGCCCCGACCGCCGCGACCCGTGATCCGGGCGCGGACTCGCCGTCCAGCCGGGGGAACAGGATCGCAGACGCCCACAGCACGGGCAGCAGCAGCAGGCCGTCAGCCCGCGTCAGGTGTGCCAGACCGGCGCAGGCCCCCGCGCCCAGCCACAGCGGCCAGCGCCCAGATTTCCGCCCGGCCCCGGCCAGCAGCAGCGCGCCTGACCCGGCCAGCGAGAACGGTGTGAACGTCTCAGGCAGCGACCAGTACACGACGTAGATGCCGCTGAACACCGCCAGCCACCCCGCCAGCAGCGCGTGACGCCGCTCGCCGAGCCGCAGTGCGACCGCGTACGCCATCAACGGGATGAACCCCGCCAGCAGCACGAACAGCGCCTGCGCCGCGCCGAAGGGCGGCATCCAGCGGAAGATGGCAACGCCCGCCGCCGTGACGAACGACGCGAGCGGCTGCCAGTAAGAGAAACCGGGCGCAGGCAGCGCGGGCGGCGCGTTGAGGTAGTTCCAGATGTAGGGCTGCATCAGGTTGGGGAACGCGTTCCGTCCCTGCGCGAGGGCCGCGCCCCCGTCGTAGTAGTAGAAGGCATCGGTATAGGCAGGGGATCGCACGAGAAGTGCGACGAGACCGTTTACGATGACGGCAGCGGCGTATAGAGCCAGCAGATCCGGCCAGCGGCGTTTCGCCGCCTGCGGGGCATGGCTGGCCCCGGCGGGCGATGCGCTCACCGGCCTTCTCCCAGCGCATAGAGCGAGTAGGCGTCCGTCTCCCACACCGGTTCGAGCGCCGTCCCGCGCAGCGTGTCCAGCGCCTCCCAGTCGGCCTCCGTCATCGGATCGTAAGGTTCCTCCTCGATCAGGAAGCGGCCCCCGGCGTCGTAGATCAACACATGCGTGTAGCCCTCCGACCGCCAGTGCCGGGCGATGGACTCCGGCGAGCCGTACCGCTCGCGGTCGTGCCACCAGTTGTCGATCATCGAGTCGGGGATGCAGTCGCGCTCGCAGTAAAACGTGCGCGTCTCCCACAGAAACAAGATGCGCGCATCTGCCGGGAGGTCGTTCACCTGCTGCATGGCATCGTAGTGGGTTTGCAGCGTGTCGGACAGGTAATCCTCGTCGGTCTGGAAACCCAGGATGACGGGCAGCGGGTTGGCGCGGGCGAACCCGGCGATGGTGCTCAGCAGCCCCCCGATCAGGGCGATCAGGACGGCAGCCTGCCCGAAGCGCGCGAAGACGCGCTGCGACGGCATCACGCGCAGCCCGGCGAGGCCAATCGCCCCGACGAGCGCGTAGACCGGAAACAGCGGAAAGAGCAGGCGCGTCTGCATCAGGAAGAACGTCACGGCCACCCCGGCCAGCCACGTCAGGGTCCCCGGCACGGCGAAGATCGCCAGCCGGGTCAGGGCCGTCCGCGCCGCCGCCTCACGGTGCCGCCAGCCCAGCGCCGCCAGCGGCAGCAGCCCCATGATAAGCGCGCCGGTCGACGCCTGGTAGGTGTTCGCCTCGGTGCCGAAGATCGTGGCCTGCACCGGCACGATCAACAACTGCCACAGCGGGAGGCCTGTGCCGGGCCGGAGATAGTACCACTGATCCAGCTCATCGAACCCCGCCGTGCCCCACAGGA
>CAZWUX010000287.1:0-5795 GCA_964637665.1 uncultured Anaerolineae bacterium
GTAATCGGCGAGGATGGTCAGCACCTTCTTTTCCCAGTCCGAGCGCGCGTACCGCCCCGGCTCCACCGCCGCGCTGAACACGCCGAACGCCCCCGTCGGCTCCTGCGCGTCACCCGCCAGCAGCGGCACGATCAGCGCGTGCGTCCACCCGTGCTCCTGCGCGAGGTCAGGCCGGTGGAAATGCGGATTCGTCTGCACGTCCTCCACGACGATGGGCTTTTTCCGGATCACCGCCTGCCCCACGAGGCTCTCCGCCACCGGCAGGCGCTCCGTTTCGCGCAGGTCGATGCTGCTCGCCCGCAGCACGAGCGTATCCCCCTCCAGCGCCCAGATCGTGCTCGCGTGCGCGTTGAGCAGGTCGGTCGCCAGTTCCACCAGCTGTTCGAGCACCTGCTCATGCGGCTGGATCACCAGCCTCTCGGTGATGTCCTTCAGCGCGTCGAGCAGCAGCACCTCCTGAATCGTGATCACGGCCTGCGTCGCCAGCGCTTGCAGCAGGTGATTATCCCGCTCGCTGAACGCGCCCACCAGCGGGCTTTCGAGGTTGAGCACGCCTTCGAGCCGCCCGCTGGCGCTGATGAGCGGCACCGCCAGTTCGGCCCGCATCTCCAGATCGTGGTCGAAGGGGAAGTGGTTGCTGGCCCAGGGTTCGACGCTCAAATCCGGGATGCATACCGGCTCCCGATTGCGCGCCACCCAGCTCGTGACGCTCGCCGAGTCGAGCGGGATGTTATCCATGTACGGGCGGCTCAACCGGTCGCCCGCCACCGCCGCGATCACGAGGTCCTTCCCACGCTCATCCACCAGCAGGAAGTTGCCGTACTGCGCGTCGATCACCTCTAACGCCATCTCTAAGATCGCTTCCAGCGTCTCCTTGAGCCGGGACCGCGACGAGATCAACAGTCCCGCCCGCCTCAGCCGCGCGAACTCCTCCTCACGCCGCGCGAGGTCCCGCTGGATGCTCGCCACCTGCCGCGCGTGGTAAATCGCCATCGCCGTCTGGTTGACGAAGCTCTCCAGCAGCAGCAGTTCGAGTTCGCTAAAGGTCCGTTTCTCATGCAGGTAAATGTACAGCGCCCCGACCGCCTGCTCCGCGACGATCAGCGGAAAGCACGCGACGGCCCGCGCCCCGGCATCCACCTTGACCGGGTGGATCGCCAAGTCCTCTTCATACGACAGGATGCGCCGCCGCTGTTCGATGGCCCGGTTGCCCATCCCATTCGGGCGCGGCCTGTCCCAGGGCACGGGCGGCGTGCGCTCCCCCGCCGACAGGCGCGATGTCGGGTCGAAGGCGTGCTGCGCCTCGTCGTAGATGTATATCACAGCAGATGAGCCGGGCACGACCTTGATCGCACTCTCTACGATCAGGTTCAGCGTCACGTCGATGTGCGCTGCGTCGCCCGGCCCGATGCGGTTGATCGTCATGCCGATCCGGTTCAGGCTCGCCAGCGCGTTCAGCAGCCTCGGATCAATGACGTGCAGATCGCTCATAGAAAACTCGCCTCCGGGGGATAAGCGTTGAGGTGGCCCCACCTCCCGGCCACCTCACCCTGTGCGCGGCATTTTACATGAGATGCGCTCTCCGCGCTAACGCTCATTCGTACCCGGCTGGAAACCCACTCCGAACGTTACGACCACTACACCGCGTCCCTCGTACCAGTACCGTCTACCAGTCACTATCGTGCTGTTTTAGCTCATCGCTGCCACCGCACCGCGCACTCTTGTTCCACGCCGGGCATTTTCCCCTCTATGCCCGGCGCTTCCTTTCATGACTTCACACTGCCATCAGCGCCGTATACATCCCACTTGGCACTTTTTACTTTGCACTTGGCACTTTTTTACATATCGTAGTACAGCGCGTACTCGTAGGGATGTGGCCGCATACGGATCGCATCGACCTCATGCTTGCGCTTCCACTCGATCCAGATCTCGATCAGGTCGGTGGTGAACACGTCACCACGCAGCAAGAAGTCGTGATCCGCTTCGAGGTTGTCGAGCACGGCGCTGAGCGATCCCGGCACCTGCGGCACTTCTACGTCCGATTCGTACAGGTCGAGGTCCATCGGGTCGCCGGGGTCGATCTTGTTGATGATCCCGTCGATGCCCGCCATGAGCATCGCCGCGAACGACAGGTACGGGTTGCCGGTCGGGTCCGGGCTGCGGTACTCGATGCGCTTCGCGCCCTCACTCTGCGAGTAAACCGGGATGCGGACGCAGGCCGAACGGTTGCGCTGGCTGTACGCCATCATCACCGGGGCCTCATAACCGGGCACCAGCCGCTTGTAACTGTTCGTCGTCGGCGCGACGAGGCCCAGCAGCGCGGGCGTATGCTTGATGATCCCGCCGATGTACCACAGGGCGGCCTGGCTCAGCCCGGCATAGCCGTCCACGTCGAAAAACACATTGCCCTGATCTTTCCACAAACTCTGGTGCGTGTGCATCCCTGAGCCGTTGTCCTCATACATCGGCTTCGGCATGAACGTCACCGTCTTGCCGTGCCCGACGGCCACGTTCTTCAGGATGTACTTGTACCACTGCATCTGATCCGCGCTGCGGGTCAGGGTCGTGTACTTCAGGTCGATTTCTTGCTGCCCCGCCGAGGCGACCTCACCGTGATGCACTTCCACGTCGATCCCGACCGCCATCATCCGCAGGATGGCCTCCGAGCGCCAATCTTGCAGCCGGTCGACCGGCGGCACGCGGAAGTAGCCGCGCTTCATTTCGGGACGGTAGCCCAGGTTGGCCCCCCACCGCTGATCGAAGCGGCGGCGCGCCTCCCACGACCCCATATCACTCTCGATCTCGAAGTGCGCGCCCCGTGTCTGGTAGTCGAAGCTCACGCCATCGAACACGAAGAACTCGGCTTCCGGCCCCCAGTAGCTAATATCCGCGATCCCCGACTCTCGCAGGTAGTTCTCTGCCTTCATCGCGACCCAGCGCGGGTCTTTGTTGTACGGATCGTGCGTCAGCGGGTCATAGATATTGCACGTCAGGCTCAGCGTCGGAATCTCCATGATCGGATCGACCACCGCCGACGCCGGGTCCGGGAACAGGATCATGTCCGACTCGTGGATGTCCTGAAAGGCCCGGATGCTCGACCCATCGAAGCCGATCCCCTCTTCAAACAGGCTCTCCTCCAGATAGGTGATCGGGGTGCTGAAGTGATGCCACCGCCCGAACAGGTCGGTGAACTTGAAGTCCACGATGGACAGGTTGCGCTTTTTAGCGTAATCGAGCACGTCCCCCGGCGTCTCGCAGCGCTCGATGTCCGACGTGATAACCGAGTCGGCTCCGTCTGCGTCCCCGTTCCGGCCATAGGCCAGGTCGGCGACTTCCTTAAGCGACCTCAGCTTCGGCGTACCATTCGTCATCGTCAGGTCTCCTTTGGCTTTTTTAGATACCACAGGCAGCAGCGGTGAATAAATGAATGTCTTCCGCCGTCTGAACGGGTGGGGGCGGTCCGGCGGCTCCGGCTGACGTTGCAACACCGGTTCCTCCAAACCGCCCTCACTGCCCGCTCTCCACGGTTGACGAATGTGATTGTACGGGGTGAGGGTCGGGAGGGGCTATTACCCAAACGGGTCATTCAACCTTCACCCTATCTACCTTAGAATGAAGACGCGGTAAGAAACGGCCCCTATGGATCGGGTGAGATAGGGGGCGTGTTTTGTGCACTGAGCCGGATACACGCCGCCGGTCAGAATGCACGTTCCGGGCCGATCGAGCGGGGCCATCCGACCGGCCCTGTCGCGGCCCGCTCATAACGCCAAGGGCCAGCCTGCCCCCCGGACGACGACGCCTGACAGGAGAAGAAGATGGCAGCCACCCACATCCGCACCGATGTTGACGAACGCGCACCCTACGGCCCGGAGCGCGACTCCTGCGCGATTTATCTCAGCGCCCGCAAACAGGGCCAGAGCACATTCGGCACACTCAAGCGTGGTCTGGGCGCGGTCGCCAACATGGGCCACCGCACCGGGTTCGTCAACGGCGAGGGCGACGGCGCTGGCGTCCAGACCGACATCCCCCGCCGCCTGTGGGCCAGGCGTCTGAGCCAGGCCGGGCTGCGCGCGTCCCTCGCGACGCGCCCCGGTTTCTGGGTCGGCCACCTGTTTGTGCCTTATGGCGTCGCCTTCGACGATATCCGCGATGCGCTGGATCGCCACCTCGACGACGCCGGGCTGGAACTGCTCATCGAGGGGCCTGCCGCCGTCCGCCCTGAGGCGCTGGGACGCATGGCCCGCCGCGATCCATCCACCCTGTGGCAGCTTGCGGGCTACTCCGACGCCCCCGACGTGGAGCGCCGCCTGCTCGACGCCACCACCCGCCTTGAGAGCGCCCTGCCCGTCCATTTCGCCTCACTCAGCTCGCACACCGTCGTCTATAAGGTGCGCGGCTCCGTCGAGGCCCTGTCCCGCTACTATCCCGACTTGCAGGATCGCGCCTACGACACCGCGATGGTCCTCTGCCACGCCCGCTACTCGACCAACACCGTCTCAAGCTGCGAGCGCGCCCAGCCCTTCGCCCTGCTCGGCCACAACGGCGAGATCAACACCATCAGCCGCTTCCGTCAGGAGGCCCGCCAGATCGACGCCATACTGCCCGCCGACGGCTCCGACTCACAGGATATCGACCGCGCGCTGCACACGCTGTGCGCCGTCTACGGCCTCGACCTCATCGAGGCCATCGAGCTGATTTTCCCCCCCGTCCCCCACGAGCTTGAGCTGCTGCCCCCCGCCCTGCGATCCGCCTACCGCGTCATGCGCCAGGCCTACGGCCCCTACGCGCAGGGTCCGGCGGCCATCGTGGCCCGCTACGGCGACGTGGCCGTGTTCAGCGTCGACGCGCTGGGCCTGCGTCCCCTGTGGTTCACCGAGACCGAGAAGGAGTACATCTTTAGCTCCGAGCGCGGCGCAGTCCCACTGGAGAACGTCGTCACCGATCCCCGCCCTTTCGCCCCCGGCGAGAAGATGGCCCTGCTCATCAACCGGGGCCAGGGGATCGATGTCCTCACCCACGACCGCGTCCGCGAGCGCGTGGCGGGCCGCGCCTTCCAGCACGCGCCGTTCGACGCCTCCGGGATTCCACCCGTGTCGCCTTCCTCCGGCTGGTCGGAGGGTGGGTGGATGACCCGCTCTGGGCCGCGTAGGCCAGCATCTCCACGCGGAGCGTCGGTCGCCACTGCGGCGGTCGATGTGGCTACCCGGCGCACCACCACACCGGGCGGAGCGCAGCAGCTTACGCTGATCGATCCAACCCTGTCCTCGATGCCCTGGCACGCTCACCCCTACGACCTGTCGGTGGCCGCGCTGGCGGCGGCGGGCTGGGGCCGCGAGCACACCCGCGAGATCGACTCGCTGGCCTCCACCGGCAAAGACCTGATCGGCTCGCTCGGCCACGACGGTCCACTGGCCGCCCTGAGCCAGAACCGCGTCAATCTCGCCGACTTTTTCAAAGAGACGGTTGCCGTCGTCACCAACCCATCCATCGACCGGGGCCGCGAGGCCGAAGCCTTCTCGACCCATGTCCTGATCGGCGCGCGCCCCGCCGTCGACGGGGGCGCCAACCCCGACGACCTTCTTGTATCACTCGAAACGCCCCTCCTGCCCGGCGGCCATCCCTCGCTGGGCGATCAGGCCGTCGCCCAGGAGGTCGCCCGCCAGCTTGGCACGCTGTCCATCGAGCAGCTTCTCACCATATTCGAGGGCCGCACCGCCCAACTGACCCTCGGCGTGAACGAGGGCGAGACCGTGCGCGCCGCCCTCGACCGTCTCGCCGACGAGGCCATAGACGCC
>CAZWUX010000288.1:0-5790 GCA_964637665.1 uncultured Anaerolineae bacterium
GATGGATAAGGAGACCTGATGGCGGCAAACGAGGGCGGAGACGGGCGCAGGGAGGCCGTCATCCTCAGCGCGGTCCGCACCCCCGTCGGGAAGCTGCTCGGCGCGCTGGCTTCGCTGAGCGCCCCTTCTCTCGGTGCGGCGGCCATTCGAGAGGCGGTCGGGCGCGCGGGGATCGATCCGGCATCCATCGACGAGGTCCTGATGGGCCAGGTCGTGCAGGCGGGGGCCGGGCAGGCCCCGGCCCGCCAAGCGGCGATCAACGGCGGGCTGCCCGCCCGCGTGGGCGCGACGACGGTCAACAAAGTCTGCGGCTCCGGCATGAAAACCGTCATGCTGGCCGCCAGTGCCATCCGCGCGGGGGATGGCGACCTCTACGTGGCGGGCGGCATGGAGAGCATGAGCCAGGCCCCCCACCTCGTGCGGGGGATGCGCGGCGGTGTGAAGTACGGCAACCGGATGATGCTCGACGCCAACATCACCGATGGCCTGTGGTGCTCGTTCGAGAACTGGATGATGGGCGAGGCCGGGGAGGTCATCGCGGATGAGTTCGAGGTGACCCGCGAGCAGATGGACCGCTACGCGCTGGAGAGCCACCGGAAGGCCATCAGCGCGATAGATGGGGGATATTTTGTGGACGAAATCGCGCCCGTCACGGTCGACGGTAGGCGTGGCGCGGTCACCGTCGCGGTCGACGAGGCTCCACGCCGCGATACGTCGCTCGATGCACTCAGCGGTCTGCTGCCTGTGTTTCGGGCGGATGGCCGCATCACCGCCGGAAACGCGCCGGGGTTAAACGACGGGGCGGCGGCTCTCGTCGTGGCGAGCCGCGCCCACGCTGACGCGATGGGCGCTCCGGGGCTGGCCCGCATCGTCGCCTACGGGCAGGCGGCGGTCGATCCGCGCCGCATTTTCATCGCCCCGGCCCGCGCCATGCCCGTCGCGCTGGAGCGCGCCGGGTGGACGCTCGACGACGTGGACCTGATCGAGCTAAATGAGGCGTTCGCCGCGCAGGTGCTCGCCAACGGGCGCGACATGCAGGAGCAGGGCTACGCCTGGGACTGGGACAAGGTCAACGTGCACGGCGGCGCGATCGCGCTCGGCCACCCGGTCGGGTGCAGCGGTGCGCGCGTGCTCGTGACGCTCATCCACGCGCTGAAGCAGCGCGGGCTGGCGCGCGGGCTGGCCGCGCTGTGTCTGGGCGGCGGTGAGGCCGTCGCGATGGCCGTCGAGATGATGTAAAGACGGTACGGTAAGGGGAATTACAGGCAGACCCCCCGGTTCTCGCTGACGCTCAAACTGGCCCCCCAGAAAGGGGGGCGGACGAGGGTGCTGCATGACGTAAGTTGTGCAGCACCCTCGCGGGGGGTTTTACCCCGCTTGAAAAAAAGCAAAACAGGGGCGGCGCGACCGCTGCGCCATCCCCTGCCCTGTGCGATGTCGGAGTGCGTGGTTACTTGACTTCGACCGACGCGCCTTCGGCCTCAAGCGTGGCCTTCGCGTCCTCGGCGACTTCTTTCGGAACGCCCTCCAGCACGGGGCTGGGCGCGCTCTCGACGAGGTCCTTGGCTTCCTTCAGGCCGAGATCGGTCAGCGTACGGACCGCCTTGATGACCTGAATCTTCTTCGGCCCCATGTCGGTCAGCACCACGTCGAACTCGGTCTTTTCCTCTTCGGCCTCGGCGGCAGCCATGCCCATGCCGGGCATCGCGGCCATCGCCATCGGCGCGGCGGCGGAAACGCCCCACTTCTCTTCGAGCATGTCCTTAAGCTGCGCGGCCTCAAGCAGCGTCAGTTCGCTGAGGTCCTCAACCAGTTTTTCGAGATCAGCCATTGATCATTATCCTCCAGATGTGATAGCAGAAACGGGGATTCCGTTATTTGCGATTTAATCAGCCAGCGGCAGCGGCTTCGGCGGCTTCACCGCCCTCTTCCTGCTGCGCGTAGGCGTTCAGTACGTTGACGATCTGCGCGACGCCTGCCTGGATGACGCCCACAAGCTGTGACGCCGGGGCATCGAGCAGCCCGATAAGCTGCGAACGCAGCACGTCGAGCGGCGGCAGTTCGGCCAGCGCCTCGATCTGCGCGGCGGTCAGGAAATCCTGACCCAGCATTCCACCGTGCAGCACGAGGTCTTCGGTTTCATCTTCCGCGAAGTCGACGATCGCCTTCGCAACGGCGGGGACCTCGTCCAGGCAGAACCCGACGGCGATCGGTTTCCCGGTCAGCATATCCTCCGGCACCGGATAGCCGATCTTCTCCAGCGCAAGCTGGAGCAGCGTCAGCTTCGTGACCTGATAGACGCCGTCCGCCTCGCGCACCGCGCGGCGCAGCCGGGTCATCTCCGGGTTGTTCAGGCCGCGATATTCGGTGAAGATGATGGCGTTACTGCGTTCGAGCAGGTCAGCGTACTCTTCGACCAGGGCCTCTTTACTTTCCCTACTGAGCGGCAATCTTCACTCACCTCCTTACGCACCGCACCGGACAGGCGCTCGCGCCCATCCTCCCCGCGCCGGTTTTCGCGGCGCAGCGTGCCTGCAAAGAAAAATCTTCGCCCGGACAGGCGAAGATCACGACTTCACAGCGCGACAAACTGATTCACGCGGAGCGGCGTGTCCTTCACCTCGGCGGGCAGTTTTCAGCCGCTCACCGGGTCAAACCCGGCAGCGGCACCAGCGGTCTACGGTGAGAACGAACATCCGTATTCGGTTGGTCGGCGTTCTCTCAACGCGGGGCAGATTGTAACGCGCCCGCGCCGGGTTCGCCACCATAGAATCAAAAAAGGCACGCCATAGCAAGCGTGCCTTTCGTAAAATCGTTGTGAGATCAGGCGGGCGGATCGAGCGCGATGGCTGCGAACGGATCGACCTTGATGCCCGGCCCCATCGTCGAGGTGACGACCATGTTGCGGATGAACTGGCCGCGCACCGAGGGCGGGCGCAGCCGCCGCATCGCGTCCATCACGGCGCGCAGGTTGAGCATCAGCGCGTCGGCGTCGAAGCTTGCCTTGCCGATCGCGATGTGGACGTTGCCGGTCCGGTCGTTGCGGAACTCGACACGACCTGCCCGCGCTTCCTCGATCACGCGCGGGATGTCCTCCGGCGGGACGAGCGTGCCGCCTTTGGGGCTTGGCATCAGACCGCGCGGGCCGAGCACCTTACCCAGCCGCCCGATCTTGCGCATCATCTCCGGCACGGCGATGGCGACATCGAACTCCGTCCACCCCTGATCGCCGATGCGCGCGATCTCCTCATC
Source organism: uncultured Anaerolineae bacterium (assembly GCA_964637665.1). Taxonomy (GTDB): domain Bacteria; phylum Chloroflexota; class Anaerolineae; order Aggregatilineales; family UBA3940; genus CAZWUX01. The sequence continues at coordinate 3,253 of CAZWUX010000288.1, forward strand.
ACTGGCGATGATGTCCGCGCCCGCCTCCTCGGCGATGTGCGCGGCCTCACCCTCCGCGAAGACGAGGATGCGCACCGAAGTTCCCAGCCCGGCGGGCATGACGATCGCATCCCGCACCTGCTCCTCGGCCTTCCGGGGGTCGATGGCCAACCGGAAGTGAACCTCGACCGTCTCATCGAACTTGGCCTTCGCAAGCTGCTTCACGAGGCCGATGGCCTCGCTCGGCTCGTACTCCGTCGCGCGGTCAAACTCTTTCAGGGCGTCTTCGTACCGTTTTCCGTGTTTTGCCATGTTGGTTATTGCTCCTTGTGGTGCAAACAGGACGCCCGTGCGGGCGTCCCTCCCACGCTACCAGCGGGATGATTCAGTCGACGATGATGACACCCATGCTGCGGGCAGAGCCTTCGACCTGCCGCATCGCAGCTTCGATGTCGTTTGCGTTGAGGTCAGGCATCTTCACCTCGGCGATCTCGCGCACCTGATCGCGCGTCAGCTCGCCGACCTTGTTGACATTCGGCTCGCCTGAGCCTTTGCCGATGCCGATTGCCTTGCGGATCAGCGAGGCGGTGGGCGGGGTCTTCAGGATGAAGCTGAACGACTGGTCCGAAAAGACCGTGATCTCGGCGGGGATGATGTCGCCGATGCGGTTGGCCGTGCGGGCGTTGTATTCCTTGCAGAACTGCATCAGGTTGATGCCGTGCTGCGCCAGCGCCGGGCCGATGGGCGGGGCCGGGTTGGCCTTGCCCGCCGGAATCTCCAGCTTAATGATCGAAACAACTTTCTTAGGCATGACGTATTTCCTCTCCGGTAATGCTCAGCGCAGGGCCGTCTCCGTCAGTAACGACCGCCCTCACGCGTCCATTCCAACAGGGTATAAAGTTGGCTGCTAGGTTTTCTCGACCTGCAAGAAGTCAAGCTCGACGGGCGTGTCGCGGCCAAAGAACGAGACCATCACGCGGACCTTCGCCCGCTCCATATCGATCTCGTCCACCACGCCCACGATGTCGTTGAACGGCCCGTCGATGATGCGCACCTTCTGGCCGGGCCGGAACGTCACCTTGACGACCGGGGCCTCGGCCTCCATGCGCTTCATGATCTGGGAGACTTCTCGCCCGCTCAGCGGGGTGGGCGTGTTGCCCATCCCGACAAACCCGGTGACGCCGGGCGTGTTCCGCACGACGTACCAGGAGTCCTCGTCCATGATCATCTGGACCAGCACATAACCGGGGAAAACGCGGCGCTCGACCGTGCGGCGCTTCCCCTCTTTGATCTCGATCTCTTCCTCGGTGGGCACGATCACGTCGAAAATCTTATCGTCCATGCCCATCGTCTCGATACGCTGCTCGATGGCATGGCGGACCTTGTTCTCGTAGCCGGAGTAGCAGTGAACGACGTACCAGTGCCGGTCGTCGCCCTCCGGCAGGTCCACCGCCTCGTCAGGCTCAGGAGTCTCCTCTTGCTCCTCCGCCTGCCTCTCGCCGAATATCGGCGCAGCGAGCGCCTCCTCAAGCGTTAGCTCAGGCTCCGGTTCCTCTTCGACTTCGGCTTCCTCGGCCTCGGCTTGCTCAGCCTCGACGGCGCTCAGTCTGGCGAACAGCCCCAGGCCCTCAGGCTCGCCGCCATCTTCTTCTGCAAACGGCGCGTCGTCATCGTCTTCGAGTTCGCCGTCCGCCGCAATCAGGTCTTCGTCAACCACGACAATATCCTCTCATCCCGCGCAGGGCGCGTGGAGCGCTCCGCCCGTCAGACCAGAAGACTAGCAAGCCGCTGGAAGATGAAGTCAAGTAAACCAAGTGCGGCGGAGAAAGCTACGGTCGTCGCCAGAACAATTCCGGTGAGCCGCAGAGTCTCATCCTGGCTCGGCCAGGTGACCTTCTGTAGCTCTTCGCGGGTCTCCTGAAAATACCGGATAATCCGGTTCTGGCTCTTGCCGCTCTTGCGCTGTTGTCCTCTGCCCGAAGCGCTTTTGCGTGCCACGTTGTTCCCTCAATACTAACAGATGCGAATTAAACAATCACTCATTCGCTACAGGTCAAGACACCGCACTGAGGCGGTGTCTTATGGTCTCCGATATAGGCAGGCGAGGCAGGACTCGAACCCGCAACCTACGGTTTTGGAGACCGTTGCTCTGCCAAATTGAGCTACTCGCCTGCGTTCGGTGTGCCGTAAGTATTATACCACACGGCACCCCTCTCGCCAGTATTTACTACTTGGACTCGCGGTGCAGGGTGTGCGTCTTGCACCGTGAGCAGTACTTCATCAACTCGATGCGCTGCGGATCGTTACGCCGGTTCTTCTCGGTCGTGTAGTTCCGCTCGTGACACTCAGTACATTCCAGCGTGATAACCGGTCGAACGTCTTTCTTTGCCATGTTTCTCTCAATCGAAAAACGGGGCCGTCTGGGCGGCCCCGTTTATGTCCTCAAATGGTCGACCTACTCCAGAATCTCGGTGATGACGCCCGCGCCGACGGTCAGGCCGCCCTCGCGAATGGCGAAGTTCGACCCCTTCTCCAGCGCCACCGGGGTGATCAGCTCCA
>CAZWUX010000289.1:0-5784 GCA_964637665.1 uncultured Anaerolineae bacterium
GCGTCTCGTGATCCACGCCGGGGATAGCCCATAGAAGCTGTATCTGTGGATCGAGCCCCCGGTTTACCAGTTCCAGCCGGACGCGATACAGGCGGCCAGCCTCCATATCGACGGGCCGCGTGGTGAGTATCGGATGGTGGATTACATCGCTGTGAACGATCCGCTTATCATCTAGGTACAGAGCGTAATCGCCGTGACCGTTGACGCCCAGCCAGTAGGTTCCGCTGACCGGCGGTACGAGGTAGCCCTCCCACGTCGCGCCGAACGGTTTGCCCCAATCATCGTCCAGCGGCGGTGCGTCTTTCCACACGAAGTCCACCTGCCGGTCCACACGCCGCACGGCGGGCGCGCCCGCGAGGCCATCGCCGTCATAGTATGCCGCGTCGAGGCCCGCCTCCCCGCCCGCCGGGGCGAGAGGCCGCAGGCAGGCCGAGGGGATCGCCTCATAAGGCGGCACGCCCGGCGCGATCTCACAGCCCGGCGCGTAATAAACGACCGTCTCCGGCCCCACCGCCTCGCGGATGCCTTCCAGCGGCGTCACGGCCTCGTCGGGCGTGCCGTTGTAGTTGCCCAGCAGCACCGGCAGGCTGTTGGCGTTGGGCCCGATCACGGCGATGGAGCCGATGTCTTTGGGCAGCGGCAGGAGATCGCCCTCGTTCTTCAGCAGCACGATGGACTCACGCGCGGCTTCGCGCGCCAGAGCGCAGTGCTCCGGTGCGCGGATGATCGCGTAGGGGGTGTCCGTGTAGGGCACCTTCTCCGGCGGGTCGAACATCCCCAGCCGGAAGCGCGCGACGAACAGCCGCCGCACGGCCCGGTCGATGTCCGCCTCGTCGATCAACCCCTGCTCGACCGCGTCCAGCAGGGCGGGGTACACTCTGCCGCAGTTCAGGTCGCAGCCGGTTTTAACCGCCAGCGCGGCGGCCTCGGTGGCGGTGGCGACCACTTTGTGATGCTCGAAGATGTCGCGGATGGCCCAACAGTCCGAGACGATGTACCCGTCGAAGCCCCACTCGTCACGCAGAATCTTCTGGAGCAGTGTCGGGCTGGCGCAGGCCGGTTCCCCGTTGACGCGGTTATACGCGCCCATCACCGAGGCGGCCTTCGCCTCTTTGACGCAGGCCTCGAAGGCGAACAGATAGAAATCCCGCATGCTGCGCTCGTCGATCTGTGCGTCGAACTGGTGGCGGCCCGGCTCCGGCCCGCTGTGTACGGCAAGGTGCTTGGGCGTCGCGACCAGCTTCAGATAACAGGGGTCGTCGCCTTGCAGCCCCTTGACGAAGGCCACGCCCATCCGCGCGGTGAGGTAGGGGTCCTCGCCGTAGGTTTCCTGCCCCCTGCCCCAGCGCGGATCGCGGAAGATGTTGATGTTGGGCGACCAGAACGTCAGGCCGGTGTAAATCTGGCGGATGCCGCGCCGCGCCGTCTCGTGGTGCTTGGCGCGCGCCTCGTCGGAGATGACGTCTGCAACCTGCCCTATCAGGTCGGGATTCCACGTCGCCGCCAGCCCGACCGCCTGCGGAAACACTGTTGCGACGCCTGCCCGCCCGACTCCGTGCAGGGCCTCGTTCCACCAGTTGTATGCCGGGATGTCCAGCCGCTCGATGGCCGGAGCATCGTATACCATCTGTAAGATTTTTTCTTCGAGCGTCATCGCCGCGATGAGGGCGTCGGCGCGCTCTTCAAAAGTGGGGACCGCCGTCTGATTCATGTCTGGCTCCAGAGTTCTCACGCGAATTGGGCTGCTCTCAGGTCACGAGTCTGGTTCAGAAGGGAGCCTGCCCGTTGTGTTTTCTAAGGAATAGGGCCTACCCGGTGCCCCGGTCAGCCCTTGATCGCGCCGCCCGTTAACCCCTCCACGATCTGCCGCTCGGCGATCAGGTAGAACACGATGGCCGGAAGCATGGCCGCCACGATGAAGGCCATCAGCCGCGACCAGTTCGCCGTGTACTGGCCGAAGAACTGCATCGTGCCCAGCGGCAGCGTGTAAAGCTCCTCATCGTTCAGCGTGACGAGTGGCAGGAACAGCAGGTTCCAGCTAAACACCATCGCCAGCGCGGCGTTGGCAGCCAGCGCGGGCCGCGACAGCGGCAGCAGCACACGCCAGAAGAACGTGAAAGGCGTGCCGCCGTCGATGTACGTCGCGTCTTCGAGTTCTCTGGGGATGGAGCGGAAAAACCCCCGCAGGATCAGGATCATGCCCGATAGCTGGAAGGCCGCCTCGACGAGGATCAGGCCGGGCAGGCTGTTGATCATGCCGATCTGGCGCAGCAAAATGTACAGTGGCAGAATGGCGACCACGATGGGGAACATCAGGCCGATCATGAACACGTTGAAGATCGTGTCGCGCCCCTTGAACCGCATCCGGGCGAACACGAACGACGCGAGGCTCGCGCTGAAGGTCGCCAGCAGGATCGTCCCCACCATGACGAAGGCGCTGTTCGCGAGCTGCTGCCAGAACGTGTCCAGCGTGAAGATGTACTCATAGTTGTCCAGTATCCACTGTCGGGGCAGCGTGAACGGGCTGTTGATCAGCTCGCCTGATTCCTTGAAGCCGCCGAACACGGCGATGAACAGTGGGCCGAGGATCATGAGCGAGACGACCACTGCCACGACGTACTTCGCAACGCGGACGAGCACTTTCCTCAGCGAGTGTGACTGGATAATCGACATCGTAATCGCTTCCCTCTATTCGTGACCAGATCGGGCTGTAAGCCGTAAGCGCTGCGCGGATTTTCCCCCTCCGCTCAGTCGGCAAGCCCGGCGTATTCCTCTCGCATGAACAACCGCTGATAAACGATCGAAAACATGAGGCAGATCAAAAACAGGACGAGCGCCACGGCTGCGCCATAACCCAGCCGGAAGCTGACGAAGCCGTGCCGGTACATGTACGTGGTCAGCACCTCGCTGGCGTTGACCGGGCCACCCTCCGTCATCAGCCATACCAGGGCGAACTGCTGGATCGACCCCAGCACGGACAGGTACACCGACGTGAAGATCGTCCGCGACAGCATAGGGATCGTGATGTACCACAGCACTTGCAGGCCGTTCGCGCCGTCCACGCTCGCTGATTCCTCGACCTCTCTGGGAATCTGCTGCAAACCGGCGATGTAGAGGATCATGTGCAGCCCAAAGTACTTCCACGTCAGCACGATAAAAATAGCGATGAGGACTTTGTGCGGATCGCCCAGCCAGGGGCCCGGCTTGAAAAAGGGGATCACCGTATCCAGCACAGCATTGATGACATCGGCTGCGGCGAACCGGGGATTAAAAATGAACGACCACAGCACCGCCGTAATCGCTTCGGAAATGATGTAGGGGGTGAAGAAGATCGTGCGGAATATGACCCTGCCGGGCAGCTTCCGCCGGACGAGGATCGCCAGCGCCAGCGCGATCGGAAGCTGAATGGTGAGCGACAGGGCGATGATGATCAGGTTATGCAGCAATGCCTGTCTGAACGGTTTGTGGGCGATCAGGGTCGCGAAGTTCTCTAAGCCGACGTAATTTTCGAGCGGCCCCAGCCCGTTCCAGTGGTACAGACTGTAGTAGCCCGCCTGTGCGATCGGGAACAGCACGAACGTAAAAAAGAGCGCGGCGGCAGGCAGCAGGAACAGGATGATGAAGATCGGCTGGTTCCGGCGGGCCTTGCCTATCCGGGCGATCTGGGCGATCTCCGTTTTCGATCCGATTTGTGGTATGTGCTGCAAGGTCAGCCCCTTTATCAGAGGGATGCGTGGCTGCGCGGTGCGGCGCGCGAGCATCACCTGTGACCACATCCGATGCAGGTACAAGATCGAGCGGGATTATGGCGAGCGGAGCAAGGCGGATGGCCTCACCTGCTCCGCTCGCGGTGCTAGGCGCCGGTCAGGCGTGCTGATCGACGCGGCCTGCGAACTACTGCTCCAGGTTTGCCACGTACGCGTCGTCGATGGCCTGAGCGACCTCCTCCGGCGTCATCGTCCCGGCGAAGAGGCCCTCCACCGAGTCGTTGACGGCCTCGCCGACGGCGGGGGCCATGTACTGGTCGTAGTAAAGCTGGAAGTACTGGGCCTGATTCACGCCCTCGAAGACCTGGACCATGGCGGGGTTCGTGATGGCCTCTTCGGCCCCCTTCACCACCGGGACGATGGCCCCGATTTCCGTGAGCGTGATCTGGTTGTCGACGTTGGTCAGGTAGCGCAGGAAGTCGACCGCCTCGTCCGGGGCGTCACGGCCTACGGCGATGCCGTTGCCGCCGCCCATCGCATCGGTGATGGCGCCAGCGCCGCCCTCGACGGCGGGGAAGACGAAGAAGCCGAGCGCATCGCCGATGCCCTCGCCGCTGGTGCTGTTGACGCGCATCACTTCCGGCGCCCACTGGCCCATCAGCAGCATGGCGGCCTCGCCATCGCCCATGATGGCTTCCGAGTCGTTGTGGCTCGCGGCCATGAAGCCTTCCTGGAACGGCTCCAGCGCGATGAGACGCTGGAGTTCTTCACCGGCCTGCACGTACGGCGCGTCGGTAAACGCACCCTCGCGGCTGGTAGCGGCGAGAAACGCCTGCTGCCCGCCAATGCGCGTAGCCAGGTAGACCCAGTAGAAGTGGCCCGGCCATTTCTCGCCCTCACCCAGCGCGATGGGGGTGATCCCGGCGTCCTTCAGCATCTGCACGTCTGTGAGGAACTCCTCCCACGTTTCGGGCGGCGCGTCGATCCCGGCCTGCGCGAACAGGTCTTTGTTGTACCAGAAACCGACCATGCCCATGTCCCAGGGCACGCCGTACTGCACGCCGTTGTACGCGTAGACGCCCAGCGCGCCTGCGCCGAACGAATCGCCCCACTCGCCCTCGACCTCAGGGGTGATGTCACGCAGCAGCCCGGCATCGGCGTAGGTGTTCATCGTGCCGCCGCCCCAGCTCTGGAACAGGTCGGGCGGCTCGCCCGCCTGCATGACGGTCGTCAGCTTCGACTTGAAGGCCTCGTTCTCCAGAATGGTGATGTCGACCGTGACGTTCGGGAGCTCCGCCATGTAGGCGTCAGCCATCGCCTGCCACGCATCCTGATGCGGGCCGGGGTCCGACGTGATGTGCCACCACTCGATGGTGACGGGTTCCGCGGCAGCAGCTTCCTCTGTCGGTTCCTCCGTCATCTCTTCGGTTGGCTCCTCCATCGGCTCTTCGGTAGCCGGTTCCTCCATCGGCTCCTCAGTAGCCGGTTCTTCCGCTGCCGGTTGCGTGGCAGCGCCACCGCAGGCCGCCAGAAGCAGGCTGGCAGCCAGCATAAGGATAGCGGCAAACAGGATTCGCTTACGCATGATTCTTCTCCGTTGATCTTAGTCAGGTTGTTCACTAAAATACTGGGGTGTGGCTTCAACTCCACACAATGTGATGCAGGTCTTTTTTTCTGCTCTGACAGTCGGATAAAAGACCTGTATCTTTTTCTCCGCTGTTTTTTGCTCCGCCTCACCTCCTTGTTATCGAGAACGTTGTCGGGAACGTTTCCGAAATTGCCAAAAAAAGAGCGTCAACTACTGCCGCCGGTTGGCTCAGACGGCTTTACACGACCCTCTTACGATCAACTTGCTGTCGATCTTGAAGATGTCTACGTCCAGCTCATCGCCCTGAATCAGCGTGTACAGCATCTGCGTGCCGATGTAGCCCATCTGGCTGATTTGCTGGTCGACGGTGGTGAGGCCCATGTACATCGATTCGGGGATGTTGTCGTAGCCGACGACCGAGAGATCGTCGGGGATGCGGATGTCGCGCTCTTCGGCGGCTTTATACACGCCTTTGGCCGACTGGTCGTT